>CAYZKG010000135.1:0-6815 GCA_964478915.1 uncultured Nitrospira sp.
CGATAGGTGTACCGGTTGGACGTTCCGGCCAGGCCAAATCCGGTCTCGTTAAAACTCCCGAAACGCGAGTTCTCGCCGAAATAGGACGTTTCAGCCACGAAGACTCCGCCCAGGTTGGTCTTGACTTCGGCCTGGCGAGACTTGGCTTGATACCGAAGGAAGTTGGGAATGGCGATCGCCGCCAGAATGCCGACGATGGCCACCACGATCATCAACTCAATGAGGGTGAACCCTCGCGTCTCCCCCAGCCGTTTTAGCATAGGTCTCTCCTTACGTGGGTTGAGCCGGCGCCCTGTGAGGGTCGGCAACCACAGGAGAAAGCAGGTTCCATGCCAACAGGGAAAAGCAAACTACCGATAAAAAAATCATCTAAATACGTATACTTTGACCAAACCTATGGGATGACAACGGCAGGCACGAACGCAGGATGTTCAGTTTGTGCTGGAAAAGTGCCGAATTTCGGCAATTAGTGAGAGGGCCCTGGCGCGGCGGTCTGGTGAACCGCGTCCGGGGCATCGTTCTGCGAGAGACGTCGTTTGGCCTGACGGATTCGCTCTTCCATCGCGGGATCGCCCAGTCCGCGATGCCGGAAGCGGTCCATCAGCTTCTGGTTGTTCGGATCCAATTCCAGCGAGCGGATCCAGGCTTCACGCCCTTCCTGGACGAGGTTCTGCTCCAGATAAATTTCCCCGAGATGCTCGAAGATCACCGGGTCGTCCCCGACCAGCGCAGCAGCCTTCTTGATCTCAACCAACGCTTCGTTCAGCAGCCCCTTCTTGAAGAACACCCAGCCGAGACTGTCCACGTAATAACCGTTGTTGGGCTTCAGAGCCACCGCGCGCTGGATGAGCGACAAGGCTTCATCGATCTTGATGCCGCGCTCGGCATAGCTGTACCCGAGATAGTTCAGGGCATCGGCGTGCTTCGGGTCCAGCCGAAGAGCGGCTTCCATCGCCGTCACCACATCATCGAACCGGTTCAGCTTGTCGTATGCAGTCCCCAAGTTGAAATAGAGGTCAGGGTTCGCCGGGTTGTAGCGGATACCTTCCTCGAATACCTTGGAGGCGCGATCGTACTGCTCGATCTGGAGGTACGTCAGGCCTAACAGCAGATGCGCATCCGCCCGTTTGGGATTCAATCGCGCCGCGTCGGCCAGATGCGGGATCGCCTCGTTGTACCGTTTCAATCGGTACAAAAGGAAGCCGAGATGAACATGTCCGTCCACATAGGCGGGTTGTATCTTGAGGTTCTGCTCGTAGGCCCGGATGGCCTCGTCATAGCGCTTCAGTTCTTCGTACATGAGGCCCAGATAGTCACGGACTCTGAGCTCTCCCGACCTCACCGCCAAAATTTTTGTGAGCTCCTGAACGGACTTCTGGTAGTCCTTCTGCTCTCCATGGATGAGAGCCACCCGTAACTGGGCGTCTAGGTCGTCAGGGTCATCGGCAAGGAGCTTCCCCAGCTCCGCCAAAGCCTCCGCATAAAGTTTGTCACCGATATAGAGGCGCACCAGATTGTGCCGGATTTCCTTGCTGCGCGCGTTGACGTCCTGCAGGTACTTCCGGTAGAGGGCCACGGCTTTGGCGCGATCCTGCTGGGACTCGTACACCGCGGCCAAGGAGATATACGCAGGCTCAAAAGTCGGGCTGACCGTGATGGCCCGCTCAAAATGAGGAATGGCCCGCTCCGACTCGTTCAGCTCGACAGCGATACGTCCCAGATAGTAGTAGGCGGCCGGCGACTCCTTGCTCTTCTCCGCGCCCTGCTGAAACGCCCGCTCAGCTTCCTGCAGCCGTCTCAAGTTGACCAGCAACAATCCCTTGGAGATGTAGGTTCCGCCCGCTGAGGGATCCTGCGCGATGGCGTGGTCATAGAGGTTCAGAGCCTTCTCCGGCTCCCCTGCTCCGGCATAAATATTGGCCAGCAGCACGAGCGTGGAAGGATCAAGTGACTCCGCCTGCCTGAGCTGCTCGGCGAATTGGACGGCGTTGGCCACGTCGCCTCGGGCAAAATAGAGCGCGGCAATCCTGGCCTTGAGAAAGCGGGAGGACGGATCTTCCTGCAGGGCGCTCAGGTAGCGGCGGAGAGCCTGCTCGGTATCCTGACTGAGCTCGGCTTGGTAGCCGAGCATGAAATCATAATAGGCACGGGGATCTTCGGAGGCGGCAGGTTGCCCTGAGGGAGCGGTCGTCCCCGCCGGGGTCGTGGCCTGTGACGTGCTGGTGCAGGACGCCGCCAGGAGAGAGCTCGCCGTGAGAACGACAAGCAGCGCAGTCCCCATCGCCCTGACCGGCTGGAGGATGGCACAGAGTGGCTCGCCCGTGCGAACGGCTCGCAGCATGGTTTCCGTGGCACAACCGTGTTCGTGAAAGATGGCGGCGGTCGGATTATACGCAGCGATGAACGAAGGTGTCAAACAACTTCCCGCTTGTCCAGATTTTCGAAGGAAGCGTATTTCTCATGGAAGAACAGCTCGATGTCCTTTGTCGGGCCATTACGATGTTTCTTGATGAGAATGTCGGCAATGCCCTTCCGTTGCGAGTCGGGATCGTACTGGTCCTCCCGGTAAATGAAGATCACGATGTCGGCGTCCTGCTCGATGGCGCCAGAGTTATGACTGACGATGCCATCTGCTAGCCACGAGGCTGGTCCCGGCACAGTTAAATCAAATACGTCTTCCTCACCGTCTGGCTCGATACTCACAATACGATCCCAGAAAAGATCACTCGCTGCCTGAGCGGCAAGCATTTTATCTTCGAGAATCAATGCGTATTCAGCCAGGACATTCCGGGACGGTGCGAACTTAAAGTGAGAGGTCCCACCGTAAGATGTCCCTCGTAATGCTGCCATCCGGCGTTGTGAAATTCCGCACTCCCGCATAACGCGTTTAACCCGCGCAAAAGCCTCGATCGGAACAGTGTCGACATTAGTATTGTGCACTTTGCCATTGAGCGCAATGGATAGCTTTTCGGCATTTGGTTTTCGTGGCCCGAAGGCGCCAACCCGCTCAAGGAATCGCTGCTGGTCTGCCCCACCAGAAACACTAACGAGGTAGATAGGGTGATAAGCGCCCTGTTGAATTTGATGGATGCGAGCAACGATTCCAAGTCTGAGTAGGAGGGCAGCCACATCACCAGCTAGTCCAAGACTGTTAGTAGTAAAGGATACTGCATGACTTCCTCGCCCTTTAGACCGTGGTGTGATGGTGCCATCCGTAGCCCACAGGTGTTGAAGGAGGAGCCCTATCTGGGTATTGTTCAGGCGGAACGCAGACTCGGGAATCCGCTTTTCGTAAGACCTTTGACCAAAGATACCGAGATTCCGTAGCCACAAGTTCACACCCGAAGGGTGCCAACGATTGCCATTTCCACTAATAAGGAGTTGGTGCCAAGCGCCGCGTCCTTTGTAGCGCGTAACCGTGGCACAGAATTCCTTCGTCGCCGCCTCAGCCACCACCAGACTATTCTCTTCGGAACTCGTTGTATAACGCATGGGCTGTTGACTGAGATAACTCCCGTCGCCAATGAGTTGACCAAGGAGGGCGACACGGAGATCTGGCCAGATCTCCGTGTCTAGCGGGTTAGGAAGCTGTCGAGCTAGGGCAAGCTGATCACCAACCATCATTTCTCTCACACAAGTCCACCCACTCGCACCAAGCAGACGATGATCTGCGGTAGCACGAATGGACCTGCCGCTGGCCAGGCGCACTCTGAGAACAGGCCGAGTGCCCACACGCCAGATTTTGTCGCTACGGATACTTATAATACGTCCCTCCTCAGATACGGCAAGCACGTCCGGGGTACTTCCGACAAGATTCTTGACCGGTTCCCGTCTGCCATCACTCAAGAGCACCAGAGTCTCTCCTGTGACGCACTCCCTCAGGTCCGCCAGCACCGGAATGGGGGGCTTCCGGCTCTCCACCGCCCGACTGAGCTGGGATAGCGCCACTACCGGAATGTCCAGTTCCTTGGCCAGGGCCTTGAGAGAGCGGGAGATATCAGAGATCTCCTGTTGGCGTGATTCGGCATCTGTCCGGCCCTGCATGAGCTGGAGATAGTCCACGATCAGGAGGTCGAGCCCTTTTTCGGCCTTGAGGCGACGGGCTTTGCCTCGCATCTGCTGCACGGTCAGAGCGCCACTGTCATCAATATAGAGCGGGGCTTTGTAGAGTCGGTCTGCAGCAGGAATCAACTCGCCAAAATCTTCTTTGGTCAGTTTTCCATTTCGTAACGCTTGCGAATCGACGCGTGCGACAGAACTTAACATCCGAATTCCCAACTGAACCTTCGACATCTCCAGACTGAAGACGCCGACGACCTTGTTGGTATAAATGGAGGCATGCTCTGCGATGCCGAGGGCCAGACTGGTTTTCCCCATGCTCGGCCGGCCGGCAATGACGATCAGATCCGATGGCTGGAGTCCTCCGGTCAGGTTATCGATCTCAACGAATCCGGTCGACACTCCGGTGATCTTCTCCGTCCGTCGCGCCAGGCGGTCGATGAGATCGAAACTTTCATCCACGACGTGCTTGATCCAGGTGAAGGAACGCCCCAGCTTTCCTTGGGACAGGCTGAAGACGGAGCGCTCTGCAAAATCCAGGAGCTCATCCACCTGGGTATCGCCGTCGTACCCCCGGGAGATCACCTCGGTCGAAGTCTGGATGAGCCCCCGCAGGAGCGCTTTGTCACGGACGATCTTGCAATGGTATTTAATGTTGGCGGCGGTCGGGACGACCTGGACCAACTCGGCCAGGTACGCTGCGCCTCCCACCGACTCCAGTTCCCCTTTGGTCTTAAGCTGTTCGGTGAGGGTGATCTGATCGATCACCTCGCCATGCTCCGATAAGTCGAGCATCGCTTGGTAAATCTTGCGGTGCGCCGTTCGATAAAAATCCTCTGTCGCGAGGAGTTCCATGGCCTTGTTGATGCCGGCATTCTCCAGGAGAATGGCCCCGAGGATGGACTGCTCCGCCTCCAGGTTTTGAGGAGGGAGGCGCGGATCGGAGAGGTCGGTGGGTGTCATCGGTCACGCTCCATAATTCAGGTAGCCGGCAAGCTCCTTGATCTTCACCGTCCTGGAAAAAGAGGAGCCCGGCACGACAACCAGCGCGTCATCGGAAGCCTGTCGCCGGAAGCCCAGCACCACGGCTGCAGAAACGTTCATCCGCGCTCCGTGCTTGCGGGCAAACCCGATCACCTTTGATGGCGCCACCGGTAAGGTTTCCTGGATCACGCGGAGACCGGCACTACGGAGCTGTTGGGCAACCTTGAACAAAGCCTGATGCTGGGCGGGGAACGCCAGCAGCAGGACCTGGGGCGCCCCCGGCGGGAACCCGTTACCGAGCTTCTCAACCGCACGAAACAGACGGTCCACGTCGAAGGCGAACCCTGTGGAAGGAACCTCGCGTCCGAACTGGCCGATTAAATGATTGTACCGGCCTCCCCCGCCTAGCTCGCTCCCGATGCCGTCCACGAACACATCAAAGACGATCCCGTCATAGTAATCGAACCCGCGGAACTCGCCCAGGTCCAACAGCACATGCGATGTGAGCCCGCTCGATGTCAACACGCCATAGGCCTGTTGCAGCCGATCCAGAATGGCCAGCAGTCTCGCATCCCGGCCCGCCAGCGCTCGGCCTCGCTCCAGAACATCTTTCCCACCGAAGAGACCTGGCGCCTTGAGGATCGCTTGAGCCCGCGCCTTCGTGACGCGCTCTTCGCTGAGGATCTCCTCGAGCCAGCTCAGATCCTTACGTGCAGCGGCGTGCTCGGCACGCTTCCGGCCATCACGCGACAATCCCGCTGCGGCCAGCAGCGCTTTGAAGAAAGCCACATGCCCCACCGAGATCTTGAATGTGTGGAGACCAAGCTGCTTCAGGCAATCCGCGGCCAAGGCCACAATTTCCGCATCGGAAGCGACATCATCCAAACCGATCAGCTCGGCGCCGAGCTGGAAAATCTCGCGCTCCCGGCCGGCATGCTCAGGCTCATACCGAAAGACCGTCGTCCGATAGCACAGCCGGAGCGGCAGCGCCGGGCCGGCCATGCCCATGGCCACGATCTTGGCGATCTGCGCCGTGACGTCTGGTCTCAAAAGCAGGATGCGGCCGGTGGAACGGTCCACGAACTTGTAGCATTTCTCCAGCAGCTCGGGCTCGAGACCGGCCGAGAGGACATCAAGATACTCGAATGACGGAGGAATGATCTCCCGATAGCCCCACCGGTCAAGGCAGCTCAGCACGAGCTGTTCGATATGCCGGACGCGCTGGGCGGCATGCGGCAGAAGGGTGGCCATGCCAACCGGGCTCAGCGGGCGGTCTTGTTTCGACATCGATGAAGCCTCGGCTCACGACGGAGTTAACACGGGGCGGGACCTTGGCTCGGGAGGAGGGGTCACAACCCCTTGGTGAGATCCACCAGCTTGACGGACAGAATGTTGTTGCCGCGCTTGATCGTCTGCAACACACCGCTCGGCAGTGGAGCATCAAGTCCGATGATCAACAGGGCTCGGCCGCCTTTTTCCTCTCGCGAGCATTGCATCCGGGCGATGTTGACATTGTGATCCCCCAACACCCCGGTCACAGTCCCGATCACACCGGGCCGGTCCACGTTGAGGATCAAGATCATGTGGCCCTCCGGAACCACCTCCACCTGGAACTTGTCGATCTCGATGATGCGAGGGTCTTTGCGGCTGTATAACGTGCCGGCCATTCGATGCGCCTTTTTGCTCCCCTCGACGTGAATGCGAATGACGCTGGTGAAATCGCCCGCGTCGCTGCTCTTGACCTCCTTGACCTCGATGCCGCGCTCCTTCGC
>CAYZKG010000136.1:0-6758 GCA_964478915.1 uncultured Nitrospira sp.
CAGCGTACGCAGCTGAGGAAGCGCCGAGCCGAGCTCAGCGCGTTCTGCGGCCGGGAGACACGATCGTAGGGACGGTAAGGCCCGGAAACGGTTCCTACGCTCTCATCACAGAGGATGGGCTGACCGGCAGTACAGGATTTGCGGTCTTGCGACCACGCGAAGCTCAATTCGCACAATTCGTCTATGTGACGGCCACGGCTGCGGAGAATATCGAAGCGCTTCAGCACTTGGCAGATGGAGGAACTTATCCAGCGGTGCGTCCAGAGGTCGTCGCGGCGACACGGGCCATCAAGCCAAGCGACGGGGTGACTGATTGGTTCTCACGTGTCGCTGGCGCGCTGCTCGCGAAAGCGGCGGCGAACGAGGGTCAGTCCGGTTCGCTTGCTGCCCTGCGCGACACGCTGTTGCCCAAGCTCATGTCAGGGGAACTGCGCCTGAAGGAGGCAGGGCGCCGAGTCAACGAGCTGGGCTTGCCTCGCGGGGGCGTTGGAGGGAAAGCATGAGCGACGTTTGGTGCGTCCGCGCTGAGTTTGGGACGTACGCTCAACATTTCGTTGAGGGCGGATACGTCGCAATCGGCTGGATCGAGGACAGTGATCTATCCCACATAGCGACCCGAGAAGAAATTTATCCGCTGTACAGGCAAGCGCACCCTGACGATACGAGCAACATCGTAATCGGCCAGCAAGTCGGGCAGATCGGGCGCTTTCTGCTTGAGATGAAGGCAGGCGATTACGTGATCACGCCTGCCGCCGATACAGAATTGCTCCACTACGGGCAATTGCTGGCCGACCCCTCCTATTTCTACGCTGCCGGTGACGACGGATGCCCCTATCGCCATCGGCGCCGGGTTAGCTGGGCACCCGACACGCTAAAAAGAAGCGGTTTTTCCGTTCCGTTTCAAAACACGATTCGCTCCTCACTGACCGTGTTCTATGTCTCTCAGCGCGACGAGTTTCTCGGCGCGATTGGTCGCAAGGACTTGGTGACCACCGCGCCATTGACGGCGTACGACCCCTACCGAGCGGTGCTTGAACAGGTGCTTCAGCTTGATGACAAAGAGTTTGAGATTCTTGTCGGCCACTTGCTTACGGCGCTCGGTTTTGAGGGATCGGAAGTGACCGGCAAGACCGGAGATGGCGGGGTGGACGCGACGGGGGAACTTAATGTCGCGAATCTCGCGAAAGTCAAAGTGTTCGTGCAGGCCAAGCGCTATCAGCTTGGACAGAAGGTCAGTGCGAGCACGGTGCGTCAGCTCCGGCAGGCGATCCCGTTCGGTGGACAGGGCGCGTTCATCACAACTGCGGATTATCAGAGTGCGGCGGCCGATGTTGCGCTAGAGCCAGGATTCCCACGAATTGGCCTTGTAAATGGCCGCCAGCTCGTTGATCTGCTGATTGAACATTGGAACGATATTCCAAAGGAGTTTCAAGACCGGCTAGGGTTGAAACCGGGGCTGGTACGCGCGTGAAATCTCGCCAGCTTGAGCGGCGATGAAATCTAGATCGCTGGATTCTCGACGGCGTCGACGATGTAGCGCTCGACCGCGGCACTAGCGCCGGCACCGGCGATGGTTTCGCAGAAATAGCACCCGGGTGGAACATCCGTGGTCCCGGTGGTTACGATGCCGCGGTCTCCGCGGTACGTGAGGAGCCCTCTCGGTGCTCGGATGCCCGTGACTGAAAGCATGTACTCGGTCACGCCGAGCGACGCCACAACGCCGTTGATGGAGACCACCGATGGTCCGCCTTCATCCAGCAGCTCGGTGTCCACGCCGTATATCTTTGCCCGATCGCGGCGCGCAGCTTCGCTCTCCAGATCCTCGCGGGCCGCGGCAAGATCGATATGGCCGAGGCAGACCAGGCATCCTGGAGTCTGGTCGACGCGGACGACGCGACCGCCGTAACGAAGGCCGGCGTCCTGCTCGATGTCACTGGCGAGATCGTAGTATTCCGTCGTATATGCCTTGGCGTATTCATTCAGGATCAACCGCGCCCCGTCGTTGTCGAAGCAGCCGAAGATGCTATGCACCGCGCGCAGCGCGTCGAAGACCTCGCGCGAGCGGATCGAGTTCCGGATCGGAATCACTTCGATCGACGGGTCAATCGCCGAGATCGCGCGCAGCGCGTTGTCGATCTTGTGGGTCCCGGGGATCGGGTCGTCGTGCCGCGCGAGGACGTATCGATTGAGGTTGCTGCGGCTGAGAGCTTCGTCCTCGATCAAGGTGAGCTTGCCGACACCCAAGAACGCGAGTTGCTGGATCACGTGCTGGCCGAGCCCGCCGCATCCGCCGACCGCCACATGTGCGTTGCGGAGCTTCGCCTGGCCGTCGGCGCCGAAGAATCGGATATTGCGGTCGAATCTATCCATGGGCTGCCGTCGCCGTGCGCGCCAAGGTCAAGCCGGTAGCGGCAAGGCGCGCCTTCTCCGTCTCAATGGCGATGACTTGCTGCGGCAGCGCTCCTCCGTCGATCCAGGCGAGGCCGTCGAACCCGCTCTGCGCGAACACCAGGGCCGCGTAGGGTCGCCCGCGCAGGCGCCAGCGCACGTGCGGCACGAATTCGTCCAGGCCGGTAAGGTCGGAGTAGGAGAAAGCCGCCGGGTACGGGCCGGGATGCGAATGGCTCTCCACGAGGCAAAGGCCGCGGTCGTGCGCCTGCTTGATGAGGCGGGCGCGCGCGGCGTCGGTCAGCTCAAGATAGTCGCCTGCCTGGACTTCAAAGTCGGAGCGATTGAGGGGCGACCAGTCTTCGCAGGCGAGAAGGTGGGCGGCGCCGCCCGAGACTGAGTGCCGGCAGAATAGAAAAGCTCCCTGCTCGCAGCGCGGCGTGCGCAGTAGATGCCTGCGCAGCCGGTCGAGCTCGGCCGCACCGATGCGGATGCGCGCCACGGTCAGGCCCCCTGCCGGAAGCGGTGCGCAAATCCCAGGGCGAAGTTGAGAAGGTTGGAGCCCTCGCGCGGCGTGGGGCCGGGGAGCCACTGGCCGTCGTCCGGCGACCAGGAGAAGAGCCCCCAGTCGCCGGGGAACGGCGGCCGGTCGCCGGCCGGCTCCTGGTAGTTCTGCGGCAGCGCGCCGTTGAACCGGATGCCCGCGGGGACGAAGATTCCGTAGGGCGGCGTGCCCGGATAGCCGACCTGGGGGCGGAAGGAAACCGGCGTCTTGCTGCGGTTCCACTCCTTGCCCACGACCGGATAGTCGTTCACCAGGAACCAGACGCCGTTTCGCGCCATGGCCTTGCCGAAATGTCCCTCGAGGAGCTGCATCTCGAGGTCGAGCCGTGCCTCGAAGGCGTTGTCGCCGCGCTTCCAGCGCACCTTCTTGGCGAAGCCGTGGCCGGGCTTCAACTGCACGGCCTCGCCGGGGGCGAGAGTGCGCTCGTTGTTGTCCGGGTCGATCTCGATCACCCCCGCCGACACGTCCCAGCCGCCGAGCTGGGCGATCTGTTCGGTGGTGATGGTGGGCGAGGACCACTCGTGGATGGTTCCCTCGGTGTCGATGAAGTACTTCGGACCCTGCCCGACACCGTGTTCGGCGGGCGCTTCCTTGACTGATTCGCTCATAGGCTGTCCTTTCAGGATTGCGGGTTCATCCCCCTTAACTACCTATGCTCGGCGCACAGGTATTTTTGACGCGGCTTGTCGTCTTCCATGCCGGTAGAGGCGTTTTGTCAAAAGTGAGGGCGAGGTGAGCATAGGTAGGTAACAAGGAGAACTTGATGGAGTCGGACGACGACTCTCTAGCCAAGCCGGGGGAGGTGGTCGCGAGCACGGATGAGGTGTGCGACGCTGTGCGCGACCTGTCCGATCCCGACCAGCGCCGCCTAGCGAAGGTGGGCGGCGTGCTCTTGCGCCACTATCCGGAGCTGGCGAGGCAATGGGAGCCGAGAGAGTTGCTGCATATGGCAGTCATCGCCGCGCTCGATCCGAACGGCCGCAAGTGGCCGAAGCAACGCGTTGATATTGTTAAGTTTTTGGCTGAAGCGATGCGAAGCATCGCGTTCAATGCGGCTAGAAAGATCAAGGGCGGGACAGAGATCTCCCTGATTCCGGAGTCGGATCTTCGGGCGACAGGGGGCGAAGACCGCCCCGGCAGCGTCCTCGAGTCCTTGGGTGAAGCGGAGGCTGGAGTGGAAGCCGACCTTATTGGCCGTGAGGACGAGGCCAAGAAAGAAGCCAGCTTGGCGGTCTTCCGTGCCCAGCTGGCCGCCGAGGACGAAAAAATCAGCAGGATCCTGGAGTTACGGCTTCAGGGATTCTCCAAAGCCGAGATTCGGAAACAACTCGGCATGAGCGACACCACGTACTGGACTGCGGACCGCCGGCTTTCCCGGCGGATCGAACAATTCTTGGAAAAACTCAAAAACGATGAATCCCAATCGGAAGAGGAAGGTTGAAGAGCAACTCATGGACCAGATGCTCGAGTTCATTCTTGAGGCGCCGGAAGATGAGTTCCTGCAATACCTGAAAGAATCAGGGGATGACCCGGCCGCTCTGGCTCGCGAGGGCCGGGAAGGCATTGCGACAGCCCTGAAGCGGCACTGGAAGGAGAAGCTGGCTGCTGCACGCCGGGAGCACAGCGCACGGACTGAAGGCCTAGCGAGAGTGGAACAAGGTCACCCTGAGTATTCCGTCGACAAGCGCAGGCTGCTCGAAGAGCTTTTCAAGCAAGCGCGACTGGAGGGGCACAAGGTGAGCTTCCAGAACCGAAACCTCAAGGACCTGGCTGCGGAGGATCTGGACAAAGCAATCCTTCACTTGCGGGCGCTCTTGAAGCGTGACGAGCGGAAATGAACCAAGCAACAGCGATGAAACGATTCCGGCGAGCAAAGGATCTGCTCGACGAGCTCGGAATCACCGAACCTGACGAAATCGACCTCGAGGCTATCGCTCAGTACGTTGGTGCCACGGTCATCCGTGAAAGGCTCCAGGGCGCCGAGGCGGGAATCGTCGGGGTTGATGATCGCGCCATCATTACCGTCAACCAGGATTCCCTGCCGACGCGCCAGCGCTTTTCCATCGGCCATGAGCTCGGACACTGGATGAACGATCGGGGCCGAATTGATGTGGCCTGCGGTATCGATAAGCAGGAGCGGTTCTACACCGGCACAGACAAGGAGAGCCTGGCGAACGAGTTCGCCACGGAACTGCTCCTGCCCTCCAGCATGTTCACGCCGCGCTTGGGAAAGCATCCGCCGACCTTGGTCGTCATCAAGGATCTCGCTCGCGCGTTCCGCGCGAGCTTCACCGCAACCGCGCGCCGGGTCGTCGATCTGGGGGCGCACCCCGCCATGGTGATCTGCTCGAGCCTCACCAAAAGGGTTTGGTTCAGAGCCAGTTCGGAACTCCAAGGGCTGCTGTGGCCAAGCGAGCAGACCAGCAGGGACACGCTAGCGTATGACCTACTGACGCGGTCGGACTATGGCGAAGCCACCGAAGAAGTCGATGCGGACGCCTGGATCGACCACGAGAACGCCGAGGACTACGTGCTCGTCGAGTCGTCGGTCAAGGTAACCCTGGATCTCGTTGTGTCGGTCCTCTGGTGGAAGGACCAGTCTCAAATAAGAGACTTGGGCGGCGAGTAGCTTGGAGCAAGAGCGACGGGCGCGGCGGGGGAGCTGCTCGCCACGCCCTAGGCGGACAGGTAAGCGACAACCAGTTTTTGGGCGTTTCTCCCGGGGCGGCTAGTTGCGGCATTATCCCGCCGAATGGGGAAGTTCACCGAATCGGTGGTGGAAGAGGCCGCCCTCGAGTGGCTCGCGGCGCAGGGCTACGCGGTCGCCCACGGCCCGGACATCGCCCCCGGCGAGCTCGCGGCCGAGCGTGACGACTACGGGCAGGTGTTCCTGGCGCAGCGGCTGCGAGACGCGCTGGCGCGGCTGAACCCGCAACTCCCCGCCGAGGCCCCGGAGGACGCATTTCGGAAGCTCACCCGGCCCGAGGGGTCGGATCCCATCGCCAGGAACCGGGCAGTGCACCGCCTGCTCGTGGAGGGGGTGACGGTCGAGTACCGCGCCGCGGACGGCGCGATCCGCGGCGCGCAGGCGCGGTTGATCGGCTTCGAGGATGCGAAGGCGAACGACTGGCTCGCGGTGAACCAGTTCAGCGTCACCGAGAACAAGCACACCCGCCGGCCGGACGTGGTGCTGTTCGTGAACGGCCTGCCGCTCGCGGTGCTGGAGCTGAAGAACGCGGCGGACGAGAACGCGACGATCTGGTCGGCGTTCCAGCAGCTCCAGACCTACAAGGCCGAGATCCCGTCGTTCTTCGCCGCGAACGCGCTGCTCGTGGTTTCCGACGGCATGGAGGCCCGGGTAGGCACGCTGACCGCCGGGCGCGAGTGGTTCAAGCCCTGGCGCACGATCCACGGCGAGGCGCTGGCCGCGAGCACGACGCCCGAGCTGCAGGTGGTGATCGAAGGCCTGCTCGCGCCGAGGCGGCTGCTCGATCTGGTCCGTGACTTCATCGTCTTCGAGGATGACGGCGGCGGGCGCTTGGCAAAGAAGATGGCGGGCTACCACCAGTTCCACGCGGTGCAGGCGGCGGTGGCCGAGACGCTGCGGGCGGCCGAGCTGACGAAGATGGGGGAGGAGCCCGGGCGCTACGAGGCGGGCCGCAAGCCCGGCGGCAAGCCCGGCGACCGGCGCGTCGGCGTGGTCTGGCACACGCAGGGCTCGGGCAAGAGCCTGACCATGGCGTTCTACGCCTGTCACCGACCGGCATATTGGAGCCACTTCGTGATCGGCATAAAGGAGCCAGCT
>CAYZKG010000137.1:0-6747 GCA_964478915.1 uncultured Nitrospira sp.
CGTGGCGACCGCCTGCTTTGGCGAGTTCGTAGGCATTCTGTTGGGTCACATCTGCGTCCGTCCCGCCTCGTGCCGGGTCCTCAACCGCTCCTTCCCTTCCACCCAGACCGATTTCCCTCCACTATAACAGGCGATGCCACTGGTCACAACGGGTCTGACGCATAGGGGTGTGCGTCAGAGTTTTGCAATCGCTTTGGACTGTAAATCCCTTCCCCCCGGCGAGGGGGAAGGTCAGGATGGGGGGGACAGCCGCGCTCCCTCCCTCGGAGGGGAAAGGCAAAAGGCAAATGGCAACAATGGAAGCCCAGGCCCAGGTGCTTCTAAGAAAGCTCGTGGATGAGCATTTTCATCGTCAGGCCTATTAAACAGCTGGCAGCAGCGACGAAGCGAATTGCCGCGGGGGAGCTTGGATTCAAAGTGCCGGAGGCCTCCAAGGATGAGATCGGCGAGCTGGCGGCTTCGTTCAACCGGATGGCCGAAGCTTTACAGGAACGGGAGCAAGAGAACACCAGACTTTTTCGCGAACTGGAAGAGACCAACAATAGGGTAGAGGCGGCCAGTCGGTACAAATCGCAGTTCCTCGCCAACATGAGTCACGAGCTCCGCACACCGCTCAACGCCATCATCGGCTATAGCGAGATGTTGCAAGAGGAAGCCGAAGAGTTAGGCCATGGGGATCTCACGCCCGACCTTCAGAAAATCAATGCCGCGGGCAAGCATCTGCTGGCCCTCATTAACGACATCCTGGACCTCTCCAAAATCGAAGCCGGCCGGATGGACCTCTACCTGGAGACCTTCGACCTGGGGTCCATGCTCCACGACGTCATCACCACCATTCAACCGCTGGTGGAGAAAAACGGCAATACGCTGAGCATGCACTGTCGTCCAGAGGCTCTTGGCAATATGCATGCCGATCTGACCAAGGTGCGGCAGAGCATCTTCAACCTGCTCAGCAACGCGAGCAAGTTTACGCAGCAGGGGATAATCACCCTCGCTGTCACCCGTGACAGGGTCGAGGACGCCGATTGGATCGCCTTCTCCGTGACCGACACCGGCATCGGCATGACACCGGAGCAGATGAGCCGGCTGTTCGAGGCCTTCTCGCAAGTTGAAGCCTCGACGGCGCGCCAATTTGGCGGCACCGGGCTGGGGCTGGCGATCACCAGGCACTTCTGTCGGATGATGGGTGGGGAGATCACGGTGCAGAGCGAGTTGGGGAAGGGATCCATCTTCACCATCAGGCTGCCCGCCGAAGACTACGACCGCAGGGCCCAGCCGACGCCACCCGCGGAGCCGACAACGAAGCCGCTGCCGGAAGGGGCGAGCAGCGTGCTGGTGATCGACGACGACCCGACCGTGCACGACCTGATGCAACGCTCCCTCGGCAAGGAGGGGTTTCGCATGGTGGCCGCCGCGGGGGGGGAGGAGGGGCTACGGCTGGCCAAAGCCATGCGCCCTGCGGCCATCACGCTGGATGTGATGATGCCCGGCATGGACGGCTGGGCGGTGCTGACCGCCCTGAAGGCCGACCCGGACCTGGCCGATATCCCGTCATCATGCTCACCATCGTGGACGACAAGAACCTGGGCTACGCGCTGGGCGCCTCCGATTACCTGACCAAGCCCATCGACCGGGACCGCCTGGCCGCAGTGCTGCAGAAATACCGCTGCTCCCGCCTGCCCTGCCCGGTGCTGGTGGTAGAGGATGATGCGGCTACCCGCGCGCTGTTGCGGCAAACACTGGAGCACGAAGGGTGGACGGTCTCGGAGGCCGATAACGGTCGCGTCGCGCTAGAGAAGATGGCCGCGAACCGGCCGGACCTCATCCTGCTGGATCTGATGATGCCCGAGATGGACGGCTTCGAGTGCATCGAGGCGTTGCGCAAACACGCCGATTGGCGGTCGATCCCCATCGTGGTGGTCACGGCCAAAGACCTGACCGAGCAGGACCGCCTGCGCTTGAACGGCTATGTGGAACAGATCCTCCAGAAGGGGACGTATAGCCGCGAGGCCTTGCTGGCAGAGGTTCGCCACCTGGTGGCAACCCATGTTGGCCAGAAAAAAGCGGGCCAAGCATAGTCTATGCATGCTATCCTGCGAGCACGACGACATCGCGCCGTACTCGGGCTGGGCTCGAGGTCCAACCCGCCGGCACGTTCGTCAACCCGCGCCCCGGTCAGGTCTGATTCCTCCCAACGGAGAGAGGTTCCCATGAACGATGAAAGGAAAACCAAAAAACAGCTCGTCCACGAACTGGGAGAAATGCGCCGACGGATCGATGAATTGGAAGCATTAGAGGCCGCGCACAAGGAGCGGGCGGAGGAGGCCTTGCGGACGAGCGAGGAGAGATACCGCACCCTGGCGGGTGAGAATGCAAAGCTCTATGCCGAGGCCCAGCGTGAGCGCGGACGCTTGGAGGTCCTGTACGACGTGTCCCGCCGCCTGGCCGCCATCCAGGACACCGAGCAAATCCTCGCCCTGATCGTGAATGAGGCCACACGACTCCTGGGTGCCGAGGTGGTCGGGCTCCATCTGTTGGAAGGGGATGACGTTGTGCTCAGCGCCCGGACCGAATCCGCGGCAGCCTTTATGTTCCGTCCTCGCCTGAAAATCGCCGGGAGCCTGATGAGCCTTGTTGTGGCTGCCGGGGAGCCTATCGTTGTGGAGGATCTCGCGCAGGATATGACCATTGATTCAGAGACCAAACGCAGGGCCCTGGAGTATGGATTCCACGGCTTCCTAGGCGTTCCGCTCAAAGCTCATGGCCTCACCATTGGCACCTTGACGGTCTACACCAGGAGCCCAGCCCGCTTCACCCCGGACGAGGTCTCCCTCTTGTCCGCGTTCGCGGATCAGGCCTTACTAGCCATGGACAAAACCCGCCTCTTGCGCGACGCGCGGGAGGGCCGTCAACTGGTCGAACAGCTCTACCGCGTCGGTATCTCGATGCAGACCTCATGGGAGCCCGACGACCGGCTGCAGGCCTTCATTCGGAGTGCGCATGAGATCGTGGGTTTCGACCGCATCTGGATACTGCTTGCCCCGCCCGAGGGTTCCCATTTCGAGCTAGCGGCGACTTACGGCCCGGAGGCCCCGCCGACCCTGCCGCTCTCCCCCGCCGCCGGCCCATTCTACCAGGTTCTCCAGAGCCGCCGTCCGGTGGCAGTACTCCGAGATGAAGATTTGCAGCAGATCGTCCCGTTGGATCCCTCCTACCGGTACCACCCAGCGCTTCGCAGCAATCAGTTCATAATCACTCCCCTCGTGGTCGGCGATCGCCCCATCGGGGTGGTGTGTGCCGACAATCATACCAGCCGGCGGCCGATCAATCCCGCCAGCATCGAGCCTTTTACTCTCCTCAGCCAGCAATTCGCCACCGCCTTCGAGGCGGCCCGCTTGTACACCGAGACGCGCGCGCGGGAGCGAGAGGCCACACAGCTCTACGAGGTTACCGCGCTGTTGGCGTCCAGCCTGGACGCGGACCGCGTCCTGGAGCTGATCACCGCCAAAGCGGCCGAGCTGCTGGGCTGCGATGCCTCAGCGATCTTCCGCTATGACGAAGCGCAGGGCGCGCTTTCGGTGGTCCAGGGGCATAACTTTGCGCCTGAGATCATACGGGGTAGGGTCCTCAGACCAGGGGAGGGCGTCGGCGGATTGGCGTTCCAGGAGCGTCGCCCTATCTGGAGCGGGGATGTGCAATCTGACCCGTCGCTGACATACGACGATTCCACAAGGAGGGCGGTCGAAGCGTTGGCCATACGCGCCGGCCTTGCGGCGCCTATCCTGATCCGGGAGGAAGTCTACGGGGTCCTGTTGGTGTATTTCTTTACGCCGCACGATTTCACCCCCCAAGAGGTCCAGCTCCTCTCAACCCTCGCCGACAAGGCCGCGATCGCCATCGACAACTCTCGCCTCTTCGAAGCCTTGCAGCAGGCGAAGGAAGCTGCCGAAGCCGCCAGTCAAGCCAAGACCACGTTCCTGGCGAACATGAGCCATGAGCTGCGCACGCCGTTGAACGCCATCATCGGCTACAGCGAGATGCTGACAGAGGAGGCCGCCGACCTGGGCCAGGAGGAGTTCATCCCCGACCTGCAGAAGATTCACACCGCAGGCAAGCACCTGCTGGCGCTCATCAACGACATCCTCGACCTCTCCAAGATCGAAGCTGGCAAGATGGACCTCTACCTGGAGCGCTTCGACATCGCCGCGATGATCCAGGACGTGGCGACCACGATCCGTCCGCTCGTCGCGCAGAACGCGAATACGCTCCAGATCCACTGTCCCCAGGATGTCGGCACCCTGCGGGCTGATCTGACCAAGGTGCGGCAGAGCCTGTTCAATCTGCTCAGTAACGCCAGCAAGTTCACCCAACAGGGCACTATATCGCTGGATGTCGCCCGTGAGACCGTGGACGTCGTGGAGTGCGTGATCTTCCGCGTCAGGGATACTGGCATCGGCATGACGCCGGAGCAGATGGGAAAGCTGTTCCAGCCCTTCACGCAGGCCGACACCTCCACCACACGTCAGTACGGCGGGACGGGCTTGGGGCTGACGATTACCAGACGCTTCTGCCAAATGATGGGCGGCGACATCGCCGTGGAGAGCGAGCTGCGCAAGGGGACCACGTTCACCATCCGGCTCCCGGCGGAGGTCATGGACCCCAAGGCCGGGCAAGCGCCTGAGGTGCAGGCCCACCCCACCGCGCAGCCTGAGGGGATGAGCACATTGCTCGTGATTGACGACGACCCCACGGTGCGTGACCTGTTGCAGCGCTTTCTCGGCAAGGAAGACTTCCGAGTGGTGACCGCCTCGGGCGGCGAAGAGGGCCTGCGGCTGGCGCGGGAGCTGCACCCTGATGCCCTCACGCTGGACTTGCTCATGCCGGGCATGGATGGGTGGGCCGTGTTGTCGGCGCTGAAGGCTGATGCGGACCTGGCGAACATTCCGGTCATCATGCTCACGATCGTGGACGACAAGAATCTGGGGTATGCGTTAGGCGCATCGGATTACCTGACCAAGCCTGTGGACCGAGACCGTCTTCTCGCGGTCCTGCGGAAATACCAGCGCCAGCAGCCCTCTCATCCGATTCTGGTCGTCGAGGATGATAGCCTGACCCGCCAGATGCTGCGCCGCATACTCGAGAAAGAGGGGTATGCGGTGTCGGAGGCCGAGCACGGGCGGATGGCATTAGAGCGGGTGGCGGAGCACCGGCCGGAGCTGATCCTGCTCGATCTGCTGATGCCCGAGATGGACGGGTTCGCGTTCCTCGAGGCGTTGCGCCAACAACAAGCCTGGCGGACGATCCCCATCGTGGTGGTCACGGCCAAAGACCTGACCGAGGAGGACCGCCTGCGACTGAACGGGTACGTGGAAAAGATCCTGCAGAAAGGGCCCTACAGTCGCGAGGCGCTGCTGCGCGAGGTCGGCGACCTCGTGGCGGCGTGCGTCCGACGAAAGGCCCCGGGCAACGCGTAGTCTTACGGGGGAAAGGAGACAAGGGATGCCGAAGATCCTGCTGGTCGAAGATAACGAAATGAACCGGGACATGCTGTCCCGGCGCCTGGAGCGTCGGGGCTACCAGGTCGTCGTCGCCGTCGATGGCCAGGAGGGCGTGGCGCTGGCGCAATCGGAAGCGCCCGACTTGATCCTGATGGACATGAGCTTGCCCGCGCTGGATGGCTGGGAGGCATCGCGGCAGCTCAAAGCGGCACCCGCGACGACCTCCATCCCGATCATCGCCCTGACGGCCCATGCGATGGCAGATGACCGAGAGAAAGCGCTGGCGGCGGGCTGCAACGACTACGACACCAAGCCGATCGAAATGCCCCGGTTGCTGGCGAAGGTGGAGGCGCTCCTGGGAAGGCAGGCCACCCCATGAACGATCACCCTCATGAACCCTCGCCGATGGACCCCGAGCGAAGCGACCCGCTGCCCACGGAGGGGCACGCACAGGCCCTCGACGCCAGCCGCGCCTGGAAAGCCTTCCTGGCCCATCTGCGCCATGAGCTGCGCACCCCGCTCAACGCCATGCTCGGCTATACCGAGATGTTGCTCGAGGATGCCGCGGAGCAGAACCAGCAGGAGCTGCTCCCTGATCTGCACAAGATGCACGCCGCGAGCAACCAGCTCCTGGGGCGCGTCAATGAGCTGCTCGATCCGGTCAGGGTCGAAGCGGCTCAGGCGCAGGTCAGTCTGGAAGCCTTCGGTGCGACGCTGCAGCACGAGCTGCGGACCCCGATCACCGCCATCGTGGGCTATGGCGAACTGCTGCTGGAGGTTGCGGCAGAGCGAGGCCAGGAGGGCTCGACATCTGACCTGCACAAGATTCACGCGGCGGCCCAGCGCTTTCTCGGGCTGCTCAACGACCTCGTCCATGCCTCCGCTGTGAAAACCGACGGGCAAGATCCGGACCGACACGCACCTGATCCCCCCACCGCGCTGCAGGAGGCGTCGCCTGCGAGCGGTCCCCCGGGACGGGAAAGCCTCGCGCCCGAGCAAACCGGCTCGCTTCTCATCGTGGACGACCAGGAGATGAACCGCGATATGCTGTCGCGTCGGTTTCAGCGACGTGGCTACACCGCCGCCGTCGCAGCAGACGGCCAGCAGGCGTTGGCCATGATCGAGGCACAGCGGTTCGACCTGGTGCTCCTCGATATCATGATGCCGGGGATGAGCGGTCTCGAGCTGCTCAAGATCCTCCGCGAGCGCGCTTCCGCAGCAGAGCTGCCCGTCATCATGGCTACGGCGA
>CAYZKG010000138.1:0-6666 GCA_964478915.1 uncultured Nitrospira sp.
GTCGAGATCAACGGGAAGATGCTCGCCGACGTGAGCGGGGATGAGGTCGAGGCCTTCCTGGTTTCGGCGGGGCTGGTGAAGAAGTCGGACGCCGACGCCTCGGCGCCGACCAATCAGGCCTGCAGCACGCACTGATCTCGACCGGCGAGTCCACGTCGTTGGAGGGCAGAACTCGGCTAAACGGGGCCGGCAGAGCGGCCTGTCAGGCGGACATGCGCCGAGAGAGCGGAAGCTCTTCAAAGCGGCAGGTGAAGTGGCGCAGCACCGGGGCTTCGTAAGTCATGCGGAGCCCGGCGATCGTCTCGCGTCGCTGATACAGCTCGATGATGGACTCAGCCACATACGTGATCTGCATGTTCGTATAGACCCGCCGCGGGATTGCCAGACGGACCATTTCCAGTTCGGGATGAACCGTCCGGCCGGTGGCCTGGTCCTTCCGTCCGAACATCACCGTGCCGATCTCCACCCCGCGGATGCCGTATTCCCGGTACAGGGCGACCGCCAAGGCCTGAGCCGGAAATTCCTCTTGGGAAAGGTGCGACATGAATGCCTTGGCATTCACATACACCGCGTGCCCACCCACGGGCTTCAAGATGGGGACACCGGCCTTGTCCAGCAGCTCGCCGAGATACCGGACCTGGCCGATCCGGAACCGCAGATAGTCCTCGTCCAGCACCTCGGTGAGCCCCCGGGCCATCGCTTCGAGATCACGGCCGGCTAGCCCACCGTACGTCGGAAATCCCTCCACCAGAATCAGCATGTTGGTAATGTCCTGCGCCCAGGCCTCCTGTTTGAGGCTGAGGAATCCGCCGATGTTGACCAGTCCGTCCTTCTTCGCCGACATGGTACACCCGTCGCCGTAGCTGAACAGCTCGCGCGCGATCTCGATGATCGCTTTGCCGGCATAGCCCGACTCCCGCTCTTTAATGAAGTAGCAGTTTTCGGCGAACCGGCAGGCGTCGAAGAACAGCGGGATGCCGTAGCGACCCAACAGCGCGCTGGTCTGGCGGATATTCCCCATGGACACCGGCTGGCCTCCGCCGCTGTTGTTCGTGATGGTGAGCATCACGAGCGGAATGCGCTCGCGCCCCACCCGGTTGATGAGGTCCTCCAGCTTCACCAGATCCATGTCGCCCTTGAACGGAATCTCGCAGTGCGGGTCGTAGGCCTCCTTGATGACGAGATCGACCGCCTCGGCCTTTTGATGCTCCACGTTGGCCCGGGTGGTGTCGAAATGAATATTGTTCGGGACGCACATCCCGGGCTTGACGACGGTCGAGAACAGGAGATTCTCGGCCATCCGGCCCTGGTGCGTCGGGATCACGTACCGGTAGCCGAAGATCGACCGGACCGCCGCTTCGAAGTGATAATAGTTCTTGCTGCCGGCATAGGATTCGTCGCCGAGCATCAAGCCGGCCCACTGATTGTCGCTCATTGCGGAGGTCCCGCTGTCGGTCAAGAGGTCCACGTAGACGCTGTCGGCGGGCACATGAAACAAGTTATAGCCGGCTTGCCGGAGGAGCCGATCGCGTTCTTCGCGCGTCGTCCGTCGGATCGGCTCGACCACTTTGATCTTGAACGGCTCGGACGGGAACCTCATGAGACCATCCCCCCGATCCTCTTGACCTGCGCTTGGAAGGGCTTCGCTCCCTCGTACTCGAAGACGTACCGGGTCATGTCAAAGAGCGGGGCCGGGTTCAGCTCCCGGATCAGTTCCGGTTTCCAGGTGATCTGAAGCTGATTGATCATGGTGATGGGTGTGGGCTTGCCGAGCATGCCGAGCGGGACTGTTCCGTAAGACTGGGAGAAGATCAGGATCTCCCCGTCGAACATGGCGGCGTTGAGATCCTGGGCAGCCCCGTGCTTCTTGAAATCCTCTTCCAGACGCTGAAACGCCGGCGAGCGGCTCAGCTCCTCACGGAAGGCGTAATAGATCTTGATCCCGGCCCGGTGCTGATCGCCCATGATCTCCACGGCGTCCGCCACCAAGGCCGGCCGGCGCATCTGCTCCTGGGTGAGAATCAGCAGGCGCCGGATGGCCACCTTGCGCCGGACGGCCTGCTGGTTGGCCAACAGGTAATTGGGATACAGCGCCTCCCCTTTCTTCCAGATGTTCCATCGCTCCATGATGGCATCCACGGATCGCTCGGCTGTTTCCATCAGCCGCACGGCCTCGGCGTTCGCGGCGGCGCCCTCGTAAGTCAGCGTCTGGGACTCGAGTTGCCGCAGCTCCCGTCCGATCGCCTCCACTTTTCGCGGGATGTACTGGGGGCTCTTGGGGACATTCAGCATCACATCCACGGCGGTCAGGGCCAGCGTCCAATATTCCTTGGCCTGCGCGGGAGCTTTGTCCTTCTGCGCGATCAGGAGCAGCTCGACGGGATTTTTATCCAGCAGCTCCGCGATCCGGATGCAGAGCTCCGGCTTCGGCACCTTGAGGCCCCGGCGAATAAGATTGGCTTCGGGCTGGGCGATGCCCAGCTTCTCCGCCAGGGCATAGTCGCTGGTCAGCTGGTATCGATTCTTGAGCGCCTCGATGTAGCGAGCGATCTCGGACACCCTTATCCTCGGCTCGGACGGCCCGATCGTCACACAGTCTCCCTATCCTGAGATCGCGCTGACCTTCATCTTTTCCAGCCCCATCCAAAAGCCTTCCAGATAGTCCAGGACGGCCTTCGTGCCCCGTCGGAAGTCGTCCCGTTCCTGTTTGGACATCCTGTGAGCGCTCCCCGCTCCTTCCATGACCGCGACCGCTTTCTCCATGGCGTCCTCATGCGTCGACTCCAGTTCGCGGTGGAAGGCGAAATATGTCATGTCCATGTTCGGGTACCGCTCTTCCCGCAAGCGCTGAAGACCGGGGATCAGGTGGTCCCACATGGTGATCGCCATGTTCTCGAGACCGAAAGACGCGCCCAAGGCCGTAGCATGGTTGCCGCTGCTGTAGAGCTGTTCCATGCCGTCGATATAGGCGCGCGTGGAAGGCAGCATGGGACGGGTCATCGCCTCATGGACATCGACGCCGACCGACCTGAGGAAATCCCGGTAGAGCAGTTCGTGCCTATTTTTCGTGTGGCCGCTGCCCAACTCCGAGTACAGCACGGTGGTCAACTCGTCGGCGACCGCCTCATCTTCGGTATTGACGAGCTGGGACACCAGGATCTTCGGAAAAAATCGCGCAAAGTTGTAGAACTCGACCGCGAATTCGCGGAACTCTTCCTCGGTGAGCTGGCCGGTCTTGAAGCGGTCGAGATACGGATTATTGATGGCGCCATGATGAAGGACATACTGCCGCATTTCTTCGTAGAACGTCATGGGGGCCTCCTTGTTGCCTGGCCGCAGCTCAAACTCTACGGAGCAATGATATTACTTTCATATCGTTTACACAAGCTCGAACTGAAAATTATTTAAATAGTATAATCAATATGATCCATGTACTCTTGTCATGGGGACTCCGTATTTTGATGAAAATATTCTCTCAAAACAATATAAATTTTATATTGCATGATGCATTGAATTTGTTATACTGAACCCACAGTACAGCTCGACGGGACAAGCCGGTTCCACCGATCAACTGCAGGGGGAACAGCCATGGAAGACTTACTGGGGATCGATCACATTACCCTGTGCGTCAAAGACCTGAAGGCCGCCGAATACCTGTTCACCAAGGTGTTGGGATTCGACGTGATCTGGTCAGCGCGGGATGTCGGAACGGACAAATCCAGCATGGACACGATCGTGGTCCAGAGGGGCAAGACCAAGGTGGCGCTCATGCAGGGCCGGGACAAGGCGGTGAAATCCCAGATCACCGAGTTCATTGAAAAATACGGCCAGACCGTGCAGCATGTGGCCATCGAGGTGGACGACATCGAGGCGGTGTGTCGGGAGTGGGAAGAGCGGGGCGTGCGGTTCACCGGCGCGCTGAAAGAAGGGAGGGACGGCTTCGGGCCTCTCAAGCAGCGGTTCACGTACCCGTTGTTCCCCGGGAGCGGGATTTTCCTGGAACTGACCCAACGGCAACACGGCCAGGAACAATCGAGAACCTTCGTCAGGAGAAGCGTCGAGGAGCTATACAAAGACATTGAACGGGACCAGCTCGACGGCGTCGAGCAAACAATCATTAATTTTGATACAGTTCCGAGCGAAGACGTGCCTATGCCGCGGGCGTCATAACACCTGTGGAGGTCTGCCATGTACCTGCTGAAGAAAGGGACCGCGCCGAACCAGGCTCACGTAGGGATTCCCAAGGAACTGTACGAAGAGGAGCACGGGCGCCACGGGTTCGTCGGCCCGGCCTCGCACCTGTACCGGCGGCATCCACCGACCGCGTGGGTCCGCATCGAGGGTCCCCTCCGCCCCCGCGCCTTCTCGTGCGCCACCCTCACCACGCCTGATCAGCGCTCGGCTGACGCCTCGCCGGTGGAAATCCTTCACAGCCTGGACGTTCGGGTCTTTCTGTCGCGGCGCGCCGGGAGCATGCCCTATTTCGTCAGGAACGCGGACGGAGATGAGGTGTACTTCGTCCACGAGGGACGAGGAACGTTCGAAACGGATTACGGCGTCCTCCCGTACGAGCCTGGTGACTATGTGGTCATTCCCAAAGGGACCACGTATCGGATCGTGGTGGAGTCCGGCCCGTCGCTCTTCCTGATCGCCGAATCCCCCGAGCCGGTCGAACTGCCGCAGCGCGGCCTGTTGGGCCACCACGCGCTCTTCGATCGCGGCGTCCTGACGGCGCCCGAGCTGAAGCCTGACGCAGGCGGCGACGGCGAGAAAGGCCGTGAGTGGGAGGTCCGGATCAAGCGCGATGGCCAGTACACCCGCGTCGTGTACCCCTTCTGTCCGCTGGACGTGGTCGGCTGGAAGGGCGACCTGTGGGTCGCCAAGCTCAACGTCCGGGATTTCCGCCCTGTGACCAGTCCCGGCTACCATCTGCCGCCGAGTGTTCATGCGACATTTCAGGCAGGCGGGCTGCTGGTCTCGACCTTCGCCCCTCGACCGCTGGAGACTGATCCCCAGGCGCTTCGGGTGCCCTTCTATCATCGGAACATGGATTATGATGAAGTTTTGTTCTACCATCGGGGGAACTTTTTCAGCCGCGCCAGCATCCAACCGGGAGCCCTCACGCTGCATCCCCAAGGTATCCATCATGGCCCGCAGCCGCAGGCCGTCGAAGCCAGTAAGACCAAGACGCATACGGATGAGGTGGCGGTGATGCTCGAATCCCGGAGACCGTTGACGGTCCTGCCCGCGCTCGAGCCGGTGGAGCTGAAGGACTACGCGACGAGCTGGAAGTAACCCTAGAGCATGCTATAGGTCATGCCATGAAGCTGGTCAGCTTTCAGATCCAGACCCCGGTCGGCCGTTTCACCCGGGTCGGGGCTCTGCACGGAGAGGGCATCGTGGATCTCAATATGGCGTGCGCTCGGATGCTCGCCGACCGGAACGAAGCGCAGCCCCGCCGCCTCGCCGACGCGATGGCGCCAGCTTCGATGCTAGAGTTGCTGGAGGGCGGCCCTTCGGCCATGGCTACGGCGCGGCAGGCCCTGGAGCATGTCATCCGGCTCGGCGAGTCGGACCTCGGGCCGGACGGCGAGCAGGTGTTGTACGCCGGGGCTGCCGCCCGTCGTGACAGTACGATTCGGCTCGCGGCCCCGCTCCCCAATCCTCCGTCACTGCGTGACTTCATCGCGTTTGAAGACCATGTCGCCGCCACCTCCAAGAAGAGGGGGCAACCCATTCCGCCCGAATGGTACAAAGCGCCAGCGTACTACAAGGGGAATCATCGCACCATCATCGGTCCTGACGAAGACCTTCCATGGCCCCTGCAGACGACGAAGCTGGATTACGAGCTGGAGCTGGCGTGCATCATCGGCCGGAAGGGCCGGGATATCATCGAGCGGGAGGCCGCCGACTACATCGCGGGATACACCATCATGAATGACTTCAGCGCCCGGGACATTCAGTTCCAGGAGATGGCCTGCCGGATGGGCCCGGCAAAGGGCAAGGATTTCGCCACGGCGCTCGGGCCATGCCTCGTGACTCCTGATGAGATTCCGGACCTCAACGCGCTCAGCATGATCGCACGGGTGAACGGCGAGGTCTGGTCAACGGGACGGTTTGGCACCATTCACTGGTCGTTCCCACAGATGATCGAGCACGTCTCGCGGGGCGAGACGATATATGCCGGCGATGTGTTCGGCTCCGGAACGGTCGGTGGAGGCTGTGGACTCGAATTGGACCGGTTCCTGAAACCCGGGGACGTGGTGGAGCTGGAAATCCAGCCGATCGGCGTCTTGCGGACCAGGATTATTCCATCGTGAGGCGAAACAGTATGACTGTGAACCCACATAACACGGTCGCGGAAGACCGCGGTCTGGCGGAGCTGATCGAGCGGCAGCGGACTCTGTACGACAGCCCGGCGATCGATTCCAGGCTAAAGGGCATCATCCGCGACTTTTCGGGATCCAAGCTTTCGGACTGGGACATCCACCGGATCCTCAGGACATCGCGCTCCGTGTTCTTCGATGCCCACGTAGAGATGGTGTCAGGGCATCACACCGCGACCTACCTCCGGTTCGAATCCATCGCGCGGTTTCCACAACTGATCACGCTGATCGCCAGGGACATGGCCGACTGGATCCGGCAGACGTATCAACACGATCCCAT
>CAYZKG010000139.1:0-6620 GCA_964478915.1 uncultured Nitrospira sp.
GGAATTGTCAGGCGCTGTCCTACCTTGAGCTGATCGCCCCGGAGGCTGTTGGCCGCCTTCAGATCGGCCAGCGAGACCCCGTACTTGCGGGCGAGGCCCCACAAGGAGTCACCCGGTTTGACCCGAATGCTGAGCACCTGACCTGCGTCGAGCAGCAGCGCGCTCCCCGCGGGGGGCGGCTCGGTCGTCGAGGGCAGCGCCGCCGAAGGTTGGGCTGCTTTCTTGCCGGCCAGGCGCTTCTTGAGTTCAGCCACCTCGACGGTCAGGAGCGCAACGGTGGACTCCAGCTCCTTGAGCTTTGCTGGGATGCCGCGGTCGGCCGGCCCCTGACGCGGTTGTGTCGCCATTGTCAGTTTGGCCTGAGGTTCACCGGCCGAGTGAACCAGCCGGTCCCTTTCTGCGCGCAGCGCCATCAGCTCGGCTTCCTTCGCGTCTATCGCTTGTTGTTGCGCCTGTTCTCGCTCCGCCGTGGTGTGAGTCAGCTCGGTATTGGCGGCGCGCAAATGAGCCTCGGCCTGGCGAAGCTCCATGATCTCGCGGCGCAGCTCTTGAACCTCCGCCTCCTGCTTGGCAGCCGCAATCCGGGTGGCCGCCATCTCGACCCGAATGGCTTCGGTTTCGGCGCGCGCCCGGTGGATCTGCGTGTCGGCTTGCCGCTGAGCGTCCTCCAGACTCCGGTCAGGCAGGACCATCCCGCCGCCGGCGCAGCCCTGGGCCGACAGCCACACGGCCGCAACAAGAGCAAGCGAGTGTTTGGCCACGGCTGATGGGATCATGCCTGCTCCCTCACCACACGTTGTACGGAGAGCCGTCGGTCGCCACCAGATCGCTCCCGCTGTGGATGTCGAAGACACCGCCCTCCGCCGGATCCAGAATTTCCTGCCAGGTCGCATCTGACTTCGTAAACGGATCGATCGGAATGCGCTTGAGGTAGCCGGCCGACTTCAGCTCGGCAAGTGCCGGCGGATAGCTTCCGCGATCGGCCTTGTATTGATCGATGACCTCTCGCATCGTGAACAGGTTCTGCTTCAGCGCGACCTCCTTGGCCTTGATCACCGAGCCCTGAAATGACGGCTCGGCGAGGGTCACCAGAATGCCGGCGATGCTCACCACGATCATCAGCTCGACGAGCGTGAAGCCGGCTTCGCCGAGGCGAGGCCTTCGCCTCGGCGAGCCAGGCGCTGGGCTATAGGCTATGGGCACTGGGGGGGACACCATAGATCCGACCTATCGCCCATAGCCCATTGCCTCTCGCCTCGATTACCAGTCTCGATATTTCGATTTGTCAATGGCCTCATCCTGGCTCTTCGTGTACACGTCAAACACGTCTTCCTTGCACCAGTCTTTCGCATCCGGCGGATCCTGGTAGCAGCGCAGTCCCCAGTCCGTTGAGCCGGTCATGGGATCCACCGGGATGCGGCGGAGGTATCGCCGGACCGGCTTGGTCTCACGGATGGTCGCCTCGGCCCCGGTCAACTCCACCTCTAGCAACGTCTTCAACGTCTTGGGGTACCCGGTCACGCCCGTGTTCTCTTTGCAGGCCGTCTTGTTCTTCACGCAGAGCTGTCCGGTCAGGACATCGCCGTCCCGCGCCCAGTCCCGCCTGAAGTCGTCGATGGCGGTGCGCATCTCCCGAAGCTTCTGACGAAGCTCCAGCTCCTGGGCCCGCTTGCCGGTAAACTTCGTCAGCGGCATGGCCACCGACGCCAAGACCATAATGATGGCCATGGTCATCAGCAGCTCCAGCAGCGTGACGCCTCCTTCGGCAGGCACGAGGCGATAGGCACGAGGCGATGGGCGAGAGGAGGTTCCGAAGGCCATAGCCTATAGACCCAGCCGGCTCACCGACTCGCCGGCGTGCGCAATCATGATGCTCCTTATCCGTCGCATCGCGCACCCCATAGCCCAGAGCCTATTGCCTCTAGCCTGTCTATTTGACTCGGATCAGGCCGATCTCAGGTTTAACCGGCACCACCTTGCCGCCCGCCCCGGACACCATGGATTTCTGAATCACGACAGGAGAGGCCCCAGCCTTCTTCGCCTGGAAGACCAGCGTGGCCAGGACACCGCTGCCGGAAGCAGGGGGACCCTGTCGCCGCAGCCGTAATTCAACCTGCCCGGCTGCCGGCGTCGCCGAGAGCGTGGCGGCCGAGGTGACGCCGTCCCGCTTCAGAAACTCGCCCTCCAGGACCTGCCGGAACTCCAATACCTGCGGGTCGAACGCGATGGTCATCACGGAATCGGTCAGGCTCTCCAGGTTGTTCGCCGTGAGATCCAGTCGGACTTCCTGCCCCACGGCCACTGCGGCTTCCACCGGAAGGAAACCTAGTACTGCCGGCCCACGCGCCACAATGTCCGGAGTTGGCGGCACAGGCTGGGACAGCCCCGGAGCGGCCGGGGCCGGCGGTGCCTGCGGAGACGGCGCCGAAGGAGCCGCGGGACCAGGAGCCGGCGCCAACGGCTTCACCGGCGCGCTCGGAGGCTGCGAGACCGTCGTCACTTGCTGCGAGAAAAGCGGGTTCGTCGCATAGCTTGCTTCGGTGCCGGACCAGAAGGCCTGCGTTTCCAGGCTCGGAGTGGTCAGGTTTCGAATCATGTGCGGCGTGATCGTGAGGACGATCTCGGTGGTTTCCGTTCTGATTTCGTTCGTGGCGAACAAGTTGCCAAGAATCGGGATATCGCCAAGCCCCGGCACCGAAACCCGCGTTTTGCGCTCCACATCCTGAATCAGGCCGGCCAGGACGACGGTCTCGTCGTCTTTCATATTGAGCGTCGTCTCGGCGGTCCGCGTCCCGAATTTGAACTGCCTGATCTCCGGATTGGCCTGAAGGACGACCTGCTCGCCGACCGTCGTGACCTCGATCTTGAGCTTGAGCGTAATCTCATCCACCAGATGGATCGTGGGCTCCACCGTCAGCTTGAGGCCGACGTCTTTGAACTCTATCGAGGTGACGGTGGAGGTGGTCGGCACCGCTCCCGTCGCCGCCTGGCCCGGCAGCACGTTCGTCGTGGACAGCAGAATCGGCTGCTTGTCTCCGATGTTCACGGACGCTTGCTTGTTGTTGATCACCCGCAGCTTTGGGTTGGCCAAGGTCTTGGCATCGGTTTCCGACTTGAAGAAATCGAGCAGCAGGTTGGCCGGGAACGAGAACAGGTACTGCGAGGTGGCAGCTTTGCCCAGGGTCTCTATCTTGTCGAGGTTGTACGACTGCTGGGCTGTGACATTGGCGGACGTGAACGGGCCTTTGAACTCCGGCGGCACCACGCCGAAGCCGGCCGCCTTGGCGAAGTTCACGCCGTACTGTTGGCTCTTCGTGCGGTTGACCTCCAGCACCTCCATGTCGAACTCGACCTCTGCCTCACGGCGATCGTTCGCCAGAATGATCCGCTCGGCGAGCTGCAGCTTGGTAGGCGTGTCACGAATCACCACAGCATTGAGCTGTTCATTCACGTACACGCGCTTGCTCTCAAGCATGGTCCTGAGGAGATTCACCGTCTCCTTGGCCTTGGCATTGGACAGGTAGAACGTCCGGATCATCAGGTCCTGGTACTGGTCCTGCTTCGGCTTGGTGTTGGGAATGATCAGCAGCATGTCCGGGCCGATGCGGCGCGAAAACAACCCGTTGCTGCTCAGGATAAGATTCAACGCTTCATCGAACGGCGTGTCCTTGATGAAAATCGTGATGGGATCGTCCTTGACCTCTTTGTCAAAGATCACATTGATGTTGCCGGCCCTGGCGAAAATCTCGAAGACTTCTTTAAGCCGGGCGTTTTGAAAGCGCAGGGTAATGGGCTGGCCGCTGAGCCCGACGAGCTTCGCGGCGCGTTGCTGCTGGGCGATCGCGGTGATGCCCTCCAGCGCCTTGGTCAATGACGGATCCAGCTCCACGGCCCGCTCGTACGCGTCGAGCGCGTCCTCCAGCCGTCCCAAGCTCCGGAGTTTCTCTGCAGCCTGGAGCTTCTCCCTGGCTTCTTTCAGACGCATCGCATCGCCCAATGCCGCGTGATGCTCGCTTCGCGAGGGGTCCAGCCCGAGCGCCCGCCTGAACTCCTCGAGCGCCTCAAGGATCCGATTCTCCTTCAGGAATTCCCGGCCGGCCGCGTAGTGCCGTTCGGCGGCGCGGGCCTTGGCCTCGTCGTATGCCTTCTGAATGTCCTTGTTGAACGGGTCCTTTCTCACGGCGGTCCGGTAGGCCGCGACCGCCTCGTCCCAGTGGCCTTGGGCCGCGAGCTTTTGCGCCGTCCGGACCTCCGGCAGCGTGCAGCCGGCTGATACAGTCAGGAATAGAAGCAGGGAGCCTAAGAAGGCCATGGCGAACGACATACTTTTATACTCCTGTGTCATTGTGGAAAGTGTGTACGTGATAGGGGATACGCAAAATAACCAAAGCAAGTCTGGTGCGAGACCGTCGAATTCAAGTCTTCCCCAAGTTCTGCCCAGAGAACGTGCTGATAAGTCTTCCTGTTCAATAAGGCCATCTGCCTCATTGTCGGGAAGGGCTTTGTCCGGCGTTCGATGATGTGTACGTCCACGTACTTAGGTCTGTTCAATTCTGAACGCAGTGCTCCATTTCACCTTACCCTTGTGCCCCTGCGCGCCTTCTGCTATCCTCACGCACGCAGCGTTAAGGCTGGACCGCACACGCGCTCGGAGGTCTGCGGTTGAGCTACGAACTCCTCGGGATCATCTTCTTGGGCATTGGCCAACTCGTTAGCATCGTGATCGCCGTTCAAGGGTTTCGGGAGATGAGCCAGAATCATGCCGAGATTGTCCGCATTCAGCGAGCCCTCGGCGGTCTCGTGGTGCAGGAATCCGAGCGCATCCAAGGGCTCCTTCAAGGCCTCGGCGCGCGAGGGTGACACCGTTCCCTAGCTCTCAAACCGAACCCGTTGACTGGCGCGCCCGCGTCTGATATCAAGAAGCCATGACTCCTGAAGAACGGCTGGCCAAGATCGAAGGGATCCTCGAACAGATGAGCAAAACTGTGGCCGACCGCGGCACACAGGAGCAGCAGGGGCAGCGGCTGACTCTGCTCGAAACCGATCTGCGAGCTGTGCGGGAAGAGATGCATAGCCAGTTCCGTTGGACGATCGGGATGATTGTTGCGTCTATGCTGAACATGTGGATCGCCATCGCGGTGGCCCTGCTCTTCCGCTAACTCTCGCCTTCTCAGTCACCGACTCACTCCCCCATCGCCTCGCTCTTGACCTGAACACGAAGCGTTTGGCTACTTCTTCCCCTGATTGTGCGGGCCCGAACAGGTGCCGGTTCAATCCCAGCACCTGTCCCCTACGCTGCCGCAGGGCCCAGCCGTCCAGCTTGGGTTGCTTCTGACCTTCGAACCGGTTCATGGCGCATGCGGACTGAGTCACTGCAGCAGCAGCTTCCTTTTTTATGTGGTGCTGCCCTCGCAAACGCGGGTGTGCTATGCTAGATCGCGAGTGACACTATGGGTCTCTTCCACGTCCCAGCCCGCCTGGCCGGACCAACCGGTCGCACCGAGGAAGTCGAACTGCTCGTGGACACGGGGGCGACATTCCTCGTGCTGCCGCAGACGCTCGCGGATCGGCTCGAGCTCCGGCCTACCCGAACCTGCCCCATCCAGACCGCCGGTGGCCGTGAGGAGATCTGGCCGTTGGCAGAGGTCCGCCTCACGCTCAACGGCGACGAGATCAGTACGAGGTGCCTCATCGCGCCGGACGGGCCAGCCCTGCTCGGGGCTGTTGCACTCGAGAGCCTCTTGCTTGGAATCGATCCCATTGCCAAGCGCCTGATCCCGGTGAAGGGGTTTGTCGGCTGATCCGCACCGCCCCGTCGTGCGGGACGGTGCAGATGCCATGATGATGATTTTTCTTCGTGCTTTGTGGTAGAAGTTCACTAAACGCCCTAGCATCTGGACCAGATGAGTACCTTTACTATCAAAGGGACAATTACCAATCTGACTCAGCCGGAGCGCCGCCTCAGCACGGAGCTTCTCGTAGATACAGGGGCCGTATACAGTATGCTGCCTCGGCCTCTGCTGCTTTCTCTGGGCATCACTCCACGCAGTCGGCGCCAATTCCGCCTCGGGGACGGACGCACGGTGGTGTGGGAATTTGGTGACGCCGATTTCATGGTCGACGGCTATCACGCCCCGTCGCCAGTGATCTTTGGTGAAGAAAATAGCCCGCAGCTTCTGGGGGCGGTCACCCTTGAGGCCATGGGCGTTGGCGTTGACCCTGTCAACAAGCAACTCATCCCGATTGAAGGCCTGCTGGCTTCCCCGCAGTAACCCCTCACGCATTCCTACAAACAGACTCACCTACTTCTTCCCCTGATCGTGCGGCACGGTGACCATCACCGCCTTGACCGCACCGTTCCCTGAGGCATCAGTACACTGCACCGTCAGGGTATAGACCCGGCCGCTTCCCTTTCCGGAGCGCTCGGCCCGCAGGTCCACCGTGAAGGCACCCGTGATCTGCCAATCCGGCGCGGTGTCGCCATCGCCCAAGCCGTCCACCGGCTCGTTGCTCGTCACTGAAATGATGTGGCAGCCCACCGCGGCACTGCAGACATCCGACGCCGCCACGGCCACCGTCACCGGCACCATCCGGTGGTTCGGCGGCCACAGGACATTCGG
>CAYZKG010000140.1:0-6430 GCA_964478915.1 uncultured Nitrospira sp.
CTGCCGGCACTGTCCCATCGTGCCGGTCTATGACGGCCGCTTCTTCGTCTTTCCCCGTGAGATCGTCCTGCAGGACATCCGTCATCAAGTGCAGGCCGGGGCGGCGCACATCACCTTCGGCGATCCCGATTTCTTGAACGGGCCCGGCCACTCCATGAGCATCGTCCGGGCGATGCACGATGAATTCCCCGATCTGACCTTTGACTTCACCGCGAAGATCGAGCACCTGCTCAAGCACCGCGTTCTCCTGCCGGAGCTGCGGACGCTCGGCTGCCTGTTCGTGATCTCCGCGGTCGAGTCGTTCAATGACGCTGTGCTCGCCCGTCTGCAGAAAGGCCACACGAGGATGGATGTCCTGGCGGCGCTGGACATCATGCGCTCGACGGGCATCACGCTCCGGCCTTCGCTGGTGCCCTTCACCCCGTGGGCCACGCTCGAGGATTATCTGGAGCTGTTCGACCTCGTGGAGCAGCACGGGTTGATTGAAGCCGTCGATCCGGTGCAATACACCATTCGCTTGCTGATTCCACCCGGTTCCGCCCTCCTGAGCCCCTCGGATCACCGCGCCTCCGCGCTGGGGACGGTCTTGGGCCGGCTGGATCAGGCGAATTTCCAATATCACTGGAGCCATCCCGATCCTCGCATGGACCGGCTCCACCAGGCCGTCACAGCGGCAGTAGAGGATGGCGCGCGCGCCGGTGACGAGGCGGTGGTGATCTTTGATCGACTCCGGGCGCTCGCGCACGCAATGGCGGGCCGACAAGCGCCTCCCGCCGTTGCAAATCGCTCTCGACAGGAACCGCGCCCGCCCCGGCTGACGGAATCGTGGTTCTGCTGCGCCGAGCCGACCGACAGCCAATTGCGTCCGCTGCACACCAAAGGGTTGGGAGAAATCTGATCTGAGGAGAAGAGGGATAAATTTAAGGAGGAGCCGATGAACCAGACGACACACGGCACGCAGCTTCAGGATCTTCTCGGCCTTGCCTGGCGCCCCGTCGCGATTGCGTTTCGGCCGACTGCTCCTCCGGATCTTGCGCACATCGAGTCGCCCGCCCCGGCCGGATGCGGCTACTGGCGGCTGGCGGCGGAAGGACGCATCTTTTACACTGAGGCGCAGGATCACTATACCTGCCCGGTGGGCGCGCATACCCACGGCGTGGATCTCCCCGAGCCGGTTGCCAAGGAGTTGCAGGGCCTCGTCCAGACCATGATCGGATTGCAATACATCAGGCCGGAGGAGATCCCTGCGCTGCCTCGTCGCCAAGGGGGATTCGGTGTGGCGCTCTATGCGCCCTTGGATAGCGCGCCCTTCGTACCGGATGTCGTCCTGGTGCGCGGAACCGTCAAGCAACTGATGCTCCTGGCCGAAGCGGCGCAGGCGGTCGGCGTTACCGGCGGCGGCGCAACGATGGGGAGACCGACGTGCACAGTGCTGCCCGAGGCTATCCAATCGGGTCGTACCGCGACGAGCTTCGGCTGCATCGGGAATCGGGTCTATACCGCTCTTGGCGATGAGGAGGGGTACTACGCGCTTCCGGGCGCTACCGTCCCAGACGTGGTCAGCAAGCTCGGGACCATCATCGCGGCGAACCGCGCCTTGGAGCAGTTCCACCGTGCGCGCGTGGCTTCCGGTTCGTCGCCGGTGTGAGGCTCTATGCCGCGTGTTCTCCTGCTCCTGCCAAGCACCACGTATCGGGGAGAGGCGTTCCTTGAGGCGGCCGGCCGGCTCAACGTGCAGGTGACCGTGGGGAGCGAGTCGGGGTTGACGTTCCCGGTTCACTCCGTGGATGCGTATCTGCCGCTGGAGCTTCGCCAGCCCGAAAGTGCCTCCCGCACGGCTCTGGAGTATGCCAAGCGACATCGGATCGATGCGGTGATCGGAGTGGATGACGCCACCGTCGTGACGGCTGCCGCCATCGGGGCTGCTTTGGGGCTACCGCACAACCCGATTGCCTCCGTCTCGGCCGCGCACAACAAGTTTCGCATGCGGGAGTTGCTGTGCCGGCACGGGGTGCCGGTTCCCCGCTACACGCTGTTCCCGCTTGAGGCCGATCCCGCCTCCGTCGCCGAGTCTGTCCGGTATCCTTGCGTGGTGAAGCCCCTGGCCTTGTCCGCGAGCTGTGGCGTGATCCGCGCGAACGATCCCACGGAATGTGCAGCAGCCCTCTGCCGAGTGGCCGGCCTCCTTCGCCGCTTGGGTCTCACCGCTACGGACGAGGGGGCCCGCCATCTTCTGGTCGAAGAATTCATTCCGGGCGCAGAACTGGCGGTGGAGGGTCTCTTGACTGACGGCGCCCTCACCATCCTGGCCCTGTTCGACAAGCCGGACCCCCTGGAGGGACCGTTTTTTGAAGAAACGATTTACGTCACGCCGTCCCGTCAGCCGGCCGTGGTCCAGACGGCCATTACCGCTTGCGTTCAGCGCGCGACGGCCGCGCTCGGACTTCACGAAGGGCCGGTCCATGCCGAGGTGCGGGTGAACGAAAGCGGCGTGTGGGTGATCGAGGTGGCGGCGCGCTCGATCGGCGGGCGGTGCTCCCGAATCCTGCGCTTTGCTTCGGGGCTCTCCCTTGAGGAGCTGCTGGTCCGCCACGCCTTGAGGCTTGGTCTTCCGTCATTGGAGCGGGAACGGCAGGCGGCTGGGGTGATGATGGTGCCGATTCCATCGGCCGGCGTGCTCCGAGAGGTCCGTGGTCAGGAAGAGGCGCTGGCGGTGCCGGGGATCGAGGAGGTGAACATTACGGCAGAGCCGGGACAGGAGCTGGTGCCCCTTCCGGAAGGGACTCGCTACCTTGGGTTTCTGCTGGCTCGGGGCGACTCTCCCGAATCGGTCGAGGCTGCGCTTCGGGAGGCACATCGGCGACTGCAGGTCGAGATCGAGGAGGTCAGCCCTGCTCCCGGCCTGAACCGGACACGCAGCAGCCAGGCTCAGGTGATCCGCTTCTAAGACGGCCGCTCCCGGATCTCTCCGGCCATTTTGCGCGACCACTCGTCAAGACTGTTGCCCTGGGTCGCCACATCGGCCATGCCGGTCATGTCGTGGATCCAGACGCCCGCGACCTCTTCCCCGTCCGCCCGCATCGCCGACTGGATCTCTGCCAACTCTTTCTCGAACCGCTCCGGAGGCTGCTCCAGGATACGCCTGATCCTCCATTTCGAGACCGGCTTGCCGTCTTCGCCGACATCGCAGCCGTAGTGGACGAGATCGAGCTTTCCGTTTTTCATCCACTTGGCGAGCAGGCGATAGGACACTCCTTTATTGGACTGGACGAGCGCCGCTTTGTAGAGACGCTCCCCTTTCTCCGGATCGACCTCCATTGCGGTCAAATCCTCGACGGCTCTGGCCGCTACTTCCGGTGCTGTATTGACCTCTCCCATGGAATTCCTCCTCGTTAGAAATAGACCGCTGAAAGCTTAACAGAGTGATGGATCAGGGACAAGGGCGACGTGCCAGGAGATTCAGCCATCGGCCTTTCCGTTCGCGGTTCATCACCGTTTCCAGCCGAACGATCTGCCAGCCGGATCGGGACACGGCTTGTGCCAATTCAGCCTTCCGCCAGCGGGAGATAAACCGGCCCGGGATCCATCCGGTGCTGACGTAGCCGGACCGCCGGCCGTGCACCAGTGTGGCGCCAAGGATCCCTCCCGGCCCTACCACCTCGAGCAAGCTGCGTAAGGCTCGGCGCACCGTGTGCTTGGGAAGATGGATCAACGACGCGGCGGCCCATACGGCGTCGAAGGCGGCGCGTCGGAATGGAAGGTGCCGCATGTCCGCCTGGACGAGCGGGAGCCGGCGGCTCCGGCGCCTGGCGTATTCCAGCAGCAGCCAGGAAAGATCGACGGCCACAACACGGTAGCGAGCCCGGCCACGGTGGAGATGGAAGAGATGCCGGGCGTCCTGTCCGGGCCCGCACCCGAGATCCAGAATACCCGCCGGGGGTACTAACTGCTGGACACACTCTCGAAGGAGTCTCGGCTGCCGGTACCGGCGGCGGCCCCAGTGGCGCAGATAGACCTTGGCGTGCGCCGCATAAGCTTGGATGGTGCGGCATGTCATCACATTCAATGCGGAGCGGCGGGCAGTTGTGAGAGCCCGCTGAGGGTCGGCCCTGACTTCACGTTCGAGCCGGGCTAGGAGGACGGCGCAGGCGACCCCGTCGCGGGAGGAGCGGGCGCCGAACTCTTTGGCAAGAGAATGATCTCGATGCGCCGGTTTTCCTGCCGTCCCTCCGGCGTGTCGTTGCTCGCGACAGGCCTCGTGTCCGCATAGCCCACCGCGGTGAGGTTCTCGCGGGGCAGGTCGCCTTCTTCGACAAAATACCGCAAGACGTTTAATGCACGGGCGGTGGAGAGTTCCAGGTTAGTGGGAAACTTGTTGCGCAGTCTGCCCCTGATGGGCACGTTGTCCGTATGACCCTCGATGCGGATCTCCTTGCCGGAGACCGTCTTCAGCGTCTCGGCCAATTGCTTGAGGAGCTCGCGGCCCTCTGCCTTCACCTCTGCCTGGCCCGAGTCGAACAGCGCACGGGCCGCCAGGGTCACGGCCGGTTCCGGGGGCACCGGTTCCGCCGGCGCTGCCTCCGGCTCCGGAGGCGCCTGCGCCACTTGGATCTTCGGGGCACATTCCTCGCTAAGAACGATCTGCAGGTCCTCCCCTTCGGCGACGGTGATCGGGCTGAAGACCCAACGGCCGCCCAGCATCCCGTACGCCTCAGACCGAAGCTCAATGGGCGGCTCCACTTTCTCGCGGAAGCACCCAATGTAGTACTCACCTGGGCGCAGCTTCTCGAAAATGAATTCGCGTCCCCTGTCCGTGACCCGTATGTGCTTGTAATGGTGCACCCGGTAATCAAGTGGCGGCCATAATATGACCTGATCGACGAATTCTTTCTCTATGTGCTCGGTGATATACGACGTGGCCGGCATGAGATGCACCACATTTTCCGACGTGAGTCTAGGATCTCCCAATCTCAGCTTGGTTCGGAGCACGCCGGAAATCGAAGCCGTGCCGTCGCCGGCGTACTCTTCGTAGTCGGTCTCATCGAAGGTCGTGGTGCGCGCAACCGGCTTGTAGTGATAGACAGCACACGATGAGAGATCGATCGCCAGGAGGAGGCAGGCAAGACTGAAGTGCCAGGGCTTCATATTGGGTACCGGGGGATATGAAACCGTGCCAACCGTATCTGAAGCCAGTGTCATGAGCAGAGGGAAGGCGCCGGAGCCTTCAGCTGTCTTCGTATTGCGGAGGAGATTCCGATCTGAGGGGATGGCCGGTCAAGGCCTGATATGCGTCACTGACGGATCTGACCGGGGAGACCTGCATGAGAAAGGGAGTTCGCCAGTCGCTGTCGGCAATGTCCTGCTCTTCCGGCACGAGCACGCGGCTTAAATGACCTTCATACGCCGCGTTGACTTTCAACGGGACGCCGCCCACTGGGCCGATTTCCCCTTTGTCCGTCACCGTGCCGGTGATGGCCCGATCTGCCGGAATGGGATCACCTTTGGCGAGAGCGATTACGCTCAGTCCCACCATCGCCGACAGGCTGGCTCCATAGACCGTGACACCTTGATAGGGCACCGTCAGCACGACGCTCCAGGAGTCCGACCGCAGGCCTGCGAGCTGAGCCGTACGATGAATGGCGTCTGTCACGGCGATCTGCGCGAGCGGTGAGAACCGGCCCGGAGTAGTCTGGAACGTCACTGTCAGGCCATTGTGATCCTTCCGCTTCTCGAATTCGACCAGAAGGGCGCTGACCACTCCGGTCGGCTCGTAATCGGAGTTCAGGGTCGTCCCTAAAATCCAGATCAACTGCTCCTGGCCGCGATGGAACCGTGTAATCTCCCGTGCGTCAGCGCCAGAAGCTATGAAGGCGGCGACCAGGACGGCCGCCATCGCGCGGAAAACGAGGCCAAGCCATCCCTGTTTCCCGAGGAATCCCGAGCAGATGCAATTACGGACCATGGCTTTATCATACCCGATTCCCGACAAAGTTTCTAATTCGACCCTATTTTCGGCGTTCCGTTCCCAGGCCGAACCTTCCCGCTCCGCGTTACGCGGCTTCGGGATGTGGTGTCCGTACCACAAATCCGATCTTCAACTCAATTGGGTCGCGAACTTTTTTCGCGCGCGGCCTAACAATGGAGTGGGGTGGGATCGGCGATTGGTCGCAATGACTGGGTCGAGAATCTCTCCACACAGGAGACAACGCCAGCCTTCGAAGGACAAGGAGCCGGTATCATCTTCCAAGTCTTCAAAGACGTCCTGCACCATCACACCATGACAGCGATGACATTCCATGATGACGCTCTTTTGAATGATGATGACACGTTCCCTTTTCCTCATCTATATGGTGAAATCCCCTGAGGTATTGAAGAAAGGGGCAGAGGCTCGTGTGAGCCTCTGCCCCTGGGACCCGGCGGGGCGGGGGGC
>CAYZKG010000141.1:0-6393 GCA_964478915.1 uncultured Nitrospira sp.
CAGCCAGATCGTCGGCACCCACGCGACGCTCAATGTCCTGACCGGGGAGCGATACAAGGTCATCACGAACGAGGCCAAGAACTACTTCCTCGGCCTCTACGGTCGCCCGCCCGGCCCGTTCAATCCGGAGGTCCGGGCACGGGCCATCGGGGAGGAGAAACCGGTCAAGGGCCGGCCGGCGGATCGCCTGGAGCCGGAACTCGAGGGGGTGAAGAAGGAGTTGGCCGGCAAGGTCAGCGCGATGGAAGACCTGCTGTCATACGCCTTGTTCCCGGCCGCGGCGCGGGAATTTTTCGACGAGCGCGAGCGGGGAGAGCTCAAGCCCGAGCAACTGGAGCCGCCGCCGGAGAAGGGCCCCGCCGTCGCCCACGAGCTGCACCTGGCTCCCGTGGAGTTCAACGTCACGGTACACGGCGAGTCCTATCACATCCGCGTGTCCGGCTCCGGCCGCAAGAGCGACGGCCGCAAGCCCTACTACATCCGCGTGAACGAGAAGCTGGAGGAGGTCTATCTGGAGCCGCTCCAGGAGGTGCTCGCCGGGGTTCCGGAAGCCCCTGAAACGGGAGCCAAGACCGCCAGGCGGCCGAAGCCCAGCAAGCCGGGGGACGTGGCCTCTCCCATGCCCGGCCGCGTAGTGAAGGTCCTGGTGTCGAAGGGCGAGACGGTGAAGAAGGGCGATCCGGTCTTGATCATCGAGGCCATGAAGATGGAAAACCGCCTGCCGGCGCCTGTTGCCGGAGCCGTGGTCGCCCTGTATGTCAAAGAAGGGGATGACGTCAAGCCCGACGAAACGCTTCTCCAATTGGAGTAGTCGTTATTGCTCTCCTCGTTCTGACCCTGACGCTCTTAAGCTCCTGCGTGACCCAGCCAGAGATCCCGACATGGTTCGACTCCATCCAGCGTATGCCGGTCCGCACCGTCATGGTGGACGGGCAGCGGATCGCCTACCTGGATGCCGGTAGCGGACCACCGGTCGTTCTGCTTCATGGATTCGGCGGCGCGATCTGGCAATGGGAGTACCAGCAAGCCGCATTGTCCGCCTCGCACCGCGTGATCACGCTGGACTTGTTGGGATCCGGATGGTCCGACAAGCCTGACATCGACTACACGCCGGCGCAGGTCCTGGAATTCTTCCGGGGATTCATGGATGCGCTCGGAATCCAGCGAGCCTCCCTCGTCGGGAACTCGATGGGGGCCGGTGTGGCCATCGGGATGGTGTTGACCTACCCCGAACGGGTGGATCGCCTGGTCCTCATCACCGGCCTGCCGGACGGGGTCCGGGAAAAACTCACCAGCCCGCTGATCAGGCGCGCCATCGAGACGCGCGTGCCGGTATGGGTTGCCGCGTTCGGCAACTGGCTGGCCGGCCGCAGCCTGACGCGCGCGGTGCTCCGGGAGATGGTGCACGATACCAAGCTTCTGACACCCGCGGTGGTCGAGCGCTCGTATCGCAACCGTAAGCGGGCCGGACTGGTCCGGCCGCTCCTGGCCATGGCCAGGAATCTCCCGCTCTGGGAAGAAGGTTTTGCACGGAGGTTGGGAGAGATCCGGCACCCCACGCTGATCGTCTGGGGAGCCGAGGATCACGTGTTCCCGCCACAGGTCGGCAGGGAGATGCACGCGAGCATCCCGGGCTCTTCCTTCGCGCTGATTCCCGAGACCGGACACATCCCGCAATGGGAGCGGCCGTCGGTCGTGAATCCGATCCTGCTTGAGTTCTTGAAGTAGCAGGAGCAGCTGGCGTATAGCTAATAGCCTATAGCCGGAACGAGGAAGGGCCATCAGCTATAAGCCATAAGCTCTGCTCCGAGACTGAGGAGGAAGTTATGCAACAGACAATACACATCAGAGTGCTGGCAAGCCTGATCGGGCTGCTGAGCCTGAACGGGTGCGTGGGGAAAGAGGCTGCCAGCGAAGGGTTCATGTACAAGGATCTTCCCGTCGCCACCGGCAGCGCCAAGGCGGGGGAGGGCGGTACCGTCAACTTCAAGGGCTCACCCTTGGCCCTAGCCGGACCCGGGATCAAGGTGGGAGACGCGCTGCGGGACGTGCAGGTGGCCAAAGGCGATCTCTCGCTGATCAACATCGCCGACACCAAGGGCAAGATCCGCATCATCAGCGTGGTGCCGTCGCTGGACACCAAGGTGTGCGAGCAGCAGACGCACTATCTCAGCGAAAAGAACAAGGGCCTGGACACGTCGGTCGAGCTGATCACGGTCAGCGTGGACACGCCGTTTGCGCAGGGCCGGTTTGCCAGGGAGGCGAAGATCAATAACGTCACGTTTCTCTCCGATTATCGCGGCGGAGAATTCGGAAAGACGCACGGGCTGCTGGTGAAGGAGCCGCACTTCCTGGCTCGGACGGTCATGGTGGTGGACAAGGACAACGTGATCCGCTACCTCCAGGTCACTCCCGAATTGGGGCAGATGCCCGACATGGAGGCCGCGTTTCAGTTCGCGAAGAAGCTGTTGGGATAAAGAGCAATCAGCCATCAGCTTTCAGCTTCCGGCCTTTTGCTGACCGCTGAATGCTGAAAGCTGAGAGCTAAGAAGCCATGCTCCATTACGACCTGCTGGTCATCGGCAGTGGGCCTGCCGGCCAGAAGGCCGCCATTCAGGCTGCCAAGCTCCGCAAGCGTGTCGCCATTATTGAAAAGGAGCCGGCCGTCGGCGGCTCCTCCGTCAATACCGGCACGCTCCCCAGCAAAACTCTGAAGGACGCGATCTACTACCTCCACGGGTTCAAGCTCCGCGCCTTTCCCAACGTTTCTTACTCCATCAAACGAAGCCTGACCCTCCGGGACCTGATGACACGGAAGGATCTGGTCATCAAAAAGGAAGTGGAGATCATCACGAACCAGCTCGAACGGAACGATGTCGAGATCATCCACGGCACCGCCTCGTTCGTGGACCCGCACGTGCTCAAGGTGGTCAAGCAGCATGGGCACGTCGTCCAGCTCCAGGCGCCGTTCATCGTGATTGCGACCGGGTCGCGTCCGCGTCGTGGGGACGGCATTCCCTTCAATGACGTCAACATCTGTGATTCGGACTCGATCCTCGCCACCGAGACCCTCCCCAAGACCATGATCGTGGTGGGCGGCGGCGTGATCGGCTGCGAATACGCGTCGATGTTCGCTGCCTTCGGGATCAAGGTCACCCTGTTGGAGCGGCGCAAGGAGCTGTTGCGCTTCGTGGACCAAGAGGTGGTGCAGGCGCTCATCTACCACATGCGGACCAACGGGGTGATGATGAGGCTCGGAGAGGACATGACCGAAGTGTCTGTGGACCAGCGCGGTCGGGTCGTCACCTCGACGAAGAGCGGCAAGAGCGTCGTCACGGACATGCTTCTGTTCGCGATGGGGCGGATTGCCAATACCGACGGACTGAACCTGGAGGCGATCGGTCTCTCGGTGGACAGCCTCGGCCAGCTCAAGGTGAACGAGCACTACCAGACCGACATCCCGCACATCTATGCAGCCGGCGACGTGATCGGCTTTCCCGGCCTGGCCTCGACCTCGATGGAGCAGGGGCGTCTCGCAACCTGCCACGCCTTCCAGGTACCGCAATCGACGCTGCCGAAGATGATGCCGTATGGCATTTACACGATCCCGGAAATTTCCACGGTGGGCAGGAACGAGGAGGAGCTGACCGACGCCGGCATCCCCTATGAGGTGGGGAGAGCCTTCTACAGGGAAATCGCCCGAGGCCAGATCTTCGGCGACCTGGAGGGGCTCCTGAAGCTGATCTTTCACCGCGACACGCTGCAGCTCCTCGGCGTCCACATCATCGGCGAGGGGGCCACGGAACTGGTCCACATCGGCCAGGCGGTGCTGACCTATGGCGGGACGGTGGAGTTCTTCGTGCAAAACGTCTTCAACTACCCCACGCTCGCCGAGTGCTATCGCACCGCTGCCCTTGACGGGATCAACCGTCTGGGCAAGACCTGACCACATGGCGAAGAAAGCCACCCTTCCCCCCTCACGCCACCCTCCTCACCGTCCCATCGTGACGCTGGCCCTCGAATGGTTCCTGAATCCCGACCATCTGCCGATCGTCGTGGCCAAGGAGCGGGGTTTCTTCCGGGAGGAGGGGCTGGACCTGTCCATCCTGGTCCCCACCGTCCCGGAGGAATCACTCGATCTGGTGTCGCACGGCAAAGCCGACTTCGGCGTGGGCGAGCAGACCAACCTCATCCGGGCTCGGGATCAGGGGCACCGGCTGCTGTCGATCGGGCCCTTGCTCGACCGGACCGTGGTCTGCCTCATGTACCTGAAAGACGGGCCGATCAAGCGCCTGGAAAACCTCCGCCACCGCCGGGTCGGCTGGCCCGGGCTGGAAATCGATTTGCCGATCCTCGGCACGATGCTGGAGGCGGCCGGGCTCACCCATGACGATATCCTGCCCGTGGACGTGGGCTTTGCGCTGACCGATGCGCTGGTGAACGGCAAGGCGGATGCGGTCTTCGGGGCCTTTATCAATTACGAGCAGATCGAGGCCCAGGTGCGCGGCGCGGACGTGGAATTCGTCAGCCCGACGCAGTACGGGGTTCCGGAGCTGTATCAGCTCGTAGTCATGACCTCGGACCGACTGGCTGGGCGCCATCCCGAGATCGTCCGGCGATTCGTCCGCGCGCTGTCCCGAGGGGTGACCGTGACCCACGAGCAGCCGGAAGAGGCGCTGGGTCTCTACCTCAAAGCCAACGCAATGGCCGATCCGACGCTCTCCGCCAAGACCTTCGAGGCGACACGACCCTATTTCCCGAGAGACCTGCGGCAGGACCCGGCCCGGTGGCGCGCAGTCCGCGACTGGCTCTATACGCGCGGGGTCATCAAGCGGAAATGGCCCCTGGGGAAGCTGTTCACCAACGCCTTCGTGCCGACCCGCTAGCTATGTCGTTTTGCGAGCAACTTCGGAAGAGGGCCAAGCCGATCTGGGATGCGCAGCTCACCCATCCCTTCGTGGTGGCGCTGGGGAAGGGGACGCTACCGGAGCGGAAGTTCCGTTACTACATCCTGCAGGACGCGCGCTTCCTCGGGGAATTGGCCCGGGTCTTTGCAGCGGCGGCGCAGAAGGCGCCGGACTCCGACTCCGCGCTGCGGTTCAATAAGCTGGCGGAAGAGACCATCACGGTGGAGCGGGGCCTGCACGAGAGCTACGGCAAGCGATGGAAGATGACCGCGAAGGAGATGAATGCGGTGCCCATGGCGCCGACGAACTATGCCTACACGCGGCACATGCTATCGGTTGCGCAGACCGGGTCGGCCGCCGAGATCACGGTGGTGGCGCTCCCGTGCGCCTGGATCTACTGCGTCGTCGGGCAGCATCTCCTCAAAGATGGCCCACCCAAGAAGAGTCATCCCTACCGCGACTGGCTGCTGCTCTATGCCTCGCCGGAATTCGCCGAGGTGCAGGAGTGGATGCGTGAGCGGGTGGATGCGTGGGTGAAGGGGGCGGGGGCGGAGGAGAAGCGGCGGATGCAAGAGGCCTTCCTGATCAGCTCGCGGTATGAGTGGATGTTTTGGGAGATGGCGTGGACCGAGGAGAAGTGGCCTGTATAGCGCGGCTGGATGGTGCCTGCGGCCCGGCGCGTCCTCGCCTAGCTGCTGTAGCTACCGGACGAACGGCTGCGGCGCCCCCCATCCCCCACATCGGAATGCGGGGTGTTTTCCGATCCGTGCTTGGCTGATTGCGCAGCCAAGCACGGTCGGGCCTCGCTCGTTCTTCCGCCACGCACATCAGCGTCGCTCAGCCGCAATGGGCCGGTGGCACCATCCAGCCGCGCGACCCTCAGAGAGAGTGATGAAAGCCATTCGCGAGTCGGCCTTCGGCCAGCCCCCTGGTGGAAGAAACCCGGCCAATGACTTTTTCCCTCGCCCCTTGAGGGAGAGGGCAAGAGTGAGGGGGGAAGGCGCACACCGGCTGTAGGGCCTGCTGCTCTGAATCGCTGTTCTGGTAGAATGGCAACTACGCCGTGACTGCAACCGTACCGCATGGTATAAGAAGCGCACCTGAGGGCGTAAAGCCAAGCAAACCGGCTTCAAGGTCTTTGCCACACGGTAGGCTGTGTTTGAGCGCGTTCTGAAACGTGTGCGTGAGAAGATCTGCACACGCCAGTTCGTGATGACGCTCCATGCCGATGAGGAAATGAATGATGATGAACTGACGATTTACGATATTGAGCGTGCCATTTTGACAGGCAAGATAGTTCAACGTCAAAGAGACGCGGTCACTGCTGAGTCGAAATACAGGATCAGAGGGGGAACGGTCGGAGGCGATAAAATCGAGGTTATCGTGAAAGAATCACTGACGGGGAAAGTGGTTATTATGACCGTCTATAGGCCATGAAGGGTGGAGAACCACACATGACATGTGACATTTGCGGACGAAGTGGAGC
>CAYZKG010000142.1:0-6385 GCA_964478915.1 uncultured Nitrospira sp.
ACGCCGACCATGCGGCCGGTCTGGGCGGTCAGCTCGATGGTCGCTTCCTCGAACAGATCATAGCCGCGCACGATTCCGAGGAGCCGACCATTTGCGTCACAGATCGGATAGACCGGGTAATGGCGGTGGAGGACTTGCCGCATGGCGTCGGTGACGTCGGTCTCGGGGGTGAGGAAAAACGGATCCCGAACCATGATGCCCCGTAGCCGCTGGCCAGGTTCCGCCAGCATGAGATCCCGCATGACCAGAATCCCGCGCAGGATGCCGTCTTCGTCCGTCACATAGCCATAGGTGATGAACGCCCGTTTCACCAGCTCGCGCAATCGCGCGATCGCCTCCTGAGCCGTGGTGTCCAAGCCGAACACCGCGACCGCCGGCTCCATCAGACGCCCGACTGTGCCTTCCGGGTAACTATGATTGCGGGTCCACTGGGCTTCTCGTTCCGCGGAAGTTTTGGACAAGATGCCCTGGCGACGCGATTCGGGGAACCGCCACAGGATCTTGACCGCCGTCGAGGGGTTCAGGCGCGTGAGCAGCTCTGCGATGTCTGCATCCGGTTGGCGATCCAGCAGCTTGACCGCATCGATCGGCGCCCGGCGCTCCACCTCGGCCAGCAGTTTTTCGGTGTCATCGCTCCTCATGCCTCACCCCTTGCTTGTTCTTCAGTCGTCTGCCCGCAGGTGCGCCTGCCCGCTTGAGATACGCTCTCAGCGCAGGGCCTTCACGCGTGCGGAACGCGACGGCGATATGAAGCTGTTCGAGATACTGCTCCAGAGTCTTCCCGCCAAGATGGATCTTACGCATCGCGATGAACTGCTTCACATCTTGCTCGAGCTCGGGCGTCGCGAGCCCGGCGATGCCGTGAAGCATCCGGCGAACCCCGTTCTTGGGAAACAGCCGATCCAGCGTGTCCCAGTGTGTTTTCACGAAGTTCCAGGCCTGCTCGCGGCCATGCACGCTCGTGAGCAGCGCGGCCACCACGAACGGCGAATCCTGCGTCCGGATCTCCCCGTTGATGGTCCGCGACAGGGTCTCCTCCACCAACGCTCCGTCTTGGAACCCGGCGAGTGCATAGAGATAGCGGCGCTCCTCCTGCGGCGTAGGGGCAGATCGGAACCGCTCCAGGAATTCCGTGTACCGCACGCGGTCGCCGGCGTGAGCGAGGATGGCAATGACGGCCGACACGACGTTCGGGTCGATCATATTGGCTTCGCGCTGATTGGCTTCACGCCCGTCGGTTCCGCGCGAGGGCGACTTCACAGAGTTTGCGTAGAGCTCAGCGGCCCGAGCCTGCGTGCGCGGATCGTTCCCGGTGGTTCCGAACGCTCTCAAAAGATCGCCACGAAGCTGCCGGGTCAGCTCGCTCTCATCAGGTCGCGGCGTCCATCCCAGCCTGCTGACAGCCGCGCTCAGGCGATCGCGCACCAACGCCTCAAGCCCCGGCCGGCCGGCCGGATCAATGATCCGGTTCAAGGCCTGGAAGGAGTCGAACAGAACCGACCAGACGTTGCGATCCGGGTCTGACCGGAACCGAGCGGTCAGGTCGAGATACTCCGGGAGGCGCATCAGGCCGGCCACCGTCGTGGCCCAGGCATCATTAAGCAGGTTGAACCGTTCGATCGCCGGAAGCCCGTCGGGGATGAGCCGAAGCAGCCGCTCCCGAAGCGCAGGCTCGTAGCGCACGCGATAAAACCCGTGCCCGCCTGCATTCACCACGACGTGCTCGAACCCCTTCGGCACAGTGATCGTTTGCTCCGCGTCGGTGAAAAGCAGCCGCCGCGTGACCGGCTTCCCCTTGGCCACGATCCGGAGCTGCACCGGCATCCGCCACTGTCGCAGAGGCGGGGTCGCTTCAGAAGTGCGCGCCGGCCCATCCGTTGCCGCGCCTCCCGGTGGCTCCTTGAGGGAGGTGAATCGCTCTTGTCGGAGCACCAGCCGGTTTCGATCCAACCTGGCCGTAATGAGCGGATAGCCGGGATGAAAGATCCAGCCGTCCATCAGGGCGGGCACGGATTGCTTCGCCGCCTGCCCCAGTGCAGTCCAGAGGTCTCCCGTATCGGCGTTGCCATGGGCATGCCGGCGGAGATACTGCCGGACGCCGTCCCGAAACACCTCCGGCCCGAGATGCTGCTCGAGCATGCGGAGGACCGAGGCGCCTTTCTCGTAGGTCAGCACGTCGAACATGGCGTCGGCGTCGCGCGGAGCCCGGACCGGATACTCGATCGGCCGCGTGCTGTGCAACCCGTCCACCGCGAGCGCGGCAGCCCGAGACACGCCGAAGGTGATCCAGCGCTGCCATTCCGGCTTCCAGGCGTCCACGGCCAGCATCTCCATGAAGGTCGCGAAGGCCTCATTGAGCCACAGGCCGTTCCACCAGGACATCGTGACCAGATCGCCGAACCACATGTGGGCATTCTCGTGCGCCACCACGTCGGCCACGCGCTCGAGCTCGCCGTGCGTGGCCGCTTTCTCATCCACCAGCAGCGCATTCTCGCGAAACGTGATGGCGCCGAGATTCTCCATGGCTCCGGACGCAAAATCAGGAATGGCAAGCAGATCCAGCTTGTCACCGGGATACGGCAGGCCATAGTACTGCTCGAAAAATCGAAGGGAGAAAGCCGCGGCCTGCTGCGCGAATGCCGCCAGATGCCGTTTCCCCGGCACGGACCAGACTCGGAGCGGCGTGCGACCGACCATGACCGGATCGGTGGCCTCGAGGTTTCCCACGACGAACGCCACGAGATAGGTGGACATGCGGATGGTGTCGGCAAACCGGATGAGTTTTCTACCATCTCGTATTTCCTCCGAGAGCACCGCCGTGTTCGACACCGCGGTCAGCGCCGGATCGATGGCCAGGGTGGTGGAAAACACCGCTTTGAAGATCGGCTCGTCCCAACAGGGAAAGGCGCGACGCGCGTCGGTCGCCTCAAACTGCGTGGCCGCCAGGGTCTGCGTCACGCCTCGCGCATCCTTGTAGGTGCTGCGGTAGAACCCGCGCAGCTTGTCGTTGAGGATGCCGGTAAAGGCCACGCGCAGTTCCCAGGTGCCTGGCGCCAATGAGCCTGGAAATCGCAGCCGTGCGCGCTCGGTCGAGACCTCCAGCTCGACGTTTGCCGGATGGGAGACCCCCTTGGCGTTCTGAATCGAGGCCTCGGAGATACGCAATTCAGCCGCGTTGAGCACGATCTCTGAGACCGGCTCGCGCACCTCCACAGCGATCCTGACCTCTCCCGTGAAGGTGGCCCGCGCCAGGTCAGGCTCCAAGCGGAGCCCATAGCGCACGGGGAGCACGGAGTGGGGCAGGCGGTACGGATCCACGGAACGCTCCTGGGCGATGATCGGACCTCGTTGCTCGATCTGACCGGATGCTGTGGGCTGACCACGCTCACCTGGCCGACCCGATCCAGCCGGGGTCTCGCCTGAAAGAGGCCGCATGGCGAGCTGCGCGAATGCCCGTTGCTCAACAATCCAACCCGCACAGGCCGCTCCGGCGGCCTCCTGAACGGTGTGCCAGAGAGCTCGAAAGAGCCCCCGTCGGGAGAGCCTGTGCCGGTGTTTCAGGGCAGCGAGCAGCCGGAAGAAACGGCGGGTGAGCGCCGTCGCGACAGCCCTGACCGGCGAGGTCATCGCTTCGACGCTTTCTGAACCTCGACCCCGTGTGGAGTGCCGACGATCAGGAGATCCGTGCGGTCCACGAACAGCCCGGTTTCGACCACCCCGGGAATACCGTTCAGGAATATTTCCAGAGCGGCCGGATCGTCGATGCGGGCCAGATGCAGATCCACGATATAGTGGCCGGCTTCAGTCCTGAAGAACTGCCCGTTCCGCTGCCGGATCACGGCGCGGCCGCCCAGGGCTTCCAGTTGCCGGGCCGTGCTCCCCCAGCCGAACGGGACCACTTCGATCGGGAGCGGCATCGGGTTCCCCAGGACCGGCACGCGCTTCGTGTGATCCACGACAATGATGAGTTGGCGCGCCGCCGCCGCCACGATTTTTTCCTTCAGGAGCGCCCCGCCGCCGCCCTTGATCAGATTGAGCTGCGGATCGACTTGATCCGCTCCGTCGATGGCCACATCAATGGCCCAGGAATCTTCCGTCTCCACGAGGGGGATGCCGGACTGCCTGGCCAGATCCGCCGTCGCCCGGGACGTTGGGACGCCCGTGATCCGCAACCCCGAGCGGACCCGCTCCGCCAGCCCGAGAATGAGGTGTCGGGCGGTGGAGCCGGTCCCCAGCCCCACCACGTCTCCATCACGCACATATTCCAGGGCGGCGAGCGCCGCGATCCGCTTCAGATCCTCGAGGTCAGAGGTCATGAGGGCACCAGCCTGGCCGCCACCGATGCGGCGCCCAGCAAGCCGGCTTTGTCGTTGGTGATCACACGCACCGGGATCGTGCTCATCAGCCGCTTGTAGCGGCCCTTGGCGGTGAAGGCCCGCATGAACGTGCCGTCCTTCAACTTCGTGAGCAACTTGGGGGCGATGCCTCCTCCCAGGTACACGCCGCTCAGCGCGAGGGCTTTGAGCGCCAGGTTCCCGGCTTCGGCGCCATAGATCGACGCAAAGAGGTCCAGGGCCTGAACGCAGATTTCCGCCTGTCCGCCAAGCCCAATCTCCGCGATGATAGCGGCCGGGTCGCCGGTCTTCAGCCGCTCGGCCACCCAGGTGGGCTCGTTTTTCTTCGTATCCCGGAAAAACTCATAAATGGCGTGCAGCCCGGGGCCCGAGACGATCCGCTCGTAGCTGACATGCAGGTAACTGGCACGGAGGTGGCGCAGCAGCTCGATCTCGAGGTCGCTGTTCGGCGCAAAATCCGCGTGTCCTCCTTCGGAGGGCATCGGTTGGTACCGCTGGCCGTTCCAGAACAGGATCGCTTCCCCCAGGCCGGTGCCCGCCGCGATGAGCGCCATCGCGCTCTTCGTTTGAGGGGGAGTCCCTTCGTTCAACGGCTCCGTTTCTTCGGGCGTGAGAACCAAGAGGCCGTGCGCCATGGCTTCCAGATCGTTCAGGAGCCGGACCTGCTCGATCTGGAATCGCTTCGCCAAGGCCGGCCCGTCCACGATCCAGGGCAGATTCGTGGTGCGACAGCGGTTCTCGATCACGGGGCCGGCGACCCCGAAACAGGCCGCCTGGACGGGAGGACCCGGGGGCTTCTCTTGGGGAGGCACCGGCTCGGCAGGCTCCCCCTCGGCCGGCGGCTCCGGCGCAGGCTCGGCTGGCGGCTTCAAGAATTCGGCCAGCACCTCCTCGAAGGACTCGAAATCGGCGCTGAAAAACGTCTGCTCGCGTTCGGGCTCGACGCGGTCGGTCTTCCAATCGAACAGCGCAAGATTCGTCTTCGTGCCGCCGATGTCACCGGCCAGAATCATTATTCCTCGTCGTAGGTGAGATCCTGCTGGGAGACCGGCAGCGCGGATGCGGCTGCGCGATCCAGGAACCAGATTATGCGGCCGGCCACGGGCCGGATCAATTTTGCGGGCGCGCGGCGGGAGTCCACGGAGCGATCATGCAGGACGCCTGCGACCGCCTTCGCCTTGCCGGCGCCGCTCACCAGGAACACGATCGTCCTGGCGTGATTGATGGCCGGAGCGGTGAGGGTGATCCGGTTCTTGATCCCTTGCGGCGCCTCATTGGCCACCACGAGCCGGCGGGACTCGTCCAGCGCGGCCGTCCCGGGAAACAGGGAGGCGGTATGGGCGTCCTCTCCCAATCCCAACAGAATGAGATCGAACACCGGCCAGGGCGAACCTGCCGGGCAGACGCGGGCACGGACCACCTCCTCGTACTGGCGCGCGGCCTGGTCGTGATCGGGGGGTTCCCCGCCCATCCTGAAAATCTGTTTCTCGGCGATCTTCAACGGTCGAAACAACGTCTCATTCGCCATGCCGTAGTTGCTTTCGGGGTGATCCGGCGGCACACAACGCTCATCGCCGAAGTAGAACTCGAGTCTCGACCACTCGAGGCGGTTGGCAAACGGCGGACCGGCCAGCGCGGCATGCAAGACCCGCGGGGTGGACCCGCCGGAGAGCGTCACTCGAAACGCTCGGCCTTCCCTGAGCGCTTGCTCGCCCAACCAGACGAACAGATCCGCGGCTTCTCGGGCCAGTTCCTTTCCGTCATCGAGGACGCGGATTTCAGGGTTCATTGGCTTTGCAGCCGAGCGGCCACAGGCGGGCATCTCCGCTCTTCAACAACTCCGGCGTATCTTAGGCTGGTTGCGTCGGAAAAGGCAATGCGCCGAGAGCCCGCCCAGGAATAGAGGGCTTCGACATTTGTGCGGGGCACCGGGTACCCGTTGCATTCCGGAGAGCAACGGGTGCCCAGCCCAGAGGGGGCACCCATTGCATTCTTCGGAGGGGGCACCCATTGCAATCCCAGAGCAATGG
>CAYZKG010000143.1:0-2582 GCA_964478915.1 uncultured Nitrospira sp.
TTCGCCTGCTTGGCCAGCTCATCCGTCCCGAGGTCCTCGGGCGTGCCGTCCGAAAGCAAGCTCTGGACATCCTCGATGTCCATGCCTGTCTGGCAGATCAGGCGCCCATCCGGCGTGACCTCGAGCATCCACCCCTCGTCGCCCAGCGACAGTCCCAACGCGCCGCCCGGCTCCAGCTCGTAGAACTCCGGATCGGCCTGGCACAGCCGGCTCCGGATGTCCTCCCAGGCCGGGGGGTTGATGGAGGACTGGCTCATGCGTGAGGGTTCCTCGCGATGCTGTCGGCCGGCTGCGCCGCCTCGAGCCGGCTCCGCAGGGCTTCCAGCCGTCTCGTGTTCTCTTGCAGCTTCGGCAACCGGTACGTCTGATCGATCCGGACGACCTTTTCCAGAAGCTGCGCCGCCTCTTGAAGCTGGCCGAGCCGTTCATGGCATTCAGCCATGACGTACCACGTCCCACCGGTGCGCAGCTCGTCACGCATGCGCTCGGCGATGGCGAGGCCGGTCCGGCAGGAAGCGAGCGCCTCGTGGTACAGTCCGCGCGCCATATAGGTGCGGGCGATCATCCTCCAGGCATCAGCCATGCCGCCCTCGTTCTGCGTCCGACGCATGAGCGCCAGAGAGTGCTCGTAGAACCTCAGCGCCTCGTCGAACTCGCCGGTCTCCCGAGCGACCAGGCCCAGATCCGAAAAGAGCACCGCCTTCCCGGTGTCGTCTCCGGTCCGTTCCATGAGATCGAGCGCTTCGAGATAGTAGGCGCGGGCCGAGTCCCACTCGCCGGCGTCCGCTCTCAAATTTCCGAGGTTGGCCAGCGTCGTGCCGATGCCCCGCTCATCGCCCTGGATCTTCTGCAGCTCCAGCACTTCCTGATAGTACGCCTGGGCCAGCTCGCGCCGGCCGCTCACGGCGCAGATATTGCCCAGGTTCCCCAGCGTGGCCACGAGCGAGTGCCGGTCACCGCTGAGCCGGTCGCACTCCAACGCCCTCGCGTAGCACTGATACGCCTCCGTGTAACGCCCACGGGAGAAATATTCGTTGCCTTGCCGGTTGAGTTGTTCGGACGGAGTTTCCAGCATCATGCAGATCTGGGAACGGCTCGGAAGGTGAACGCTCGGGAAGGTCAACTCTGCAGCGCCCGCTCCACCGCCTGCTTCGCGCCGCTCAGGATGGATGCGCCATCGCCGACGAGCAGGGCATCGAACTCGTACTTGAGAAGACGGCGCAGGCCGTCCCGAGCCTTATTGACGTCGGCATACTTCTCTGCCGGCAGCAGGCAGAGGCTTCCGGCCGGCTTGCCGATCAGCGCGTCCCCGACGACTATGACGCCCCTGCCTTGCTGGATGAACAGCGCGCACTCCCCCGGTGATTTCAGATCTTTGAGATGCACCACCCAGATCCCTCCCGGGAGCAGCTCACCGTCCTTGAACGTCCGGTCCGCCTTGACCTCCATCTCGGGAGCGTCTGCTTCCGGCACCATGACCTGACAGCCAAACTCCTTCCGGTAGGCGGCGGCTTCGCGCACGTGGTCGCGATTGGTGATGATGATGTAATCCACGGGACCACCGCGCTTGGCCTGCACAAGCTCTTCCGGCGTCATGGGCGGAGGGTCCACCATGATGCGGTGCTCCCCGACGGTCAGGAATAATCCGTTGAAATCGAGCTGCTTCTCCTGCGAGAAGCAGGACCACTGCCAGATGTCGGGAAGGATCTGTTTCATAGGGAGCCGACAGCGTCCCGGATGATTTTCGTGACCTTGGCCAGGATGTCCTGCTCGTTGGGGAGATCCAGAATATCGTCTTCGGGCACGGTGATGAACTTCCGGTTGGGGCCCTTGGTGAGCGAGATCAAGAACATACTGTTGGACGGCGTCACGGGGATCACCACCTCGACGGCCGCATCCACGCCCTTGACCACCTCCAGAAATTTCTTTTTGCCTTCGTCGAATTCGCTCACAACGTCCCGGCCTTTCCGGAACCGGCCAGCGCTTTCTCCACTTCCTGCAGAATCACGTCGGGTCCGGCAAGATCCATGTTGCCGACCCGCTGCCACCGGATGACCCCGTCTCGGTCGATAATGTACACGTTCGGGATGAACCGGCCGCCGCCGTACAGCTTGTCGGTCATCTTCTTCGGATCGATCAAATAGGGATACGTCACCTTCACCGGAAACTGAGACAGGAACTCCGTGACCGCCTTCTGGGAGTCGCCGGAAGAGTTCACCCCGATGACGGCCACGTCCTTGCCGCGGGTCGCCTCATAGACCTTCTGGAGATTGGTCCCCTGCTTGAGACACGGTTCGCAGATATGGAAGAGGCCGAGCACGATCACTTTTCCCCGCAGGCTGTCCAGCGACACCGTCTCGCCGGTGATGGATGTCAGGGTGAAGCTCGGGGCCTTCTCGCCGACCTTGAAGAAGCTCTTGGCTGAAGCTGCAGAAGCGACCAGCAGCAGCGCAGATATCAGGACGGTCATGCTGATCACGAGCCGTTTCATAGCGCCCTCCGTATCATGTGCAGGAATTGGATGACGAAATGAACATGAACCGCGCCATCTTAGCACGGGGTCAAAAAGCACGGCAACCGGT
>CAYZKG010000143.1:2682-6293 GCA_964478915.1 uncultured Nitrospira sp.
GCCGAGCTGCATCTCCTCGGCTTTGGTGAAGGGGATGGGATAATTTTCCGTGAAGCAGGCGTTGCAGTATTGGTCCGGAGTGCCGGGGGCGGCCTTCAGCATGCCCTCCAGGCTGAGGTAGGCCAGGCTGTCCGCGGTGATGTATTTTCTGATCTCTTCCGTGTTGTGGCTCGAGCCGATCAGCTCCTTCTTGGTGGGTGTATCGATCCCGTAGAAACACGGCGAGACGATCGGCGGGGAGCTGATCCGCATGTGCACTTCCCGGGCGCCGGCCTGGCGCAGCATCTTCACGATCTTGCGGCTGGTCGTGCCCCGGACGATGGAATCGTCCACGACCACCACGCGCCTTCCCTGCAACACCTCCGGCACGGCGTTCAATTTGATCTTCACCCCGAAGTGGCGGATGGACTGCTCCGGCTCGATGAAGGTCCGCCCGATGTAGTGATTGCGGATCAGGCCGTTCTCGAACGGAATGCCGGATCCTTCGGAGAAGCCGAGCGCCGCCGGCACGCCGGAGTCCGGCACCGGAATCACGATGTCCGCCTGGACCCAGGCTTCCTGCGCCAGTTGCCGGCCCAGCGCCTTCCGGGTCATGTACACGGTGTTCCCGCTGAAGATCCTGCTGTCGGGCCTGGCGAAGTAGACGTACTCGAACACGCACATGGCCGGCTTGACCTTCAGGAAGGGGCGGTACGAGGTCAGGCCGTGTTCATTCAGCACGACCAGCTCGCCGGGCTCCACTTCGCGGAGATACTCGGCGCCGATCAAGTCGAAGGCGCAGCTCTCGGAGGCGACCACCCAACTCTCTTTCAGCCGGCCCAGACACAAGGGCCTGAAGCCATAGGGGTCGCGCGCCGCCATCACGCCCTTCTCGGTCAGCAGCACGACCGAGAACGCGCCGCGCACCCGATTCAAGGCGTCAATGACCCGCGCCAGGAGGCTGTCCGCGCGGGAATGGGCGATCAGATGGATGATCACCTCGCTGTCGGTCGTGGATTGGAAGATCGAGCCGTACGCCTCCAGCTCGTTGCGGAGCATGGGGGCATTGATCAGATTCCCGTTGTGGGCCAGGGCGAGGTTCCCGAAGGCAAAATTCACAACCAGCGGCTGGACATTCTTGAGATGGCTGTCCCCGGCGGTGGAATAGCGGTTGTGACCGATGGCCATGTAGCCGGGCAGGCGCTTCAGCACCTCCTTGGAATAGATGTCCGCCACGAGGCCCATCGCCTTTTCCTGGTAGAAGTGCTCGCCGTTCGAGGAGACGATGCCGGAGCTTTCCTGGCCGCGGTGCTGCAAGGCATAGAGGCCCAGGTAGGTCAGGTTGGCCGCTTCCTTGTGGCCATAGATCCCGAACACCCCGCACTCGTCGCGAAATTTGTCCGGCGTGATCAGTTGCATATCAAATTGAGTGCTCTCTCGAGACCATGCGCCCATGTGTCATAAAGCTGATCTACCGCCGCGTCGATTCGATATGGCCCCTTGCCGGCTTCGTCCGCCACATCAATGGTGAGCCGGTCGCCGCCGACCGTTCCGATCACTTCGGCCGGCACGTGAAGGGCTCCCGCCGTGCGCAGCACCTCATCGCGATCCGCCGGCCTGACCGACAGGATAACACGAGACTGACTCTCTCCGAACAACAATGCATCCAGCCGCAGGCCTCGCAGCGATAATCTTATCACAGCGCCGAGCAAATGTTGCGACGGAGAGGTGACACAGCACTCGGCCAGCGCGACCGCGAGCCCACCATCGCTGCAGTCGTGGGCGGAGCGCACGAGTCCCGCTCGGACCAACTGCAGCACACAGGTCTGAAGCGCCTTTTCCTTCTCCAGATCCAGGAGCGGCGGGCTCCCCTGCTCCCGCCCGTGCACGACCCGAAGATATTCGCTCCCCCCAAGGTCTTCCTTGATGTCGCCGAGCAGAATGATCGTGTCCCCGGCCTCTTTGAACCATTGGCTCGTGGCATACTCCGCCGGCTCGATCAAGCCGACCATCCCGATGATCGGGGTGGGATAGACGGCGAGACCGTTCGTCTCGTTGTAAAAGCTCACGTTGCCGCTGACCACCGGGATGCTTAGCGCCTCGCAGGCGTCCCGGATCCCCTCGATGCAGAGGACGAATTGCCACATGATGTCCGGCCGCTCCGGGCTGCCGAAGTTCAGGCAGTCCGTGAGGCCGATCGGCTCGGCGCCGGAGCACACCAGATTCCGCGCCGCTTCGGCCACCGCGATGCTCGCCCCCATATAGGGGTGCAGCAGGCAGTACAGGCCGTTGCAATCGGTCGTGATCGCCAATGCCTTGTTGGTGCCCTTGATCCGGAGCACCGCCGCATCCGAGCCCGGTCGCACCAGGGTGTTGGTCCCCACCATCTGATCGTATTGCTCGTACACCAAGGCCTTGCCGGCGATCGTCGGAGATTCCAACAGCGAGAGCAGCACCGCGGTCGGATCCTTGGGCTCGACGAGCGCATCAAGATTGAGCGACTGCAGCAGCTCCTGGTACCCGGGAGGCACATGCGGCCGCTCATACCGCGGCCCTTCGTCGGCCAGGGCCTTCGCCGGGACCTCCGCCACCACGGTTCCATTGTCCCGGACCAGGAGCAGGCCATCTCCTGTCACGCGTCCGACCACGGCCGCATCGAGATCCCACTTGCGACAGATCTCCAGCACGGCCTCGGCCTTTCCGGCCTTGGCGATGAGCAGCATGCGCTCCTGGGATTCCGAGAGCATGATCTCATACGGCGTCATGCCGGGCTCCCGCCGCGGCACCTGCGTCAGATCCAATTCGATGCCGGTGCCGGCGCGGGATGCCATCTCGCAGGACGAGCTGGTCAACCCTGCGGCCCCCATATCCTGAACGCCGATCAGGAGGTCCTTCTCCATCAGCTCGAGGCAGGCTTCCAACAAGAGCTTCTCGGTGAATGGGTCGCCCACCTGGACGGTCGGCCGCTTCGCATCGGACTGGTCATCAAAGGTATCCGAGGCCATGGTCGCACCATGGATGCCGTCCCGGCCGGTCTTCGACCCCAGGTAAATGACGGGATTCCCGACCCCCAAAGCCTGCCCCTTGAACAGCCGGTCCTTCCGGGCGATGCCGAGGCAGAAGACATTCACCAGCGGGTTGTGCGAGTAGATGTCGTTGAAGACGACCTCGCCGCCGACCGTGGGGATACCGACGCAATTCCCATATCCTGAGATTCCAGAGACCACGCCTTTGAACAGATGGCGGTTTTTCGGTCGATCCAACAGCCCAAACCGCAGCGAGTCCAGCAACGCAATCGGCCGGGCGCCCATCGTAAAGATGTCCCGGAGGATGCCGCCCACACCCGTCGCCGCGCCTTGATACGGCTCGATGTAGGACGGATGGTTGTGCGACTCCATTTTGAAGACCGCGAGCAGGCCGTCGCCGATGTCCACCGCGCCGGCGTTCTCGCCCGGCCCCTGCACCACCCGAGGGCCGGTCGTGGGCAGACGTTTCAAGTGCACGCGCGAGCTCTTGTACGAGCAGTGCTCGCTCCACATCACCGAGAACATGCCCAACTCAGTCAGGTTCGGCTCCCGCCCCAGAAGCTCGACGATCTTCTTGTGCTCCTCCTCCGTCAGCCCATGCTGCGC
>CAYZKG010000144.1:0-6171 GCA_964478915.1 uncultured Nitrospira sp.
TCCCGATCTTCGATACGTTTTTCGTCATGTACATGCGCCTGGTCCGCCGCCTTCCGGTCTACCTCGGCAGTCCGGATCATGTGGCGCTGCGGCTGCGGCAATGGGGGCTGACCGTCCCTCAGGTGATCGGAGTCATGTGGCTGGGGGCGGCGACCCTGGGCGGCTTTGGGGTGGCAATAATGTTACTTCCCGTAGAGGCCGCTTTCATGATTGCTGCTCTGGTCGTGCTGGCCCTGGCTGCGCTGGCCTGGGTCCTGCAGCGCGCCGGACAGCCGCTCACCGGGTATCCGTTCCGACGGGTGCCGCTCGGCAAGATGCCGGCTGAAAGCGAGAGCGCGCCATGATCCTCATTCTTGGAGCCGGCATGGCCGGTCTCAGCGCGGCATACCATCTAAATGCGGCCGGAGTCCGTTGCCGGCTGTATGAAAAAGAACCGATGGTCGGTGGCCTGTGCCGGTCCTACCGACACGGGGGCTTTACGTTCGACCACACCGGCCACCTTCTCCATTTCCGCAAGCACGATATCCAGGAGTTGGTGGAGCGATTGCTTCCGGGCCAGTTGATCCGGTACACCCGGCGATCGGCGATCTACTCCCACGGGGTCTACACGGACTATCCGTTCCAAGTGAACACCTATGGATTGCCGCCTGAGGTGATCCGTGACTGTCTGGTAGGGTTCGTCGAGACGCTGGTCGCGCGGTCACGAAAGCCGCCCAGTCCCTCATTCAAGCAGTGGATCCTGGACAATCTCGGAGACGGCATCGCCCGGCATTTCATGCTCCCGTTCAACGAAAAACTCTGGCGCGTGCCGCTGGAGCAGATGACGGCGGACTGGGTCTCCTGGCTGGTTCCGAAGCCGGGCCTGCGCGACGTGGTCAATGGCGCATTGGGGATCAAAGAACGGGCCTTTGGCTACAATGCAACCTTCCAGTACCCCATAACCGGGGGAATCGGCGTGCTGGCCGAGGGCTTTCTCCCGCACGTCAAGGAACTGGAGCTGGGCAAGGAAGCGGTGGAGATCGACACCAAGCAACGCAAGGTCCGCTTCCGGGATGGCTCCGAAGAATCTTATGACCGGCTCATCTCGACTCTTCCGGTGTCCGAGTTGGTGGCCCGCTCCACCGATCTCCCCAAGCGCATGCGCGAGGCGGCCGGCAAGTTGCGGGTGACGCCCATCTACGCCATCAACCTCGCGGTGGAGCGGGAAGGGCTTTCGGACAAGCACTGGATCTATTTTCCCGAGCCGGAATTCCCGTTTTACCGGGTCGGATTCCAGTCTAATTTCGCACCGCACTGTGCCAGGCCCGGGACGACCACACTCTACGTGGAGATGTCCCACGATCCGAAAGACCGGATGGATCTCGACCGAATCGTGGCTGGCGTCACGGTGGGATTGCAAAGAGCCGGGCTCCTGAAGGGCGGAGAGCCCTTGGCAACGGCCGATGTCCGTGATGTCCCCCATGCCTATGTGGTCTTCGACCGGAACCGGGCCCGTGTCCTGCCGTGGCTCCTGGAGGAACTGGCCTCGCGGGACATCCATTCGATCGGGCGGTACGGCCGCTGGGAGCATTCCTCCATCGAGGATGCGATCGCCCAGGGAAAACAGATCGCCGCGCTGCTGGCGAAGAGAACCTCATGAGGCAACCGGTCACCATCGCGCACGTCGTTACCAAGCTGGAGCTGGGCGGCGCGCAGCAGATTGCTCTGTACACGGTCTCGCATCTGGACCGCACGCGATTCCGGCCGATCCTGATAGCCGGGGAGCCGGGCATCTGTGATGACGAAGGACGGTACGCCGGCGAGGAGTTCTATCAGGTGCCGTCGCTCGTGCGACCTATCCGACCGCTCGGCGACATGCGGGCCTTGTACGATCTGACTCGGCTGTTCAGGCGGCTCAAGCCCACCATCGTTCACACCCACAGCTCCAAGGCCGGGATCCTGGGGCGATGGGCGGCCCGGCTTGCCGGCATTCCGATCATCGTGCACTCCATCCATGGCTTCGGGTTCACGCGGGACCAGCATCCGCTGCTCCGGTGGGCACTGATCGAGTTGGAACGGAGCGTCGCGAGGGTAACGCGGAAATTCTTTCCTGTGTCCCGAGCCACGCGTCGGCTCGGCATCGAGCTCGGGCTGTTCACGGAAGCGAATTCGACGGTGCTTCCACCGGGGATCGATCCGGAAGTCTTTTGCGGGATGCGCGTCGACGTGCCGGCGATGTGCCGCAAGCTGGGACTGGAAGCGGACCGGCCAGTCGTCGGCATGATCGCGCCGCTGAAGCCTCAGAAGGCGCCTGTTGATTTCGTAAAGGTCGCAGCGCGGGTCCATCAAGCCAGGCCGGACGTCCAGTTCCTGTTGGTCGGGGATGGCGAGCTGCGGGCTGCCGTGGAGGCCGAGGTCGCGGCACAGGGTCTCCGGGGGCGCTTTATTCTGATCGGATGGCGTCGGGACATTGCCGAGATCATGCGTTGTCTGGACGTCTTCGTCCTGACCTCCCGCTGGGAAGGCCTTCCACGGGTCTATCTGGAAGCGACCGCCAGCGGGGTCCCGGTGGTCGGAACCCGGGTGGATGGAGCCCCTGAGGTGATTCAGGAGGGGAGGAACGGCTATCTGGCCGAGCCCGGCGACATCGGGACGCTGGCGGCCCATGTCCTGTCGCTTCTCGCCGACCCGGACAGAGCGCGAGCCATGGGCCGGAGCGGCGCGGCCCTGGCACTGGAGTACGACATCAGAGAAATGATGCGACGCCAGGAACGGGAATATGAGACCCTCTTGGCCGAGCAAGCGGCCCATGTCTTCCCGTTGAACGTCGCAGGGAGCCCGTCTTCATGAACGTGCCTTTGCTGGACCTGAAAGTCCAGTACAAACAGATCAAGACCGAAGTGATGGCCGCCATCGAGGCGGTGTGCGAGGAGCAGGGGTTCATCCTTGGAAAGCGCGTGGCAGAGCTGGAGCGCTCACTGGCTCACTACATCGGGGCATCGCATGCAGTCGGGGTGGCCTCCGGCAGCGACGCCATCTTGCTGTCGTTGATGGCGGCTGGAATCAGGCCGGGCGATGAAGTGATCACAGTCCCGTTTTCATTCTTTGCCACAGCCGGCTCGGTCTCGCGCCTGGGGGCCACGCCGGTGTTCGTGGACATTCTGGCCGACACCTTCAATCTCGACCCCAAGGGGCTCGAAGCCAGGATCACGGCTCGGACCAAGGCGATCATTCCGGTGCACCTCTTCGGGCAGTGCGCCGATATGGAGCAGATCGGCGAGATCGCCCGGCACCACGGGCTGAAGGTGATCGAAGATGCCTGTCAAGCGATCGGGGCGTCACGCAACGAGCGGAAGGCCGGGACGTTGGGCGATGCGGGCTGCTTCAGCTTCTTTCCATCCAAAAATCTGGGAGGATTCGGGGATGGGGGCCTCGTGACCATGAACAATGCAGGCTTTGCCGACGCGGTAATGAGGCTCCGGGTGCACGGCAGCCGCACCCGCTATGAGCATGACCTCGTCGGCATCAACAGCCGTCTCGACGCGCTTCAGGCCGCTGTCCTGCAGGTGAAGCTCCGGCACCTCGACCGATGGACCGAAGGCCGGCGCCATAACGCCAGTCGGTACGCACGGCTCTTCAAGGAGGCCAAGCTGGGTGATCGCGTGGTTCTGCCGGTGACCGCGCCCGGGAATTACCATGTTTTCAATCAATTCACCATCAGAGCCCGGAAGCGGGACGAATTGAAGGAGTATCTCAAACAGAAAGGCATCGGCACCGAAATCTACTATCCGATCCCGCTTCACCTCCAGGCCTGCTACAAGGACCTGGGCTATCACAAAGGCGCCTTCCCCGAATCGGAGCGAGCGGCCCAGGAGGCGCTGTCCCTTCCGATCTATTCCGAGCTGACCGAGGATCAGCTTGCCTACGTGGTCGAGATAATTCGGCGGTTCTATTCCTCCCATTAGCCGAGAAGCTCGTCTATGCCCCTTCAGAGCCGGTCGCTGCGTTATTTGCTGGCGCCCGTAGTGCTCGGCGCTTCTTTGCTGATTACCTTCACCCTGAGCGCGACGGGCGACCTGGCTGCCGAAGAGCAGTCGTCACGGACGCTGATTCGCCACGCTTCGCTGATCCTGACGATGGACCCGACGCTGGGCAATGGCCAGCTCGGGACCCTGACCGACGGCGATGTGCTCGTTGCCGGGGAGACGATCGTGGCCGTCGGGAAGGGGCTCTCACCCACCGGGGCCACAGTGGTGGAGGCTGCCGGAAAGATCATTCTCCCGGGCTTCGTGGACATTCACAATCATCTCTACCAGTCCGTGTTCCGCGGAGGCTGCACCGATGAGGATGTCCTGGGCTGGCTGGATCACTGCAACATTCCGGTGCGGAAAGCGATGAGTGAAGCCGATATCTACGCCCCCGTGCGCCTGAGCACGCTGGACCTCATCGGGACCGGAGTGACCACGGTCGTGGACTGGGTGCACCTGTTCAAGCCGGAAGTGGCCCGTGCCTATGTCCGGGCGCTGGCCGACTCGGGGCTGCGCTTCGTGTTCGCGTACAGCCAGCGCAAGGAGAATCTCGGTGCGATCAAGCAGGTGAAGGCCGAGCTGATCGATCCGCTCCCCCTGGCGACCTTTCAGCTCTCGGGAGGGACCCTCCAGCACAGCGCCGAGCACCTGGCATTGATGGCGGCATTGGCGCGGGAGCTGAACGTGAAGCTGAATGTGCACCTGCTCGAGCACATCAAGCAACGCGAGGATGAGCCGGTGAAATTGTTGGAGAAAACCGGCGCGCTGGCCTTGGGCCGGAATCTCCTGGTGAACCATGCGATTCATCTCATGGATGAGGAGATTGCCCTGCTGGCGAAGCATGATGTCCGCGTCTCCCACAATCCGCTCAGCAACATGCGGCTGGCCTCCGGCATCATCCGCTTGCCGGAATTGCATGCGGCGGGGATTAAAATGGGGCTCGGCCTCGACGGCGGGACGAACGACACGAGCGACATGTTCAGCAACATGCGGGCCGCGGTGGGATTGCAACGCGCCAAGGCCTTGCAGGCGACGGTCTATCCGACCGTGGCGGATGTGCTCCGGATGGCGACACTCGGCGGCGCCGAGGCGCTCGACATGGCCGATAAGATCGGCTCGCTCACGCCCGGCAAGAAGGCAGATCTCATCATCCTGGATCCCGGCAGCGTGAATTTCGCGCCCCGGTGGGACTGGATCAACCAGATCGTCTTCAATGCCCAGCCGGCCAACGTGGAATACGTCTTCGTGAACGGCAAGGCCTTGAAGGCAAAGGGGCAATTCGTCGGGGTGAATCCAGCCGAAGTCATCCAAGCAGCCGAGCAGGCTGCCCAGCGCCTCAGAAACGCGGTCAAGAAATCAAAGTAGCGCGTAGAGGCGTTATACGGTTCTGTCTAATTGTAGTTAGGCTTCACGAGGCCGAAGGCTAGCTATTCGCGGCGAAAAGAGATATTGTCTGATGGGTGCCGGCATACAAATTCACCGAATATTTCGAGAAGGAGGCTTTGCGCAAGCGTCCCTACCTGAAAAAGGAGTGGTGCATTAGGGTATTGGAGAACCCGCTACGAAGTGAGCCTCAAGAGGGAAACCGCTATCGGTTCTGGGGCCGGATTGAGGAACTTGAGGGACGGATATTGAGAGTGATCACTCTGGAGGACAAGGTCACGGTTCACAATGCTTTTCCAGACAGAGGGTTCAAGCCATGAAGCTCAATTATTATCCCGACACGGACTCGCTATATATTGATCTTTCGGAGCGATCGAGCGTTGAAAGCCGAGAGATCTCTGAAGGTGTTGTCCTTGATTACGATGCCGCAGGAAATCTCGTCGGTATTGACATCGACAACGCTAGCCGGAAGGTTGAACTCAAGCAGCTTACTCTCAACAAGCTACCGGCGATTATACAGACCAATCCAGCCTAACTTCGCTTCAGACCGACCACTTCACAGCGACGGCTGAGCTTTGTCGTTAGATCGCTCGATTTGGGATGAGAGGAAGAAATAAAGGGGTCGGGAGTCTTTTCTTGACACCCTAGGGAAAGAGGGAGAACTGAAAGGGCGCCTCATCATGCGCGGCCGGGGCGCCTGCGGCCTGATGAGGGCGCGGATCAGGACCCGGCGTAGGTAAAGACTCGCGAGCCCTTTCCTGACTCCCATTATGCCGGTTAT
>CAYZKG010000145.1:0-6111 GCA_964478915.1 uncultured Nitrospira sp.
CATCCCGCAGAATGTGGATGCATTCATCGTGTGCTCGGCATGGAGGATGAGACAGGCGTCAAGGACGTCGGCGACCAGGCGGTCCGGCACCCGGTCGGAGAGCATGTAGAGGAAATTCTCGCTGAAACTCAGGTCATCACGAGGCGGGAGATAGTCGTCTCCGCGCCGGATGCGGGCGAAGGCCGCCACGATGGTAGGGAGCTTGGCGATCAACCGAACGACCGACCAATAGTTGTTCTCCTGATCATGGACGTTCCGCCCAGGGTAGAACATGCCCAAGGCCGCGACGGCCGCCTGCAGAGCATCCATGGGGTGCCCGTTCTCAGGCAGGCATTTGATGAGGTCCATGATCTTGAACTTGACCCGCCGGTGGCGCATGACATCGGCCGTGAACCGATCGAGCTCCACACTGGTCGGCAAGCGATTAAAGAGGAGGAGATAGGCCGTCTCCAGGAAGGTGCTCTTCGCGGCGAGTTCCTCGATCCGGATGCCTCGGTATTCCAGCACCCCGGCCTGCCCGTCCACATCGCTGATCCCGGACCGTGCCGCCGGCACTCCTGCAAGTCCCGGCATGAAGTCGTGGGGCATTTCGCCAATCTCCTTCTTTTGTATTTTAGCGGACCGTGCCCTGCCTTGCAAAACGGCAAGCGCTCCTCCATACTGGCGCCGCACCAGTGGAGACAACCAAGCTCCTCAAGAAACGCCTATCGGCCACGGCCGTGGGCTTCTGCGTGTTCCTCCTCACGTCGGCCATCCACCAATCTGGCCTGCTCACAATCGCCGAACTGAAGACCCTCGATCACCGCTACCAACAGTATGCCGACCCGGCAAAGGCCGGCAAGGACATTGTGCTGGTGGCGGTGGACGAAGCCAGCCTGGAGGTCTTTGGCCGATGGCCCTGGCCCCGAGATCGCCATGGCTACGTGGTGCGGTATCTGAAAGAGGCCGGCGCCAAGGCCATCATCTTTGACATCCTGTTTCTCGAGCCGGATGAGGACGCGGAGGAATTCGATCAGGCCTTTGCCGAGGACATTCGGGCGGCAGGGAACGTGTTTCTCCCTTTCCAGCTCCAATCGTCACCCGACGCCCCTCCGCCTGGCCATCTTGCAAAGGCTACGATTCCAGTGGAAAGCAAGACCGCTGGACCCGTCACGCTCCTGAGCCGAGACCAAGGCGTGAAGTTGCCCATTCCCCCCCTGGCCGAGTCTGCACGGGGTCTCGGCTATGTTAATTTCTTTCCCGATCCCGACGGGACCATGCGCCGCCTCCCCCTGCTCGCCGAAACGCCTCAGGCCACCTTCATGCAACTGGCGACCGCCGTAGCGCGCTACCTCCTCCAGGCAGACGGTGCGGTTCTCGACGGTCGCACCCTCCGGATGGGAACGGCTACCATCCCCCTCACGAAACATGGAGAGTTGGTGATTGACTGGCATGGGACGTTGGAAGGGAAGACCTACGCGGCGTATTCCATCGGCGCTGTCCTGAAATCGTTTTCTCAGATGCAGAAAGGCGAACGGCCCTTGCTCGATCCGGCCCTCTTGAAAGACAAGATCGTCTTCATCGCGACGACCGCCGCCGGCACCTATGACCTCCGGGTCACCCCGCTCTCTCCCATCACGCCCGGGGTGCTGATCCACATGGCCACTCTCGACAATATTCTCCGCGGCCGGTACATGCAGCCAGCCCCCTATTGGGTCTTTGCGCTGACGACTCTCAGCCTCTGCCTCGGCACCGCCTGGGGCTTTGTGCTGCTCCAGCGACAGGCGCTGAAGTTCGCCCTGATTGGAGGATTCGCCGTCGCCTATTACGGACTTGCCGTGCATGCCTTCACTGGGCACGGCCTCTGGCTGGAATTGGCCTTCCCGGAAGGAGCGCTGGCCCTGACCTTTGCCGCCTCCTCCACAGTGGAATATCTCACGGAGGGCAGGCAGCGCCGTCTCTTGCGGGCCGCGTTCGACAAATACATGGCCGCCGAAGTCGTGGATGAGATCATGCGCAACCCGGAGGCAATCAAGCTGGGCGGCGAGAAAAAGGAACTCACCGTCTTCTTCTCGGACGTGGCGGGCTTCACGACCATCTCGGAGAAACTGCAGCCCGAATCCCTTGTCGAACTGCTGAACCAGTATCTGTCGGCCATGACCGACATCATCCTCAGACATCGGGGGAACGTGAACAAGTACCTGGGCGATGGCATCATGGCCATCTTCGGCGCTCCCCGCGGCGAACCCAACCACGCCACCCTGGCTTGCTATGCGGCCCTGGACAGCCAGGCGGCGCTGGCCCGACTGCGGGAGGAATGGACGGCCCAAGGGCATCCTGAGATTATCGCCCGGATCGGCGTCAATTCCGGGCCCTTGGTCGTGGGGAACATGGGATCGCAGGCCCGGATGGAGTATACTGTGATGGGTGACAGCGTCAATCTCGCGTCCCGCCTGGAGGGCGCCAATAAGTTCTATGACACCCTCATCCTCCTGGGACCTCGGACCTATGAACTCTCTCACGGCGATATCGAGGCCAGGGAAGTTGACTTGTTGCGAGTGAAAGGCAAGCTGGAGCCGGTCGTGGTGTACGAATTACTGGCCCGCAAGGGGGGGCTGTCAGCCGAAAAACAACGAGTGGTCGGTCTCTATCTGGAAGGGCTTGCCGCGTACAAGCGCCGGGAGTTTGCCGCGGCCAAACAGTTGTTCGAGGCAGCCTTGCGGCTGGACTCGTCCGATGGCCCTTCCAAGGTCTACCTGCATCGAACCGAAGACTATCTCAGTGCTCCGCCACCGCCCGACTGGGACGGGGTCTACGTACTCAAATCCAAATGAGCATCAGGGGGATCGCGTGAGACATCGCCGGCGACCAGTCCCGCTTCTCATCACCGTGCTCGTAGTAGGCGTGTGCCTCTTCACCGGCGTCGCGCTGGCGGAGACCGTCTTTGTCCAGGGGAAGACGGCGAAGCTCCGTTCGGGGAAAACGTCGCTCGACAGCGTGGTCGCCGACCTGAAATTCGGTGAGGCCTTGGAAGTCCTCCGCAGGGAAGGAAACTGGTTGGAAGTCCAGACTGCCAGCGGAGTCAAGGGTTGGGTTTTCGCGAACAAAACGATGACCGCCAAGCCGGCTGAGGGCGACGACGACCTGGCCAAGCTGGGCAAGAGCTTTCGGCGGAAAGACGCGGCTGACGTGACGGCCTCGGCCGGCGCCCGCGGCTTGGACAAGGTCGCGGAAGGCTATGCCCGTCGGGTCGGCATCATCCAGCAGCACCGGGACGCGGTGGATCGCATGGCGGCGTATCGGATGAGCGAGCAGGAAGTGGAGGATTTCCTGAAGGAAGGAGGACTCGGGGAATATGCAAAGTAACCTCTTTCGAACGATCGGGCCCGTTCTCGCGCTTGTGACGATCGGCGCGTGGGGCGGATGCGCGGAGGTCCAACGGGCCGCCGAAGATGCGGCGCGGCGATCCGGTGACGAGCGGCTCGCCAAGGTTATCCACGGCGGGGGCACCCTCGTGAGCGGGCTGATGCCGATAGGGTACGAAGAAGAGCGGTCCATCGGCGCCGCAATCGCGCTCCAGGTGATCGCCCGCTATGGCGGGGTGTACGACCAGCCGGATCTCACGCGGTACGTGAACCTAGTCGGCCATGCTGTGGCCCTGACGTGCGACCGGCCGGATATTCCCTACCACTTCGCCGTGCTCAACCACGACTCGATCAATGCCTTTGCGGCGCCGGGCGGGTACATCTTCGTTACGCGGGGACTCCTGAAGCAGGTCCGGAACGAAGCCGAGCTGGCCGCCGTGCTGGGCCACGAGATCGCGCATGTCAGCCAGAAACACATCCTCGAGGTCATCCAGCGAAGCAAGCGCCTGGCCGGCATCACCGAAGCCGGCCTGGCCTATGCAAATCAGAACCCTGACATGTTCAAAGGCTTGATTGACGCGGCCGCGAAGAAGCTCCTGGATGAGGGACTCGACCAGGACAAGGAACTCGAAGGGGACAGCCTCGGGGACCTGTTCGCCGCCCGCGTCGGGTACGATCCAACCGCCTATGTGTCGCTCTTAACGCGCCTTCGCGCTGCGAAGGGTGACGACCGGGCCTTCTTCAAGTCCCACCCGAACTTCTCGACCCGCATCGGGGCCGTCCAGGAAGTCATCCAGATGCACGGGTGGAAGGCGACCGGGGTGCTCGTGGAGGACCGCTTCACCCGCCTGCGGGGGAGACTTTAGAAATCCTGGCAGGCGGGGCAGCGGGCGGGTTCTTTCTCCTCCTCCACCTCCTGCTGCGTCAAGACGAAGGGCGCTTGGCAGAGTTCACAGGCGCGGATGTCGAAAGCAGGCGCGCCGTCCGCCTCAAACCGCGTGGGAAGCAGTAAGTCAGCGGGATCGTATCCTAAGAGCACATTGTCTGAGAATTTGACCACCGCCAACCGGACATTGAACTTCTCCCACTTGGCCACCTGGCCTTTGCGCCCGAGCGTGTGGTCAGAGACGACATACACGGGCTGACCGAGCCGTCGATGGCGGAGATCTCTCAGGTTTCGTGCCTCGGCCGTGGCGACCGCATAGCCGCTGGGCTGCGCGAACCGTCCCTCTTCTACACCCACTGTATCCCCCAGGGTTTCCGCCGAGGAAACGACACTCTTGACGGGTCTATACCATGCGTTCGAAAGAGGGGTCAAGTTGGAAGCGACACCGGAACAGGGCGCCCGTCCTGAGCTGAACGATAGCACGCCTCAGCCATCGCGACCGCGCGGAGGCCGTCCTCTCCGGAAACCGGAACCGGGGTCCCTGTCGTGAGGCTCCGGGCGAATTCTTCCAGGACTGTGACGAGAGTCGGCCGGTCCGGAACCGGCTCCGTCTCCACGACCAGCCGACCCTCGATGCGGGTCAGCACGCTCTGGTCCACGTCCGCAATCAGTTGACCGGCCTGGCCGACTGCCTCCACACGACACACGCGGCCACCCGATACCCTTGACACTTCCACGTAACACCGAAGACCGGAGGTCAACCGAAACCTCGCGAGTGCCATGTCCTCCACTCGTTGGGTATGCCGTCTGGCAAGGTCGGCAGCGGCTTCCACCGCTTCCTCTCCGGTGAGGTAGCGGATGAGGTCCAAGAGATGGATTCCGATCTCAAGCAGAGCTCCCCCGCCCGCCTGAGCGGGATCATCCAGCCACCGATGCGGCGGTCGCTCCGCCCGCATCGCCAGCGATAAATATTCAAGCGGGCCTATCTCCGCCAACCGCTCGCGGAGTCGGCGAAGGACCGGCGTAAATCGGAGCGTCTGCGCGGTCATCAGCGCGACCCCGGCAGCGCGAGTCGCGCGGACCATCTCAGCGGCATCGGCTGTCGTCAGGGCCAGCGGCTTTTCAATTAGCAGGGCTTTGCCGGCCCTAGCGGCTTCCAGGCAAATTCCCCGGTTCATAGCCGGGGGAGTGACCACTAGGACCGCGGCGACGTCAGGCCGGGCAAGCAATTCTCGCCAGTCCGGAAAAAACGCGACGCTATGGCGTTCGGCGAAGGCCCGGCCCTCGGCCTCATTGCGCCGCGACACCGCAGCGAGACAGCACCCGGGGACTCCCTCCAGAAGATGCCGGGCATAACGGCTGCCATGACGCCCCATCCCGATCAACCCGAGGCCGACGCTTCCTGAAGTTCCACGCACTTGACAACCTGTCTCACCCATTGGTATCACCAACCCCGAGAGGGAGGAACGAAGCATGACGACACCCGCAGAAAAATTGACGGTCTACCAGAAGCCAAGCTGCTCGAAGTGCCGCGAGACGCTCGCCTTGCTGCGCGCGGCCAAAGCAAACTTCGTGACGATCGATTATTTCGCGACTCCGATGTCGGGCGCCACCTTGAGGCGGTTGCTTCAAAAACTCGGCCTCTCGCCTCGCGAGATCCTCCGCACCGGGGAAGAGACCTATAAGAAGCTGGAATTGGATAAGAAAGACCTCCCCGATGCCGAACTCATTAAACTGATGGTGGTCTATCCTGAACTGATCCAGCGACCCATTATCGAAAAGGGCGACCGGGCGGTTCTGGGACGGCCCCCCGAGAACGTCAAAGCCCTCCTCTGAACATCCCGACTCGAAACAAAGAAGGGCCGTCCGGAATTCCGGGCG
>CAYZKG010000146.1:0-5943 GCA_964478915.1 uncultured Nitrospira sp.
GGACTTCAGAAACCCCCACTACCATCGTGCCAGCGATACGCTAGAGACGCTGGACCTCTCCTTCATGGGCCAAGTCGCCGAGGCGGTGCTGGCCTCCGCCATGGCCTTGGCCGGAACTCCGCCCGGCGCGCCGGTTGAGGCATGAAACGTCTGCACAGGCCGGGGTGCCGCAATCTCCTTTATTGAGACACGCCTTGCCTTCGAGCCGCAGCGGAGGATATCCTGCGGCACCGCGGATGAACGTCAACGAGGGGTTCCATGCGGGAGCGGTCAGCAGCAGTTCAGTGGCTTCGCGACGATTTCCGCCGCCACCTGGAGCTGTTTTACGCAAAGCTGCAATTGGCTCCTCCTTATCACAGCGTGGAGAAAGCGGTCGGCCACCTCACGACCCTCCTCAACGCCCTGTCCCGGGAGGAACAAGAGCAAATCCAACGCGACCCGACCCGCCAATGGGCGCTCTACCGCGTGGCTTTTGTCGAATCCGGTCTCAGCAAGAAACATCGGGGCATCATCGCCGAGATGGTACGATCCCGCCGCATCACTGATTTGCCGTCACCGTACGGCACTTTCCTGGACGCCTTTGTCTCCTGAACGCTCGTTCAGGAATCCTCGACCCCCAACTAATCGCTAGTAGAAAAATCTGCAGGAGAGCCTGTTGACTCGCTCTTGGATTTTCGTTACAGTATCGCCGGTTTGCTCAGGTGGGCCGTCCCGATAACGGCACCATGATTCCGGGTCTCCCGCCTAGTTAAATCTCCTCACCAACCGGGTTCGCACATATCTTTATCCGAGGCCCGAGCTATTGGGGCCTGGCCCCCGGCGTGGGCGGTAAGCAAGAGACGGAGGAAAAGCATGGATCTGGAAAAGGTCGAGCGGGTGTACTCGAATTATGCGGCGGTGTATGACCAGATTTTCGGCAAGATTTTTCACGAATCCCGTGAATCCGCAGTTCGTCAGCTCAAGCCTGCACCGGGAGAGCGGATCCTCGAAGTCGGGGTCGGCACCGGCCTGTCCCTGCCCCTCTATCCTCGAGACTGCAAGGTTGTCGGCATCGATCTCTCCTACGACATGCTGGCGAAGGCCCGGCAGCGCATCCGAGCTCACCGGCTGGGGAACGTCGAGCTCATCCGGATGGATGCGGGGCGGATGGAGTTTCCGGACAACAGCTTCGACACGGTCATGGCGGCCTATGTGGTCACTGCGGTCCCGGATTATCGCAAGGTGGTGACCGAAATGATTCGAGTGTGCCGAGAAGGGGGCCGGATCATCATGCTCAATCACTTCAGCAACGGCAACAAGCTCATTGCGGCGGTCGAGAAGGTGATCTCACCGCTGTGCAAGCACATCGGGTTCCGGACCGATCTGTCCCTGAACAAAGTACTGGAGGGAACGTCTCTCGTCGTGGCTCGAAAGGAGAAGGTCAATCCGCTGCGGTACTGGCACCTCGTGGAGTGCGTGAATACGAAGAACGGTACGGCCCAAGCTCCCCACTGATCCGCCCTGCCAAGGAGACAGTCACCAACGATTTGAAAGTGGTGGAAGGACCCATCGCGGTTACGTCGCAATGGGTGAATCGTCGCGCCGTGAAAGGACCCGGCCGCCTCACCGGCTCGGCGGCGCGCACAAGCCTGGCGCTCCTTATTCGTCGCGCCGTGCGCCCCACACCATGGCCCGGCGCTCCAGCCATTCCTCTCGTTCCATGATCTGCGTGCCGACCAGGCATCGGCCTGCAAAGCTTCGTACGACGATCTCCGCCAGGACCGTGATCAAACGGCTGATCCCATTCTCGTGTGTATCCGAGGCCCTGACGGTGAGGCCGAACCCGCAGCCGTCGAGTGGCCCATAGGTCTGAATGAAGACACCTCCGCCCCGGGGAACCCCGTGCGCGGAGGCCAACATTAAATACCCTTCCCACTGGAGAGCCGGGTGGGGACGCGTCGTCCGCTTGCTTGGGCGCCAGGCGCAGGGGAGCCCGGCCCGATCGAGCCGGTCGAGGAACCAGGCGACGGATGGCAGGTCGCCGGTATGAGCCTGAAACGTCCACTCCGTGGCTCCGGCCGGGACCGGCCGGTCGGCGCCGGGACGGGAGACCTCCTCGATCTCGGCCTGATCGCAGATCACGTAGAGCTCGCCTTGGGGGTCGAACCAGAACCGCAGCCGGTCGCACGAGAACTCGGCGTGGATCACCCCGATCTCCGAGAAGTCGGCTCCTTCCTGCTCGAAGATCGAAAAATCCGTGACGCCGGCCATGGTCATTTTCGCGATACGCGTGACGGTATGGGGCGCGGCCATGTCACCGCTCAACAGCTCATAGCGAATGATGGCCGTGATGATGGTGGTGGCAGGGATCTCGCGACCGGTGGTTTCGTCGAACAGGCGTTGCTTGCGGACGTGAAGCTCCAGCACCTGGCCGCCCTGGAACGCGTGAGTGTGCTCCAACAGCCAGGCCACGTCCTCCGCCGTTCTGATCGATCGCGACATATGTCGCATTCTACCCCAGAAGGGGAAGCGAGAGCTAGAGAGGAAATGAGGCGGCCGGTTGATTGCCTCCGTTTGTTTGCAGTACCCTGAGAGGCTTTCAGCCCCGCAACGAAAGGAGCCCGAATGGCCGGTTTTCCGATCCATCCAGCGGCGCGGATCAAGGCGCTGCCTCCCTATCTTTTCGCGGCGATCGACGAGATGAAGCAAAAGGCTATCGCCCGCGGCATCGACATCATTAATCTGGGCATCGGTGATCCGGATCTGCCGACGCCGGCGCCGATTATCGAGCGATTGAAGCAGGCCGCGGCGGAGCCGAAGAACCATCAGTATCCGTCCTATAAAGGCCTGGCCTCCTTTCGGCAGGCCGTGGCGGCCTGGTACAAGCGCCGATTCGGCGTGCAGCTGAACCCGGAGGATGAAGTGCTGACGCTGATCGGCTCGAAGGAGGGGATCGGGCATGTCCCGCTGGCCTTCGTCGATCCGGGCGACGTGGTCCTGGTCCCCAGCCCGGGCTATCCGGTCTATCCGGTGGGAACGAGCTTCGCCGGCGGAATCCCCTACGTCATGCCATTGCCAAAGGCGAACGGGTTCCTTCCTGATCTCGGGGCGGTCCCGGCAGAGGTCGCCCGCCGCGCCAAGCTGATGTTCCTGAACTCTCCCAATAATCCCACGTCGGCAGTGGCGGGCCGAGAGTTCTTCAAGCGCGTCGTCGCCTTCGCCCGGGAGCATCAGATCATCGTGTGCCATGACGCGGCCTACTCCGAGATCTATTACGATGGCCAGCGGCCGGCGAGCTTCCTGGAAGTGGAGGGGGCCAAAGAGGTCGGCATCGAGTTTCATTCGTTGTCGAAGACCTTCAATATGACGGGATGGCGGCTCGGCTTTGCGGTCGGAAACAAGCAGGTGTTGTCCGGACTGGGGAAGGTCAAGAGCAATCTGGATTCGGGCGTGTTTCAGGCGGTCCAGGAGGCCGGCATGACTGCGTTGGAGCTGGGCGAGCAGGTGACGGACCGGATACGCGCCGTGTACCAGGCGCGCCGGGACGTGCTCGTGCCGGCTCTGAAGAAGCTCGGGCTCGACGTCGAGATGCCTCGCGCGGCGTTTTATGTCTGGGTCGCGATTCCGTTTGGATATACCTCCACGTCGTTTACGGCCCATTTGCTGGAGAAGGCCGGCATCGTCACAACGCCCGGAAACGGCTTCGGCTTGGAGGGGGAAGGCTACATTCGGATGGCACTGACCACACCCAAGGAGCGACTGGCAGAGGCGGTGGCCCGCATCGAGAAAACACGATGGTAAGATGGGACTGCGGGTCCTGTCGCCAGCACCCGCAAGGCGGGTACCCGGCCCATCCGTCCGGCTTCGGGTAAGAAAGTGAGGCGATGTGAGTGAGACGGTGTTTATCGCATTTGGGTCCAACGTGGGCAACCGGTTCGATTACTGCGACCGGGCTGTCACGCTCCTGGGCCTGCTGCCCAGCACGCGGCTCGCCACCGTGTCCTCGCTCTATGAGACCGAACCGGTGCGGGACACGACCGATCCCGGTCCCGGCTGGTTCCTGAACGGCGTCGTCCAGCTCGAGACCGAGTTGCCGCCACATCGCTTGCTCGAAACCTGCCGTGAAGTGGAACGGGCCCTGGGCCGAGACCTGGAGCGGCGTGGAGGGCCCAGGACGCTGGATCTGGACATCCTCTTTTATGGCGACCGGGTCATCGCTGAAGGGGGCCTCACGATCCCACACCCTCGATTCCACCAGCGGCGCTTCGTTCTGGCGCCGCTCGCGGAGCTGGCGCCGGAGTGGCGGCACCCGCTCCTCAAGCGGTCGGTGAGAGACCTGCTGGCCCATCTCGCCGATCCGGCACGGGTCGTCCGGCTGGAGCCTCAGCCATCCCCACGGTATGGCGCTCGGCCTGCCTGCACGACCCAGGCGCCAGCCCGAAACCCTTGATGCGCGTCTTCCGCTCCGTAAGGGCCATGTCGGCCTGGAGTGGTACCCTCCGCCGGGAAGGCGTGGTCATCGGGCTGGTCCCGACCATGGGCGCGCTCCATGCCGGTCACCGCGCGCTCATCCGGGCCGCCCGGCTCTCGTGCGACGCGGTGGTGGTCAGCCTGTTCGTCAATCCCCGACAGTTCGGTGCTGGAGAAGACTTGGCTCGCTACCCGCGCCGGATCCGCGCCGATGCGGCGCTGTGCCGGGTCGAAGGTGTGGATGCCTTGTTCGCTCCGCCCCGGCGCGACATCTATCCGGCCGGTTTCCAGACGTCTGTGGTCGTTCGGGACCTCTCCCGCCGGTGGGAAGGAGCCGCGAGGCCCGGTCATTTCGAAGGCGTCGTGACGATCGTGACCAAATTGTTCACCATCGTGAGGCCGGACGTGGCCTTTTTCGGCCAGAAGGACTTCCAGCAGGCCGTGGTGGTCCGGCGATTGGTGGAGGACCTCAATCTCGGCGTGCGGATAGCCATTCACCCCACGGTCCGGGAGCCGGACGGATTGGCCCTCAGCTCTCGGAACCAGTATCTCTCACCCAGGCAGCGCCGGGCGGCCACAGTGCTGTACGACGCGTTGCAGGTCGGGTGTGCGTCTATTCAGGCCGGGCAACGCTCAGGGGAGCGGGTGAAGCGGCTGATGCAGGAGCGAGTGGGCCAGGAACCGCTGGCGCGCGCGGACTACCTGGCGGTCTGTGATCCCAGAACGTTGGAGCCGATCGAGCGGATCGCCAGGGCCGTCGTGCTGCTGGGCGCGGTCCGCATCGGGCGCATCCGGCTGATCGATAATGCCCTGATTGGAAAACGATAATTCAGCATTCCGCATTCCGCGTTCATCGTTATTTGGGGCGGCGGGACTGAAGGAGCTGCCGCACGAACTGCCGGAGTCGCTCCTTTTCCTCTTCCCTCAAGCGTAGGAACTGCAGGCCGATGGTTCTCTGACGGGTGGAGCGCACCACCGCGGCCTCCACCTTGACCGGGGCGGCCGGAGCGTTCTTGAGCTCCAGTTGGACCAGGGAGCCTTCAGGGACCTTCACGTCGCTCTCCACGGCGCATCCCGCCATCGACAGATCGATAGCCGTCCCCTCTCCCTGCGCCTGATCGCCTTTGAAGGCCAGCGGCAATTTCGTCTCGATCCGCTCGTATTCCCGACGATCCACCTTCTGCTTGATGAAGCGTTTGCCCAGTTGGAGCGTCAGGAACCGGTGCAAGCACAACTGGCAGCGGAACGGGTACACATAGATCACACTGATCAGCCGCTCGAAGATTCCCTGCCGGTGTGACCGCCTGACAAAATCTCTGCCGCAGTTCGGACAGGTCGGCTCAGCTGCCATCACGCGCGCTCCGAGCTCTCTCCGGCCTGCGAGCTGAGAATCGTCCGAAGATCAGCCGGAGAATAGGTGGAAGGCTTGACCCATTTGCCATCCGCCCGCTTGTACCCGCCCACCTTGGTCATGTTCGATCGGTGGACTTCCCG
>CAYZKG010000147.1:0-5911 GCA_964478915.1 uncultured Nitrospira sp.
GGATAATTGGCGCGCCTTTGACGAGCTAAGGTAAGCATGGCGACCTTAACGGTGGAGCAGGTCGAGGCGAGGCTGAGCAGCGTGCGCTGCGCCATTTGCAAAACGAGCGAGTTCGGCATCGACCGCCGGACCATGCAGCCCGACGGCGAATGGAAAGGGGTCTGTCGGAAATGCCGCTATACGTTTCCGGTCCATACGGACATGGAGTTCTATGAGCGGACCCAGCCGGACGTGCCCTACATCCTCAAGGGGATCTCCTGTCCTTCGTGCCGGAGTCGGGGCGTGCAACTGGATTTTCGCATCGTCATGTCGGTCCGCGAGGCGCTCTACTTCGTCACCTGCAAGGCGTGTCGGCACGAGTTTCCCGAGAAGTCTTCCCTGGAGACCTTTGAATAAGTCATTGCAAGTAGGCTCCGGCTCTGATTCAATAGACCCATGAGCCCGACCAAGAAACCCGGTCCCTCCAAAAAGCATCCGGACAAGCCCCGCAAACAGATTCCCCTCGTCTCCGTCCCCGGCGACCGGGAGATGCTCGCGGAGGAGATGGCGGAGCTGTTCGAGGAAGATCAAGTGACCCACCAGCACGGGCGCACCGAACCGGAGCGCGACTGACGGCTGTTGAAAAGGCCTCCTGCCTCAGTCGCGCCGAATCGCATCCCGCGCTAGCGCGTGCCGAATTGCCTGTTTCGCGCCGGTCTTGATTGGCTTCCCATGATTCGGGCACAGCACTCTGAACCGCAGGTCCAAGAGACGCCTCACGCTCTTGCGAGTGCCTTTCGGATCATCCTGATATTCGCCGGCTACGAACGCCAACCGACGGCCTCCGTAATTGGTGAGGAGGTCCGCGCAAAACACCACCCCGCCGCCTCTCAGTAGATAGAGTGAGTAATGCGCATCGGTCGGACCGGGTGAATGCACAGCCTTCAAGCCGCCGGGCAGACGAGCGCCGGGGCCGTACCAGCGGTCCGGCTTCGTCTTTTCGAACCCGACGGCGCGCCGAGGAGCATAGACCGGGACCTTGAAAGTCCGCTGATACCGCTTCGCCGCGCGCTCGTGACAGGAGGCAGTCAGGCAGATCGCTTCAACCGCGCCCAGCTTCTTCAGGTCTCGTTCGGCCATCGGCAGCGGGTCGATCAGGATCGCCCGATCGTTCTCCACCACCACATAGCCATCGCTCTCCGCATCAATCCGGTCATCGTACATGGTGAAGCGATAGACGCCCGGCACCACTTCTCCAGCCATCTTCGCCCTTCCCTTCGGCTCCGCCATCGCCTCCCCTCACGCTACCACGGGGGTTGTGATCAAGGTTCACCGTGCAGCCACCGGAAGGCAGCTGGCGTCCGTGTAAGCGCTGGTTAGCTGCTATGCCGGGACGCCACCCAAGAGACCATACCGAAGGCATAAAAAGAATACGCGAGACCCAAGTAGCCCAGCACGAGTCCCGCAACCGCAAAGCCCGAACCCGATAGTTCCGCGTTAGCTCTGCACCGACGGCGCGCAATATGCCCAGTAGCGATTCCGAGAACCGAACCGACAAATGGAATGAGAAAACCGCTGCCAGAGAGGAGTAACGAGGAAATAGCCAAAAGAGATATGTGCTGGGTGGGCACAGAGGCTTGGTGCGGGCCGCCTTGCAGCCGGCGCGCCACAGGCCGAAGCGCTACATGAGACAGCAAGAAGTAAACCGGGAAGACGAAAAAGATTGAGCCGTGCATCAATGCCCAGCTGTGAATAAATGGCAGCCGCAATTCGTCCGCCGTCGCAGCGCTAGCAAATAGCAGCCCAACGGCAAGAATGGTTGCGGCCATTCCATGAAGTATCGCGACGGTCCGCGAAGTCATGATAACTCGTGCGTGCCAAAACGGTTCCTGACACCGTTGTTTCCTGATGTAAAGATTGGTTCCTGATGGAACTGCGATTCAATCCAGCCACCTGGTAAGGATTTCGCGTCCCTTTTCGGTAATCGAAAAGCGAGCTGTGGCATCTTCTTGCTCTCCGTAACCCATTTGCGATTCCTCCTTCGACATGTAGCCAAGGTCAACAAGGTGATACAGAAGGAATGGAAGGGCCACAACGCCGAAGTTGTTTCGGGCCGCGATCTTCATTGCGCTAATTCCATACGTCGTCACGGTTTTTTGGATCAACAGGCGTTTGCGCCGCTCGATGTCTGCGCGACTGATGCCTTTCTGTAGATGGTGGCGCTGGTGACAGTTGTGGCACAAGACGACCATGTTCTCGTAGACGTTGTTCGCGGGATTGTCGTCGATATGATGAATCGTTAGCGAGTTGATTTCACGGAGGCCACAAAGGGCACAGGAATCGTCAGTTTCGCCGTAGAGCCGGTCATCAAGCCTCATACATATGTCGTTGGGCTAGACACCCTTCATTGAAAGCGGCGCTTCTTAAAAGCTCTCACGTCCTCTGGAGAAAGAGTAAACCACTCTCCTCCCCGACGTTTCTCGGCAAAACGGTGATGCCAATATTCTTCAATACCTTCAGGGTCATCTGTTTCGATGACATGAACTGTATCTGGTTTCTGGGGCAGTTGGATGGCAAGCTCACGGAGACGTCGCCCTGCTGCATTGGTTCGGCCAAGCTTGAAGTTCTTGCCCGAGCGCAGCAGATACACGAATCCCTTGATACGAAATGACTCAAGTCGATCCTCTAGCCTATTCGATACGCCGCGCTTCAGGAGTTCAAGTACTGGTGCAAACTGTTCCTTCCCTTCACAGTATTCAGCGACCTTGCCAAGCAACGGGTCTCGGCCACCCCATCGACTGAATGCTGCTTTATCAGGAAAAGAAGGATCTTCCTTTCGCTTGAGTGCAAGATCGGCTTGCGTGGGAATCTCTTTCCTTTCTAAAGCTAATTCCGCGAAGCGATGCAGGAGGATTTCATCAGGAATCTTTTGGGTTGGGCTATTTGGTGCGTATCCGGCCGCCGTCTGAAATGCAGACCAAGACCGCCAGTACCCTCCCCTCCAGTGATAAGGCGAAATTCCCGTTTCGCGTTTGAACACACCCTCGCCACTGGGCTTACCTCCCCGTTCTTTGACTAAGTCGTTGTACGCCGCAATGATCGTTTCTTTCGATGGCTTCTGCATGCGCTGACCGTCTAACGTTCGACAGGCATATCCAGAGAACACATGGGTAGCGCGATTTTCTTCAGATTGTCCTGGGCTTGTCAACCGAGCAGCCGGAGCGGTGCGGCACCGCGACAGAAAGGCGACGGGTCTGGAAGCGACTCGTCGCCTTTCCACTTTCTTTTTAGGTGCGGGCCGCTTTTTAGGCGGAGCCTTCCTGTTGAGAGCGAAATTGCCGGAGGGGCGGGGCCCCACCGAGACTTCGCCGGAAAGGAAAGCGGAAACTGACGGACGAACTGCGGTCATCGACCGCAGCGGAGAGAATTTTCGAAGGCTTCCGCCCGGCGGAGTCCGGAAGGGTCGCCCCGGGAGGCGTCTGGAGCGAAAAACAGGAAGGCGACGCTTGTAGCTAAGGATCAATTGATCGGATCATCTCCACAGTCGCCTTCGCCGAAATCCGGCCTAAGGCGCCTTGGTCTTTCCGGACGATGTCACTGATCCTGACGATGGCGCCGCGGTGCCAGTCATCCAGTGCGGCGTTCGCTTCCGAGCGCTCCCGGTCCAGCCGTCCGACCTCCGGCCGGCCCTGCTCGTTGCACAGCCACGCCCGCTTCTCCCCCTTCATCTCCCGCAGCTCACTCACCACGCGATAGACATCCGGCGCGCGGCGCACGATCGTCCGGACGTCCTTCCGGAGGAGCAGATACGAAAACTTCAGCGCATCCTTGATGAACCCGGCCCGGCGATCGATTGCCGCGACCAGCGCCGGCGCCTTCCAGCTTCGCTCCTCATGACACCAATCCTCCGGGTTCACCAATGCCGGACACCCGTACTCATGAAGACACGGACTGTACACGGTGCAGGCGTTCTCGGCGACCAGGAGGTCCCTCAACTGATGCAAGGCGCGCGCGGTGACTCGCAGCGCCGGCTCCACGAGCATGAGCGTCCCGTGCTCCTCCAAGAGATCGAGAAGCAGGCGGATGAGTTTGGCGCGGCGCGTGAGCGGCTCGCGTGCGGCGCCGAACAGCTCGTTCAGCGTATTGGCGACCACGATCAGATCGTACCGACCATTGCGGGAGGCCGGCCGTACCGGCTCGGGAAGATTGTCTGCCCGGCGCCATCGCTCCAGATCGCTGCGCACAGTGACCAAGGTGGTCTCCGAGGCTGCGGCGGGACCGAGATAGCGACGCCACAGGTCTTCGCACACTCGAAGGGCATCGGCCGACTGATCCACGGCGACCACGTCGAGCGGAACGGGGCTCGACCCGGATTTCCGGCTGACCCAATCGAGGATGCCCAGACTGGCGGTGCCTGGACCGCTTCCCGCGTCCAGGACGCGGAGGCGACCCTTCGATCGCTCGACCCCGAGGCTCTCGACGGGCAGGCTCAGGGCAGGGAGCTCATCGAGAAGCGCCTGGACCTTGGCGAGATTGACCGGAAGGTAGTAGGCGAGGTAGGCCCTCCGCAACCGCTCGTCCGCCTGATAGGACGGCAATTCGCTCCCGCGCTTGCCGGTGAACAGACTGGACAGCTCCACGACCGCCTCGACCAGCTCACGGGGAACGGCAGGCGGCTCTCGGCCGACCTCAAGCTCGGTGCTCTCAGAGAGGACCCGAAGGAGTCGTGGGGACAGGCGGCGCGGAGCTGGTTGAGACATGGCCTTGTTGACCGTCACTGAACCGTGGTGTATGCTCGCTTCAATGACCGACGAGCTCTTACAAGCCTACCGCGAAGTCGAGCGCGCGATGGAGCGATACAATCAGGCGCTGCAGGAGCAGGTCGCCCTGATGCAGGCCTCGGAAGCGACCGATGCCACGAAGCTCGAACGCATGACCCACGGCGCGAGGGCGATGCGCGACAGCAGCATGATCTACCTGTCGTACGCCAAGTTCATCGCGTACGGGATGCCGGACAGCGAAGAGCTGGTACAAGAGGATCTGCAGACGTAAAGCCGCAAAGTTCTCCGTTAGGCGTGAGGCGTTAGGGATAAGGTGAAAAACGAAGAGCCCGATCCGGATGGGATCGGGCTCTTGTTTTTCCGCCAACTTCTATTCAGATGTTCTGCATGAAGTGGGCGACCATTGCCGGATCGACGTCGCACCCCATGACGGCCGATGCCGGCACATTGGTGGACTTCTTTCCGGTCAACCCGCTCACCACCTCATCTACGATCAGCTCCACCGGCATGGACTGACCGCCGTACACGTGCGGTCCGGCGATGATCTTGGCCTTGGAGTGTCCGAAGATCGCCGCCGCCACATCCTTGGCCAGCCAGCCGACGTAATTGAATTCCGGCATCACGATCAGCTTGGCCTTCGCACAAAGCTGCCGCAGTTCGGTGGTCGGGAAGGGCCGGAGCGAGCGGATCTTGATCAATCCGACCTTGATCCCTTTCTCGGCGCAGAGCCGGACCGCTTCACGGGACTGCGCGGCCGCGCTGCCCGACGCGATCAGAATCGCATCGGCGCCGTCCACGTTCTCGGCTGTGAGCAGCCCTCCCATGTACTTGTTGATGTACTTCCGCGAGCGCTCGACCGCCGCCCACACTTCCTGCTGCCAGACCGCGTGGATGTTGTAGGCCATGAAATTGGATTTCTGCACGGGCGCATCCCGGGAGAGCCGCGCCGGGGGATTCTCGGCGTCCAGCACCGGCACCGCGCCCCGCCAGGCTTCGCGGGGCGGCAGCTTGAGGCCGCGGTCCTGCATGTGGACGTACCCGCGCGCGTGCGTCACGAAGAACCCGTCGCAAGCCACCCCGACCGGAAGCGTCACGTCGTTCTTCTCGCTGATGATGAACCCCTTCATGATGAAGTCGAACAGGTCCTGCTG
>CAYZKG010000148.1:0-5795 GCA_964478915.1 uncultured Nitrospira sp.
CTGCGTCTCTCTGGGCTTGAGCGCTTCGCCTCCTTGACCGACGGCATCAATGGATGGCTCAGTGCCCACGGCCCGTGGCTCTACTGGGGATGGGCCGCGGTCTTTTGTGCGTGGATCTTCTGGCGAGCTCGAACGCACCGACTCCCTGATGCCTGGCATGCGGCGCTCTTCTTTCTCACCGGACTCTACACGATCAGCCCAGGCTTCGGGGTGCAGTGGCTCATCTGGGCGCTCCCGTTCTGGCTTGTCGTGAACCGTCGAGAAGCCATGGGCTATCTGGTCCTGGCAAGCCTGTTTCTCGCCGGGTCGTACTGGCAATGGACGTTGAACGCCCACTATGGCCTGGCGTCCATCACGGCCCATCTTGAGCAGTTGAGCCGAACCGATATCGCGGGCGTCACGCTCGTCGGCGTCGCGGGGCTTCTCACGTGGGGCTATTGCGCGCGGACCGCGTGGGCGCTCTCCGTTGCCCAGCGCGATACGCAAGGAGGCGTTCCATCATGCGCATGACGTACCTGGCTCATGCCTGCATCCTCGTGGAAGCCGCTGGGGCGCGGATTGTGATGGACCCATGGCTCTACGGTCCGGCCCAGTATCATAGCTGGTGCATTTCCCACCGTTGCCGACGCCACCGTGGAACGACCTTGGGCCGATTGACTTCGTGATGATCTCCCATGTGCACGACGACCATTTTCATCTGCCCAGCCTTCAGCGACTGCCCAAGACCGCCACGGCGGTCATTCCGTATCAGCTCGACCCCTGGATGGCGCAGACATTGCGTCGGCTCGGGTTTGCGCAGGTGGCGGTGGAGCGCACCCCCGAGGTGCAGGCTCCCGTGCTGAATCGAGGCGACCGGCTCTCGCCAACGGATGGGGTTGAGTACGTCGGGTCAGGTTTTGATTGGGGTCGTCGCGATGAGGCCGTCGCAGCAACCGCCCGGGCGCAGGCCACGATCATCCAGGCAGCCTTAGCCGAGGAACAGCCACCACCGGAGGACTTCTTCGAGCGGTTCCGCGCCTACTTCACGGCGCTGGTGCGGCGCAACCGGTTGTTGCGGCGCCGCACCACGGTCCCCATTGCCTTTGCGGTGGAGGGCATCAACGAACGGTGGGTCGTGGACTGCACGAGCCGGCAGGTGGTCCGGCGAGAGTTATCGCAGGAGGCGCCCATTGAGATCCGCGTGCCGCCCACCGTGCTCTTTGCCGCCATCGAGGGAGAGATTCACTGGGAGACCCTCTATCTCTCCAACCGGCTGCGGATCCGTGTGCCGCGGGATCTGCTGGATCAGGAATGGAACCTGTGGCGCATGGCGTTTAACTTTCCGCAGGGCCTGCTCCGGGACCGGCTCCGGTTTCTGAGCGTGCGCGGTCTGCGGGTCCTCCGCCGCCGTTACCCGGAGTTGACGCGCTTAGCGTTGGAGCGGCTCCGGGCCCCTTCGCAGCGGGAGCCCGAACGGGATATCTGACCGCAGAGCAAGATGAAGGGAGCGCTCTGGGTGGTAGGCGTCGGGGTGGTGGTCCGGCTGGCGGTCATGGCGTGCGGTCCCAGGCCGGTCGCCCTTGGGCGGCTGGAGTACTCCGTGATCGCCGACCACCTCAACGCGGGGCGGGGATTTGCGTTTGAGCAGTACGGGACGACCTACCGAGCCTGGAAGGAGCCGCTCTACATCGCGCTGTTGGCAGGGATCACGCGGCGGGGAAGCCACTCCACAGGGCTGCTGGTGGCGTTCCACACCTTGTTCAGTCTGGCGGCCGCTCTGGGGGTGGCGTGGATCGCGCGGCGCCTGCTTGGCGATCCGGTCAAGGCGGCCGTCGCCGGTGTCCTGGCGGCGGTCAACCCGTTTCTCGTCTACTACGATACGCACTGGATCCACCCGTTGGGCATGGATACGTTCCTCTTTGTGGCGGTGGCGGGCGCGATCGTCTGGGCGGCTGAGGCGCACGGCAGGTTTGGACGCACCCTCTGGGCCGGGCTGGTGATGGGCCTGGCGCTGTGGCAGCGCGCGGCGTTGGCGGCGTGCGGGCTGGCTGCGTGGGCGGCGGCAGCCGTCGTGACGCCGCGTCCGCGCCGAGCGCTCATCGCGCAGCGGGCCGCCGTGTGGCTTGGGGCGGCGGCGGTCCTCTTCTCGCCGTGGCTTGTGCGCAACCAGGCGCTCTTTGGCCGGCTCATCGTCACGACGGATGCGGCGCACATCCTCTGGCTGGGGAACAACCCGCGGTCCAACGGCACCTATTCGGACATGACCGGCCGGCGGGTGATCGCGTCGGCCGATCCCGGGATGCTCTCCCGCCTTGACGGCGCTTCAGAGCTGGAGCAAGAGGGGATCTTTCGAAGCGAAGCCGTCCGGTTCATCCGCGAGCAGCCGGGTCGGTTCGCCGCCCTGGCGCTGCGCCGGCTCGGGGCCTTTGTCTGGTTCTCGCCCAACGCGGGTCTGACCTACGCGCCGTGGCAGGACGCCCTTTATCGGATCGCCTACAGCTTCCTGTTGGGCGTCGGACTGGCGGGGTTACGGCTGACATGGCGTCGGGTGGACGAGGCGTCTCGCCGGCGGCTCTGCCTGTTGCTCGCCGCCGTCGCGGGCCTGGCCGCCGTCCATGCCATGACCGCGGTGAACATGAAGCACCGGGTGCCGCTGGAGCTGGTGCTGTCGGTGTTCGCCGCCGAGGCGCTTGCGCGTGGACTGGCGAGAGCCCGGAGGGCGTTGCGTTCAACGCCGTTCGGAGGAGGGGGAAGGGAAGGGAGCGGTGACGGCGATCGTGCCAGGCGCTTCTGATAGTGGCGGGTCTTCGGCGAGCGAGACACTGTCCACGTAGACCGACGTGGGGGTTTCTCCCATGACCTCTCGTGGGAGGTGGATCGCCAAGACGATGCGGGTGGCATCCGGGCCAATCACGCGCTCAACCGTCACAGGCTGCCACGCACGGGGACCCTGAAGACAGGCGCTGTTGGAGCGAGAGGATTCTTCGTCATCGATCATGATCTGCAGACAGGGCGCCCCCGGGACCATGGAGAGCGCCCAGGCAGAAAATGTCAGCCGGTGCCCTCGGAGCCGTGGGATGAGCGCCTGGGGCAGTGCTTGGTAGACATTGCCGCCATGGCCGCTGCCAGTGCTCTCCAATCGGACCGCGCTGCGTCCGTGCCGTACATATTCCATTTCCTGCTTGACCACCGCTGGCGCGCCGATCGTGACCACCGAGAACCAGTCTTGAAGGTATAGTGCGTCCCACCGCTCGAAGGACGCGTCGCGTAACAACCCCTGGTCATGTTGGCTCACGGGGAGGTGGTGGTCCTGGTCAGGCGCGTGTGGAGGGGTGCGTTGTCTTTGTCTGAAGACCGTTCGGATCAGCGAAGAGCGGGTGGGTTCGTCCAACACATAGTGCAGCGCAAACACGAGCACGAGGCATCCTGCGATCTTTTTGAAGCTCAATCCATTGTTCCTGCTCATCATGGCGGTTCCTGGTGCTTCTGCACTCGGCGTATTGTATCACAGGTGTTCCGGAAGATGGTAGCGAGTCTGGATTTTGCGAGACGGCTTTGCTATGATGAGAGCACATTGATGAAGGCCCAAGACAAGGTTCTTCGGATCTTGACCCGGTTGAATATCGGCGGCCCCTCGATCCATGCCGCGCTGCTCTCGACAAGGCTCGATTCCCGGCGCTTTGCCACATGTCTTGTGGTGGGGGAGCCGGATCCAACCGAGGGGGATTTGAGCGGACTCATCGATGCAAGGTCGGCTCGTCTGATCCGTCTCAACGGCCTGCGCCGGCAGATTCGCCCCTGGGCCGACTTCACAACGTTCTGGCGGTTGGTTGGGATCATCCGCCGCGAACGTCCCCGCATCATCCATACCCACATGGCGAAAGCCGGAGCCGTCGGCCGGCTTGCCGGATGGTGGTACAATACCTTCGGCCCCGGCCGCACGGCAGGGGTACGAGCGGTGCTCATCCATACGTTTCACGGCCACGTCCTGGAAGGCTATTTTTCCGGATGGCTCTCGATCATGTTTCTGGGGATCGAGCGCTGGCTGGCTCGACGAACGGATTGCCTCATCGCGGTCAGCCGGTCGGTTCGAGACGAGCTCCTCGCCAAGGGGATTGGCCGGGCGGACCAGTGGCGGATCATCCCGCTCGGGTTGGATCTCTCCGCCTTAGGCGCCCTGCCTGTTCCCAACGGGTCCTCGCCGGTTCGGTTTGGGATGGTGGGCCGTCTGGTGCCGGTGAAAAATCCGGCGTTGTTTCTCCAGGCCTTGGCGCCCCTCGTTCAACAGCCGCCGAGGGAACAGATCGTGGGAGTCATGGTCGGCGATGGGCCGCTTCGCCGAGCCGTTGAGGAGGAGATCCGTGCGAGGCGGTTGGGAGCGTTTGTCCGCTTGACCGGATGGCAGCGCCAGATGGAGGCGGTGTACCGTGACATTGACGTGGCCTGTGTGACGTCTTGGAACGAGGGGACACCGGTCTCGCTGATTGAGGCGATGGCCGCGGGTCGAGCGGTGATTGCCACCGATGTGGGCGGGGTTCGTGATCTGCTCACCGAGCCGTTGGAGGCCCGCAAGGCCGTCTCACGCGGCGGCTTCCAGATCGTTCAGCGGGGGGTGCTGGTTCAGGCGGGGGATGCCACAGGGTTTGGGGCTGCCATGAGAAGGCTGGCACGGGATGCGGCCTTGCGGCAGCAGCTGGGAGCGACCGGCCGCGCGCACGTCTTGCGCGCGTTTACCGCCGAGCGGCTCCTGCAGGACGTGTCGGCGCTCTACGAGCAGCTCCTCGGAGGCGCGTGATGCATGCGCTGATTACCGGCGGCGCAGGATTTATCGGCAGCCACCTGGCTGAGCGGCTGCTGGAAGCAGGTCATGAGGTCACGCTGCTCGATAATCTTTCCACGGGCCGATATGAGAATATCGCGCATCTCGACGGTCACCAGCGCCTTCGTGTTGTCGTGGGGACGATCCTCAACGACTCGCTGGTCGATAAGCTGGTGGAGCGCTGCGATGCGGTCTTTCATCTGGCCGCCGCGGTGGGGGTTGAGCTCATCATCCAGAAACCGCTCGACTCGTTGATGACGAACATCCGGGGGAGCGAGATCGTCCTGGAGATGGCCCACCGTTACCGCAAGAAAGTCTTGATTGCCTCCACCTCGGAAATCTATGGGAAAAACATCAACGGCCCCCTCCGCGAAGATACCGATCGGGTGCTTGGCTCTCCGCTGAAAAGCCGGTGGAGCTATTCCACCTCCAAGGCCGTAGACGAGATCCTCGCCTACGTCTATTGGAAGGAGAAAGGTGTGCCGACCGTAATTGCCCGCTTGTTCAACACGGTCGGCCCGCGCCAGAGCGGAACGTACGGCATGGTGATCCCCCGCTTTGTCAGTCAGGCGCTCAAGGGGGAACCGCTCATCGTGCATGGAAACGGAAAACAGTCCCGCTGCTTCCTGCATGTGAAAGACGTCGTCGAAGCCCTGGTGAAGCTGGCCGGGCATCCCCAGGCGGTGGGGGATGTCTTCAACGTGGGCAGCCAGGAGGAAGTGACGATTGAAGCGCTGGCCCGCCTCGTCATCCGTCTGACGAAGAGCTCCTCGCGCATCGTCTACGTCCCCTATGAAGAAGCCTACGAAGAGGGATTTGAGGACATGCCGCGCCGTGTGCCGGACACCACTAAGGTTCGCAACCTGATCGGCTTCCAGCCCACCATGAATCTGGAGGAGATTATCCGGAGCGTGGTGGACAGCATGCGCCAACCCCTTCCATCTCCTGCCAAACGCCTCGCCTCCTGATGGACCTCTTTGAGAGTCTGCCGATCTCG
>CAYZKG010000149.1:0-5711 GCA_964478915.1 uncultured Nitrospira sp.
GGTCTGCGGGATCGTCACTTGATACTTTTCTCTCACTTTCACTGTAGCGCCCATGCCCACCTCTACTGGGTTGGATTGTATTACTGTAATACAATCCTATTCCACTCATCCTCTCTAGTCAAGCCGAATGCCATCCCCCTCATGACTTCGTGTTATCGGTTGATTCAGAACGGGCGGGGTATTGATCGGCCCGGCCTGGCGGCCGGGTTGCCCGCCCCTACGTTCGGACAAGGACAATGAGATGAATCGAGGATTTACGGCTTCTGGCCGACGATGAGGATGTCGCCGACGCGAATGTCGGTCCCGATCAGGTCGTTGAGGTCACGGAGGGTTTTGACATCGGTTTTGTACCGCCTCGCGATGTTCGAGAGGGTATCCCCTTTCTTGACCTCGTAATAGAGATACTCGGGTTCGTCCTCGGCGGTCGGAGCAAGCATCTTGGCTTTTTTATCCCCGGAGCTCTCTCCCTGCAGTTCGCCCAGGCGGTCGGGAGGCTCGATCGGAGCCGGGAAAGCGGCCGGCGACTTCGACCTCGATGGGACGGGAGGCGACCCTACTGTTTCGTCAGCCGGGATCGGCGCCTTGGACTTTTTAGTACCGGGGGGTTCTCCCTGCAGTTCGCCCAGGCGGTCGGGAGGCTCGGTCGGAGCCGGGAAAGCGGCCGGCGACTTCGACCTGGGCGGAGCGGGGGAAGGCACGACCGAACGTGCCCGTTGGATTTCCTCCTGGAGGCGGCCGACCTCCTCCAGAGACCGCACCACCTGCGCCTGGGTGCTGGCGAGTTGGGCAGTCAGCCCTTTGTTCTGGAGCTCCAGATCACCGACCTGCTTCTTCAGCCGGGCGACCTCGGCGGCCAGCTCAGCACTGCGCTTCTCTTCCTCAGCCAGGAGCCGCTGGAGGTTGGTCGTGCGGTTGACCTGAGCGGTATGGACTTCTTTGGTCACGCAACCGGCCGCGGCGAGGGCGATCCCCAGGATCGCCACGACCACTGGGCGGACCGCTGCACCGGGGGCTCTCATGCCCGAGCCCACCTCACGCTTTCTTTTTGAAAATCCCGGCGTCGCAGCACATATATTTCACCTGGCGCATCGGGATAATGACGACCTCTTTGGCGGTATCAATCTCGAGGATCTCCATGTCGTCGCTGATGGTGTGCCGAATCACGTTGTCGTACCGCAACTCTTCTTTGTCCGTCAGGATCACTTTCACCCAATATTCCACCGGACGCTCCTCTTTTCGTTCACGCGGGGACCGGGACCTGCTCGAACTCTTTTGCCGCCGGATTGGACAGATAGTCGCGAACGTAGGTGCTGAGGTACCCATGCTCCCAGAGCTTCTTGTCGGCGAGCTTGGTATTGACTTTGTGGAGGACCCTCACTTTGCAATGGGCCTTCGCTTGGAATTCCTCCACGGTCATCCCGCTGATATCGCAGTCATTGCCACGGGGACTCTCCAGAATGCACTTGGGCAAATACAGTATCTTCTCGCCGTTGAGGCGCTTCAGAATATCCTCAAACGTCAACAGAATCGTGCAGTCGGAGTCGCCGCCCAAAGTCGCGTTGGGCACGCACAGGAACCGCGCCCGGGCCTTCCGATACAGGGTCAGCACCCGATACACGCTTTTCGCCATCACCACCGTGTCGTGTTTCTCCAATTCCAGCGAATCGAAGACCGTCATGATCTTGTACCGGTTCAGAAACGCGGTGATGTAAGGCTCGGTATGGATGGTCGTCGTGTTCGGGAGATCGGCCTCATACACCCTCCAGGCCTCTTCGGGCAGGCACTGCTTGCCCTGGCGACAGATTCGCACCGTAGTGTCATCCATGCCCTTGAGCGGCGTGAGACACCCCATCCAGAGGATCACGTTCCGGTTGAGCCGGGAGATCGTCCGGGCGTCGTCGGACATCGTCTGCGTGTCAAACGAGTAGAAGTTGGCGGAAGTGACCGCCGGCCCGTCCAGAACCTTCATCAAATGGGTGACGGACGGCGCGTGCGGCATGAGCGCCTTACGGTAGTCCTTGTGGAGGGTGATGACCGACAGATCAAAATTCATCCGGTTGGGATACTGCACGGCCAGTTGGTGGATCTTGGGCACATGCACATAGCCGACCGTGAACATCGTCATGTTCTTGTCCGTGTACTTGAGGAAATCCTCCAGCCATTCCATCGCCTTGGGGTGAAGGAAGAGGTCGGTCCACTCCATGTACTCGTTTCCGCCCCACACCCATTGCTCTTCCGGGCGCGTGGGTTTTGTATTGATGTAGTCGAGGATAAAGTTCCAGTCTTCCTGGGTCGTCTTGCCGGGTTCCTCGGTGCGCCGATAGCCATGATCAATCTCGTAGCAGAACGTACACTTCACGGGACAGGTCTTGCCGATGCTGAGGGGAATCTTCCTCTTCTCCATCTCCTTGACGAGGACTTCGCGGGGGTCGGCAGGGCGGTCGTAGGTCAACCTGGCATCCGTCGGAATGATGGGAATCTCGGTCGCCATAGCAGACGTACTCTACCTGAGAAGGAACTAGGCCCGCAAGTAGGGGCACGGCATGCCGTGCCCCTACTTCGCCCCTAATTCCTTGGAGCGCTTGGTTGCGGCCTCGACTGCGTTCATCAACGAAGCTCGCAGGTGGCCCCGTTCCATCTCGTGCAATCCGGCGATCGTCGTCCCTCCCGGTGAGGCCACCATATCCTTGAGCCTGGCCGGGTGCTCGCCGGTCTCCAGGACCATCCGGGCAGCACCGAGCAGCGTTTGGGAGGCAAGGCCGAGGGCCACCTCGCGTGGGAGCCCCATCTTGACGCCTCCGTCAGCCAGGGCCTCGATGATCAGAAAGAGATAGGCCGGCCCGCTTCCGCTGAGACCAGTCACGGCGTCCATCAGCCGTTCTTCCACGACGACCACCTTGCCCACCGACTCGAAGATCACACGGGCGAGGCGTTCGTCTTCAACCAAGACATTTCCCCCCATCGCAAGGGCCGAAACCCCGGCCTGCACAACGGACGGGGTGTTCGGCATGCACCGGACCACCCGGACTCCGGGCGTCAAATGAGACACAATGCGGGCGATCGGATAGCCGGCGGCCACGGAGAGAAGCAATTTGGCTTCGGTCAACACCGGGCGGAGATCGTTAAGGACCTGATCCAGCACCTGGGGCTCGACCGCGAGGATCACGACATCGGCCCAGGCTACAGCCGCCTCGTTCTCGGAGCCTATCCGTACCTGATACCGGGCTTTCAACCGATCGAGCCGATCCTCAACGACATCCGTGGCATGGATGTCGTCAGGCTTCACGACGCGGGTGGCCAGCATGCCTGCAACCAGGGCCTCGCCCATATTGCCGGCCCCGATGACCGCGATTTTCTTGTTCTTGAGTGGCATGCCCGTCTAAGATAGAGAGAGGGTTGGTTGCGGGGAAGGGATTCGAACCCTTGACCTTCGGGTTATGAGCCCGACGAGCTACCAGACTGCTCCACCCCGCGACGGTATCCTAAACAACCGGCCTCCAAGTGTCAAGGCGAACACCAAGCTGCTCATCGGCGTGAATTGACTCCACCCGGTCCACCCCCTATCATAAATTTCTATGGGAGATCCGATGCGCATCGTCTTTATGGGGACCCCCGACTTTGCGGTCCCTTCCTTGCAAGCCTTGCTGGACGCCGATCCCAACACCGTCGGCCTGGTCGTCGGTGTCGTCACGCAACCCGATCGCCCCAAGGGCCGTGGCGGCCGCCTGACCCCGTCTCCGGTCAAAGCCCTGGCACAGCGAGCAGGTCTTCCTGTCCTCCAACCTTTGAAGATGAAAGACCCGGCTTTCCTGGAGACCTTGCGCGCGTGGGCACCCGACTTGATCGCCGTCACGGCCTTCGGTCGGATCCTGCCGCCGGTCGTCTTAGACCTTCCGCCGAAGGGATGCGTCAACGTGCACGGCTCGCTGCTCCCCAAGTACCGCGGCGCCGCCCCGATCCAATGGGCCGTCATCAACGGCGAGACCGAGTCCGGCATCACGACGATGCTGATGGATCCCGGTATGGACACGGGCCCCATGCTGCTGCGCGAGGCGATCCCGATCCTCCCGACCGACACGGCCGGCGAGCTCGCAGCGCGGCTGGCTCCCATCGGCGGCCGGCTGTTGGTTGAGACGATCGTGAGGTTGAAGAAGGGCACGATCACGCCGACACCACAGGACAACACGCAAGCCTCGCTCGCGCCGATGCTGAAAAAAGAAGAAGGCGCCGTGGACTGGCACGGCGAGGCCATCGCGCTGGCCAACCGCGTGCGCGGCCTGACTCCCTGGCCGGGCGCTTACACCTACTACGGGAACGAGCGATGGCAGATCTGGCGAGCGGAGCCGGAGGATACCGGCTGTGCCGTCGCCGAACCCGGGACCGTCCTGGAAGCCACAAAGACGGCGATCCGCATCGCCACCGGCAGGGGCTCGCTCCTGATCCGGGAACTTCAATCCGCGTCCGGCAAGCGCCTCACGGTTCAGCAATACCTCGCAGGCCATCCGGTAAAGGTTGGAATCTTACTCACATGCGAGCCTCCTGATGCTCCAGCATAGGTAAAACGCACGGCGTACCCCTTGCGACCTGTGGGGGCGGTAGTCTATAGTACGATTCCAATGAACTCCCGAGTAAAAATCGCCCCTTCCATCCTTTCCTCCGACTTCGCGCACCTGGCCGACGAGATCGCCGCCGTTGAAAAGGGCGGGGCGGATATGGTGCACGTGGATGTCATGGACGGCCACTTCGTGCCGAACCTGACGATCGGCCCCCCGATCGTCGAGGCGATCCGTAAGGTCACCACGCTCCCGCTCGACGTGCACCTCATGATGACGAACCCTGACGGCTACATCGGGGAGTTCGCCGAAGCGGGGGCCAACTACCTCACGGTCCACGTCGAGACCTGCCCGCATCTCCATCGCACGATCCAGTCCATCAAGGAGAAAGGCGTCAAGGCAGGGGTCACCTTGAATCCGGCCACTCCCCTCTCCAGTGTGGAGGCTATCCTTCCGGAGGTGGACCTGCTGCTGATCATGTCGGTCAACCCCGGCTTCGGCGGCCAGCGGTTCATTCCCAGAGTCATGGACAAGATCCGTCAGGCGCGCGCGATGATCGCGCAGACCGGCCGGCCGATCCTGCTCGAGGTGGACGGCGGCGTCAAGGTGGACAACGCAGGCGCAATCGTGGCGGCCGGCGCGGACATCCTGGTCGCCGGCTCGGCCATCTTCGAAGCCCCGGGCCGCGATTACCGGAGCGCGATCGCCAAGATGCGCGCTGCTGGCGCCGCTCACGGCAAGACCAGCAACGCCGCCGGCCAGCCCGCCTCGGCGAGAACACCCACCGGTTCTTCCCATAAGGCCCGCCGATGAAGGATGTGGCGGCGCTCGCCGAGAGCCTTCACCCCCACGAAGCGAAAGTCCTGCGGAGATTTAGCGCGAGTTATCCTCTTGGTGAGGAACTTATTGCCAGTGATACTGGGCTCGAGATTGCCCAGGTGAGTGCGGCCCTGGGTCGGTTACAACTGAAAGGGCTCGTTAATATTGTCGACACTCATCAGCTTCAGGCTGTGTCGCTGACCCCAACCGGTCATCGATATGCAGAGCGCGGCTCTCCCCTCCATCGAGTTCTCACATTTTTGCAACAAGCCACTTCGCTGGGAACAACCCGCACGATTAAAGACATCCAGTCTGAGGAAGGACTAGCTCCGGGCCAGA
>CAYZKG010000150.1:0-5526 GCA_964478915.1 uncultured Nitrospira sp.
TCGTGCTCACGGGCGCCCGAGTCGGCCTGTAGGTCGCCTCCCATCCAGCCAATGACTCTAGCGGTCACAACCTGCCCTGGGGGGCGACGTCACCGGGGACCCGGCCGAACCGGCGTTCACGCTTTTGATAGTCCAGGAGCGCAAGGAACGTTTCGCGCCGCCGGAAGTCCGGCCAGAGGGTCTTGGTGAAGTACATTTCCGTGTAGGCCATCTGCCACAACAGGAAGTTGCTGATCCGAGCCTCACCGCTGGTGCGGATCAACAGGTCGGGGTCCGGGAGGCCGTAGGTGTATAGATAGCGCTCGAACAGCGCTTCGTTGAGCTTGTCGGCCGACAGCGCGCCGCACAGCGCGTCGGCGATCGCCTGCTTGGCGGCATCGACGATCTCGGTACGGCCGCCGTAGCTCAGGGCGACGGTCAGCGTCATCTTTTCGAAATGCGCGGTTTCATTCTCGACGCGCTTCACCCAGTCGAGCACCGATACGGGGAGCATGCCGCGGCGCCCGATGGCCTGGAATCGAATCTGCTGCTCCTTCATCGCGCTGAGCTCGCGCTCGAGGAACTCTTCCAATAGCTTCATCAGGAGCGCGATCTCGGTTTCCGGCCGGTTCCAGTTCTCTTGGGAAAACGCATAGATCGTCAACGCCGAGACGCCAAGCTCGGAGCACACCGTGACCACCTCCCGCACGGAGGCGATTCCCTCGCGATGCCCGGCAATCCGGGGCAGGCCGCGCAACTCGGCCCACCGGCCGTTGCCGTCCATGATGATGGCGACGTGGCGCGGGAGGAGTTCCGGGTCGAGGAGGGCGGCCAGTTCGGCTTCAGAGAGATGCTCGATGCTCGTGGCGCTTTTGTTCATGGGATGAAGCGCGGCTGTGGGTTGGCTCAGCCCGCTCTCAGCGAGTCCAGAGTCTAAACACGGGGTCTGGAAATGTCAAACGATATTGACCAAAGAAAACCAAAGATTTCGCCGTGGTGCACTCATTGCGCCCTTGAAAAGGGATCGGCTATACTGACCGCGTTTCAAGGTTGTGGCGAGAGGCACGAGGCTAGAGGTTATGAATCCAATCGAAGCGGTGTAAAGGAGTCATATGGCATCAGAACAGGCCGTTGAGCTGGCCCGTTTCGGGCTCACCGAGCACGAGATCCGGCATGCTCTTGGAAAAGTGAAGGTCCGGGATGTGGACTATGCCGATCTGTATTTCGAGTCCCGCCTCTCCGAGTCCGCCTCTCTGGAAGAGGGCATCGTCAAGCGCGCGGTGAAGAGCGTCTCGCAAGGGGTGGGCGTGCGGGCCACGGCCGGCGAGAAAACCGGCTTTGCATATTCCGATGAGCTGACCAGGCGCGATCTGGAGCTTGCGGCCGACACCGCCCGTTATATCGCGAACTCGCCCCAGGGCACGGAGTCTGTACCCGCGCCGCGTCGATCCCGCCCGAGCCGGAACCTGTATCCCGTTGAGGCTTCTTTGACCGAGGTCGCGACGCCGGAGCGGGTGGATCTGCTCAGTCGGATCGACATCGAGGCCCGCCGTTACGATCCCCGGATCAAGAACGTCCTGGCCTCCTTCAACACCGAGTATAAGGTGGTCGTGGTGGCCACCTCTGACGGGCGACTGGTCGGGGACGTCCAGCCCCTGTCCCGCTTGCAGATCACCTGCATCGCCGAGGAGAACGACAATCGGCAGGTGGGCACCTTCGGCGGCGGGGGACGCATCGGCTTTGCCTGGTACTTCGAGGACGATCGCTATCTCCGCTATGCCCGCGAGGCTGCACGGCAAGCCATTCTGAACTTGAGCGCTGTCGAGGCGCCGGCCGGTGTCATGCCGGTCGTGCTGGCGGGCGGCTGGCCCGGCATCCTGTTGCACGAGGCGATCGGCCACGGGCTGGAAGCCGATTTCAACCGGCGCAAGACTTCCGCCTTTACGAATCTGATCGGGCAGCGCGTGGCGTCGGAGGTCTGCACCATCGTGGATGACGGGACCCTGCCGTTTCGCCGCGGCTCTCTGAACATGGATGATGAAGGCACCCCGACCCACCGGACCGTCTTGATCGAGCGGGGCATCCTCCGCGCGTACATGACCGACCGGCTCAACGCCAGACTGATGGGCATCCCCTTGACCGGTAACGGCCGCCGTGAGGATTTCCAGAGCATCCCCCTGCCGCGCATGACGAATACGTTCATGCTGGCCGGCGAGTCGGACCCGCAGGACATCATCCGGTCCGTGAAACGCGGGCTGTATGCCGTCTCGTTCGGCGGCGGGCAGGTGGACATCACCAACGGCAAATTCGTCTTCTCCGCGAGTGAAGCCTAGCTTATCGAGGACGGCGCCGTCACGCGGCCGGTCAAGGGCGCGACTCTGATCGGGAACGGCCCGGACATCCTCACGAGGGTCTCGATGGTCGGCCACGATCTGAAGCTCGATGAGGGGATCGGGACGTGCGGGAAGGACGGGCAATCGGTGCCGGTCGGCGTGGGCCTGCCGACCATTCGGGTTGACGAGATCACGGTCGGCGGCACGCAAGGATGAAAAGGCGTCAATCGTCATTAGTCAATAGTCATTCGCGGCGGGGCTTCGACTATTGACCAATGACAAATGACTAATGACTGATTTTGCTTACAGAGAACTGGCCGCACATCTGCTCGAGAAAGCGCGGGCCTGTGGCGCCACGGACGCCGACGTGGTGGTGGCGGACGGCGCGAACTTTTCGGTGCAGGTCCGGCTGTCGGCGGTGGATCGGCTCACCAAGGCCAGGGAAAAGCGGCTTGGTCTTCGCGTGTTCTTCGGAAAGCGCTCGGCGAGCGCCTCCACGTCCGATTTCTCCAAAGATTCGCTGGACCGGCTGGTGTCCGAGACCTGCGCGCTGGCCGCCGCCGTCGCGGCCGACGAGCATTCCGGCCTGCCGGCTCCGGATGAACTGGCCGGTCGGGATCTTCCGGCACTGGATCTGTACGATCCCACCGAGCTGGACACGGAAACCCAGATTGCGCTGGCGCGGCGCGCTGAAGCGGCGGCCATGGCGCTCGATCCTCGCATCACCAATTCGGAAGGCGCGGATTTCAACTCCTCGTCAGGGCGGGTCATCCTGGGGAACACCCGGGGCTTTCTGGGGGAATACCGCAGTTCCAGCTTCTCCGTGTCCGTGACGCCGATCGCGATGGGCCCGGACGGGCAAGGCATGCAACGGGATTTCTGGTACGCGGTCGGGCGGAAATATGCCGGCTTGGAGAGCCCCGAATCGGTCGGCCAGGAGGCGGCCCGCCGGACCGTGCGCCGACTGGGGGCCAGGAAGATCGTCACGCAACGGGTCCCGATCGTCTTCGATCAGGAAACCGCCGCCAGCCTGCTGTCGAACCTGTGCAGCGCGGTGTCCGGCTCTGCCGTCTATAAAGGAGCCTCCTTTCTGATCGGTCAATTGGGAAAGCGCCTGGCTCCGGAGCGGGTCACGGTTTATGATGACGGCCTTCTGGTCGGCGGCTTGGGTTCGCGGCCCTTCGACGGAGAAGGCTTGCCAACGCGGAAGACCACGGTTGTGGAGAAAGGCATCCTGAAAAACTATCTCCTGGACACCTACTCGGCGCGCAAGCTCGGCCTGACCTCCACTGGGAACGCGGCCCGCAGTGTCGGGGACAGCCCCTCGGTAGGGCCAACGAACTTCTACCTGCTGCCGGGCGACCGTGATCCCAAGGAGATCATCGCCTCCGTCAAGCAGGGGCTGTACGTCACGGAGTTGATCGGGTTCGGGATCAATATGGCGACCGGCGACTATTCCCGCGGCGCCGCCGGGCTGTGGATCGAGAATGGAGAGCTGGCCTATCCGGTGGAAGAGATCACGATCGCCGGGAATCTGAAACAGATGTTTGCGGACATCGAGATGGTGGGCAATGACCTGGTCTTTCGCGGCCGCATCGCCAGTCCCACGATCAAGATCAGCAACATGACGGTGGCCGGAAACTAAAACAGTGCTGAGTAGCGAGGACTGAGGACTGAGGTTCCGGAAATCCGCACCTCTCAGTCCTCAGCACTCAGTCCTCAGTCCTGGGTTTGTTTGAGGAGGACTGCTATGGCTGACAGACTTACAGAGAGCATGGTGAGATACCCGAGCGAAGGCGTGACGATGCAGGCGTATCTGGTCGGTCCGTCCGGCAAGGGACCACGGCCGGCCATCATCGTGGTGCAGGAGTGGTGGGGGCTGAACGACCACATCAAGGACGTCGTCCGCCGCTACGCGAAAGAGGGCTACGTCGCGATCGCGCCCGATCTGTATTCCCGGCTCGGGCACAAGGTCACCAAGGATCCCAATGAGGCCGGCAAGCTGATGAACGAGTTGCGACAGGAGGACGGCGTCAAGGATCTCAACGCCACGGTGGCCTATCTGAAGACCGCGGAGGGTGTGGATCCCACACGGATCGGCGTGACGGGTTTCTGCATGGGAGGCTCCTACGCGCTGTTGCTGCCGTGCCACAATCCGTCGATCAAGGCGGCCGTGCCGTTCTACGGGCAGGTGCCCAACCCCGACACGCCGCTCAAGAACCTGTCAGGGCCGGTCCTGTACATCTATGGCGAGGACGATGGCTGGATCACCAAAGCCGATGTCCAGCGCCTGGCCGCCGCGCTGAAGAAGTACAGCAAGCCGGGCGAGATCAAGACCTATCCGGGCGCCTCGCATGCGTTCTTCAACGACACGCGCAAAGACGTGTACAAGCCGGCTGAGGCCAAGGATGCGTGGAATCGCGCGCTGGCATTCTTCCGGCAACACCTGGGGTGAGGATGCGTCGTACTCAGGAAGAAATGGCCGGCGTGACTCTGGAGCTGGTGTATATCGCCGGCAACCTGCGGGATGCGGAAGCGGCCGAGCGCCAGCTCACGGAGCACGGGATCGAGTACACATTGACTCTGGAGCCGTTCACCACGACCTCATTGCTGGGTGGAGAGCACACCGGCCTCTTCGTCTATGTACCCGCGGCTCGACACGCCGAAAGCTGCCGCCTTCTTGAAGCGGCTGGCCTGACCGATACGATTGGCCCCGAAGTCAGTAGAGACGCCTCACGCTTCACGCGGCTCGATTGAGCTCGCCGAAGTCCTCACGCCTAACGGAGCAAGAATGCCCCTTGATGCTGAGACAGGAAAACGGATGCTGCAGCTCCTCACCAGCCGGTACAACGACCGGCATTGGCGGAAGAAGATCGAAAAGACGTTGAGCCTGCCGGCCACCGGCGTGGGCGACGAGACGCAGCGGCAGATCTTCATGTATCTCAAGCATGGCCTCAAGGCCTACAAGTCTCGACGGGCGGATCCCGACTCCTGGATCGTGGGCGGCTTCCACACCACCGAAGTGATCCACCGAGCCAAGTTCGATCCCACGGTGGTGGGACCCACGATCAAGAAGGAAGACGCGGAGTATCTGGCCACAGACCCAGGCCCGGAAGTGGACGAGGCCTGGTGGGATGACATGCTGGTGATGTGGTTCGAAGTGCCGGAGGAAGAGGAGCCGGAAGAAGGGGCAGAAGGGGAGAGAGCCGAGGAA
>CAYZKG010000151.1:0-5482 GCA_964478915.1 uncultured Nitrospira sp.
GGAGGCCTTGCGGGTCCTGGAGGTGCTGGACGCCAGCCAGGTGTCGTTGGATCGCGATGGCGCGGCGGTTCGGCTGCCGGAAGCGCGCAACCCCACGGCGGCGGGCGGGTCGGCATCCCCCTGGATTCACCCGACCGCCGTGGTGGACCAGCCCAGCGAGATCCTGTCGGGCACCCGGATCTGGCATTTCTCGCACATCCAGGCAGGCTCTCGCATCGGAGCCAACTGTACCATCGGCCAGAACGTCATGATCGGGCCGAACGTCTCGATCGGGAATCATGTCAAGATCCAAAATAACGTGTCGGTCTACGAAGGGGTCGCGCTCGAGGACTTCGTGTTTTGCGGCCCTTCCATGGTCTTCACGAACGTGGTCAATCCACGAAGCGCCGTGCCGCGGAAGGCCGAGATCAAACGCACGCTGGTGAAGTACGGGGCGACCATGGGAGCCAACTGCACGATCCTATGCGGCGTGACCATAGGCCGGCACGCGTTCGTCGGCGCCGGCGCCGTGGTGACCCGGGATGTCCAGGACTATGCGCTCATGGTCGGCAACCCGGCTCGCCGCACAGGGTGGATATGTGAATGCGGCATCCGGCTCGAGCCGGTTCGCGGGCGGGCCCGGTGCCGGTGCGGCGCCCGGTATGCCGTCAGGCAAGCGGGGTGCCGACGGACCGACAAGCCAGGTCAAGGCGATGGGACCCAAGCCTGACCGGGCGCCGGTGCCGCTGGGGGACGCTCCTCGGATCGCTCTGGTCAAACTGGGAGCGCTGGGAGACCTCATATACGCCTTCCCCCTGGTCTCTGCTCTCAAAGCCGCACGACCTACCGCTCGGCTCACGTGGATCGTGGAGGAGCGATTCCGCGATGTGCCGCGGTTGCATCCCGCCGTCGATCAGGTCATGACGGTCGATACGCGACGATGGCGACGTCAGCTGCTGAGTGGTTCCTGGGCAGCGGTTTGGGGGGAGCTGGTGGAATTTCGTCGCCAGGTTCGAGGATGCTTCGATATTGCCCTCGATGCGCAGGGCCTTGTGAAGAGCGCCGCGGCAGCTTGGTTGACCAAGGCGCCGGTGCGGATCGGCTTCGCGCCGGGCGATTGTCGAGAATCTGCCAGCGCCTGGGGCATGACGCATCATGCCGCTCCGGCGGGGGCCGTTCATATCGTGCAAAAGAATATGGGGCTTCTGGCGGTTCTCGGCCTGCCAACGCACGAGATCCGGTTTCAGGTGGCCACCCAGCCGGCCGATGACTGGTGGGTCCACGACCTCTGGGCGCTTCACCGCATCGGCCCCCGCGACCGGGTTGTGGTGCTGCACCCTGGAGTGGGGCATCCGGTGAAACGATGGGAGTTCCCTCGGTTCATGGATGTTGCCGAGCGGCTCGCAAGCTGGCCCGATCTCCGGATCGTCTGGACCGCCGGCCCGGAGGAACGCGGGCTGCTCGACGGGGTGGTTGACAGACTTCCGCGATCGTTCGTGGTGACCCCGCCCGGGATCGGGACACTGGCCGCGTTGCTCCGGCGCTGCAGCCTGGTGATCGCGGGCGATACGGGGCCATTACATCTGGCGGCCGCATTAGGCCGTCCGACCGTGGCGCTCTACGGGCCGTCGGATCCCCTGCGCGCCGGCCCGGCAGGCTCCGGCCATCAAATTTTGAAACACCCGTGCCCGTGTGGCTGGACGCCGGGACCTTTCTTCAACCGAAATTGTGCCGACCCTCCGTGTATGAAGGCGATCGAAGTGGAGGAGGTCCTTGCCGCTGTCGAGCGTGTCTTAGGAGCGCCGGCGCGATGCTCACCCAGCGCCGTAAGCCGATGAATATCCTGCTGGCCAGACCCGATGGTCTCGGTGATGAAATCCTCTGCCTTCCCGTGGCCACGGCGCTCCGCCGCCTCAAGCCTCAAGCCAGGATTATCTTTCTCTCGAGCGAGGCCGCAGCGCCTGTGCTCGAGCATCACCCGGACCTTGACGAGATCGTCACACTCACCGGACGGGAACCATTGGGCGAGCTGGTGTCGCTGTTTCGCCGAGGGTTTGACGCGGTCGTCTTCCTGAAGCCGTTTCGCCGGCTGATGCTCGCGGCATACGCGGCGAGGGTTCCACTTCGGGTCGCGACCGGGTATCGCTGGTACAGCCTGCTGGCTAACAGGCGAGTGTACGAGCATCGCCGCGACTTCTCAAAGCACGAAAGCGTCCTCAACCTGGGGCTTCTCAGAGGACTGGGGCTCGACCCCGGTGCGCCGGCGCCGCCATCCTTGGTGCTCACCGACGCCGAACGCCGCTGGGCGGGCCTGAAGCTGGTCGGGCTGCCGGCAACCCGTGTGGTCTTGCATCCCGGGGGACTCTCTTCCCGGCACTGGAAAGCCGAGCATTACTGGGCTCTGGCGCGTCAACTGGCCGGGGAAGGCGTGGGGGTCGTCCTCACGGGTACGGGGGCGGAAGGGCGACGGTTCCAGGAGGGCTTACCCGACCCGGATCTCGGACCTCGCGTGCTCGATCTCATGGGGCGGCTGTCGGTTCGGCAATTGATGGCTGTCATCGGAGCCTGCCAAGCCGTCGTGTCCGGCTCCACGGGTGCTGCGCATGTCGCAGCCGGGCTGGGTGTCCCGACGGTCAGCCTGTTCGACCCCCGAAGGATGAGCTCACCCGTCCGGTGGCAGCCGCTCGGGATGGGGGTGCTCCTGCGGCCGGATGTCCCGACCTGCGAGAAGTGCATCTATGAGGCCTGTCCCTATTGGGACTGTCTTGATCGAATCACCGTCGAGCAGGTCGCCGGCCGTGTGAGAGAGGTGGTGCTCGGCTCGCCACAGCTGGTGACGGTCCAGGACGTCTAACATCAATGTCCAAGGTTTCTGTCTACGTGCTCGCATTCAACGATGAGCCCTATATGAGGGCCTGCCTGGAATCCGTGAAGTGGGCCGACGAGCTGATCGTCGTGGACTCGTACAGCACCGATGCGACGGAAAAGATCAGTCGCGAGTACACGGACAAGGTGTACCAGCATCCGTTTCAGGGATTCGGACAATTGCGGAACGCCGCGGTGGCTCACGCGACCCATGACTGGATATTCAGTCTTGACACGGACGAGCGGGCCACGCCCGAGCTCCGGGACGAGATCCGTGAACTGGTGAATCGAGGACCGCAGGCCGACGCGTATTTCGTGCCGCGGAAGAATTATTTTCTCGGACGGTGGATCCGCCATAGCGGCTGGTATCCTGATTACCGTCAGCCCCAGCTCTTCCGGAAGGGCCGGATGCGGTATCGCGAGCAGATCGTCCACGAAGGCTACGAAGTGGACGGGACCGTGGGTTATCTTGGGTCCCACGTGCTGCAGTATCCCTTCAGAGATCTTGATCATTATCTCGCAAAAATGGATCGATACTCCGACTTGATGGCCCGACGGATGGTCCAGGAGGGACGGCGATTCCGGCCGCACCAGTTGCTCACGCATCCGGCCGTCACCTTTCTGAAAATGTACGTTGCCCGGGCCGGCTATCTGGACGGGATGCCAGGCCTGATCCTCAGCGGCCTGTACGCCTATTACACCTTCGTGAAGTACGCCAAGTTCTGGGAACTGTCTCGAGCCCTCACCCCACCCCTCTCCCAGGTGGGGAGAGGGCAAGGGTGAGGGCATGAAGGTCAGCGGATTCACGATCTGCCGGAACGCGATCGCCTTTGACTACCCGATCGTGGAGGTGATCCGGTCCGCCCTCCCCATCGTGGATGAATTCGTGGTGAATGTGGGGCAGTCGGCGGACGGCACGCTGGACCTGATCCGTTCGATCGATTCCAGCAAGGTGAGGATCGTGGAATCGTTCTGGGACGACACGATGCAGAAAGACGGCCTGCTGTTTTCGCGCGAGACGAATGTCGCGCTATCACGGTGCACGGGCGACTGGGCCTTGTATCTCCAGGCTGATGAGGTCCTGCACGAGCAAGACCACGCCTCGATCCGCAAGGCTCTTCACGCCCATCTGGGCGATCCCGAGGTCTTGGGCTTCACGTTCCGTTACCTGCATTTCTACGGCGATTACCGATCGTGCAACCCGTGGTTTTATCATCGGGCCGTCAGGATCATCCGAAACGACGGGCAGGTGGAGTCATGCGGCGATGCGGTGGGGTTCTGCCTGAAGGCGGACCATAGCTACCTGCAAACGGCGCACAAAGACAGGCTCAGACCTTCAAGGGCCACGATCTATCACTACGGGTGGGTCAAGCCTCCGCGGGTCTTATTGGAGAAATTCCGCTATCAGGTGGCCCGCCATCACGGCGATGCGCCGGGCGCGGACCAAGCCCGCATGCTGGCCCAGGAGACCTATGAGTTCGGCGACTACGACATCATGAAGAATTTTTACGGCTCCCACCCCGCGGTCATGGCGGACCGGGTGCGCCGGTATCCTCGGTTGAACCCCCGGCGTTGCCGCTGGCTGAAGCCCGGCTTCTACCGAGCCGTCATGAAGAGAGGATTCAGGGGATGAAACCCCTCACGGCTTCTGTGGCGGCGGTCATTATCACCAAGAACGAAGAGCAGAACATCGCCGCCTGTCTCGAATCCGTGCGATGGGCTGATGAGCGGATCCTCGTGGATGCCTGCAGCGGCGATCGCACGGTGGAGATCGCTCGGAGGTACACCGATCGAATCTTCGTCCGGTCGTGGCCGGGATATGGCCCGCAAAAAAACTTCGCGATCAATCAGTCGGGCTCGGAGTGGATCCTCGTGCTGGATGCCGATGAGCGGGTGACGGAGGCGTTGCGCAACGAGATTCTCCATGTCCTGTCCGCGGGAGCGTCCGGCAGTCCGGCGGACCCTCCGGCCGCGTTTGAGATTCCCCGCCGGAACTTTTTCTACGGAAAATGGATCCGAGGCGGTGGGCTGTTCCCTGATTATCAGATCCGTCTGTTTCGGCGATCGGCGGCCCGGTACGATGAGACGCTGCTGCATGAGCGTCTTCAGGTCAGCGGCCGCATCGAGAGACTCGCCTCTCCGCTGGATCACCACAGCATGCCGACGGTGGCGGAGCACGTTCGCAAAATGATCCGGTACACCACCTTAGGGGCTCAGGAGAAGCTCAAAGCGCGGTCTCGCGTGTCGGCCGTGGATCTAGCCGGGAGTCACCTCGTGACGATGCTCAAGACCTATCTGCTCCGCGGGGGATACCGGGATGGGGTCCATGGCGTCGTGGTGGCCTTGTTCGCCGGCATGCACGTCTTCGTCAAATACGCCAAAGCCTGGGAAGCGCTGAACGTGAAGCGGGGCACCCATTGCTCCAGGAATGCAATGGGTCCCGGTGAAACGTGAAGCGTCCGAATCGCGTGAAGCGGGCCTCGTGAAGCGTCGCTCGCGAGATACGAACGACGAGATACGAGATACGCTTCACGAACGACGAGCGACGAACAACGAGGGGCAAACATGGCGAGATTGAAGGTGACGGTGGTGGGTGCTGGGAACGTCGGGGGGGCCGTGGCTCAGCGGCTGGCGGAGC
>CAYZKG010000152.1:0-1542 GCA_964478915.1 uncultured Nitrospira sp.
GGAGGAAATGGTCCGGTTGGGCGCCAGGCCGATTCAGTGGGAAAGGCTGACCTGAGTGCGCCGCCCGAGCGTCCTCCTCACCGATCTGTATCAGCTCACCATGCTCCAGGCTTATATCGAGAAGGGCATGGAGGAGACCGCCGTCTTCGAATTTTTCGTCCGCAAGCTGCCGGCAAAGCGGGCGTTTCTGATGGCGGCCGGTCTGGAGCAGGTCCTGGACTATCTCGAGGCCCTCCGATTCCTGCCGGCCGACCTGAAGTGGCTCAGGAAGAGCGGCCGGTTCAGCTCGGCGTTTGTGGAGTACCTCGGGCGGCTACGTTTCGCCGGCGATGTGCACGCCATGCCGGAAGGCACGATTTTTTTCCCCGACGAGCCGATCTTACGGGTCACCGCCGCGCTCCCCCAGGCGCAGCTCGTCGAGACCCGGGTGATGAACCTGCTCCATTTTCAGACCGTGGTCGCCTCGAAGGCGGCGCGCTCGGTGCTGGTCGCCCCCGGAAAGCCGCTCATCGACTTTGGCCTGCGGCGCGCGCACGGCGCCGAAGCCGGGCTCCTCGCTGCACGCGCCAGCTACCTCGCCGGGTTCACGGGGACGGCCACCGTGCTGGCCGACTCGCTCTTCGGCATCCCGGTGTACGGCACGATGGCCCATTCCTTCGTGCAGGCCCATCGCAGCGAGCGGGAAGCCTTCGAGCATTTTGCCGAGGCGCAGCCGGACAACGTCGTCCTGCTGATCGACACGTACGACACCGAGGCAGGGGCTCGAACGGTGGTCGCCTTGGCGCCGCGCCTCCAGGAGAAAGGAATCAGCATCCGCGGCGTCCGGCTGGACAGCGGTGATCTGGCCGACCACGCCCGGAAGGTCCGGCGGATCCTGGACGACGGAGGGCTCTCACACGTGCAGATTGTCGCCAGCGGCAACATGGATGAATATGCCGTGCAGGCGCTGGTGGAGAGCAACGCACCCATCGACAGCTTTGCGGTGGGCACCAGCATGACCACCTCCGCCGATGCGCCGTATCTGGACTGCGCGTACAAGCTCCAGGAGTATGCGGGCGAGGCCCGGCGCAAGCGGTCCGAGCACAAGGCCACGTGGCCGGGCTGCAAGCAGGTGTATCGGCATTACGACACGGACGGCCGCATGGCTTACGATCTGGTGACGTCGGCTGACGATTCCCAGGACGGGGAAGCTCTGGTCCAGCCGGTGATGCGTGGCGGACGGAGGATGGGTAAGCCTGTGCCGCTTGCGGAGTCGCGCCGGCGAGCCGCCTCGCAACTGGCACGCTTGCCTGTTCCCTTGCGCGACCTTCACGAACGCGTTCCGTTCCCCGTCAGAATCTCACAAGCGCTTCGCGACCTGGCCAAATCCGTTGATGAACGGGGCTGAGATGCTGGATCGGGAAGCTCTTCAAGAAAAGCTCGATGAGATCGCCGGGCGCCTGCGCCTGGAACCCCGAGCCACGAAGGGTCCCCACGCCCCGTGACCCGGTCGAGCGTCTCGCAAAAAGCGCTCATGCACGCCCCGTGCTCCGTGCTGATCGT
>CAYZKG010000152.1:1642-5452 GCA_964478915.1 uncultured Nitrospira sp.
GCTCCTGCAGTGGGCGTTGCCGGAACTGCGGCTACGCTGGCGAGGGTTCCGCAAGGTCAGAACACAGGTTTGCAGGCGCATCGATCGCCGCCGCGAGGAGTTGCATCTGGCGGATGCCGCAGAGTACCGGGCCTACCTCGAGACCCATCCCGCGGAATGGGCGGTTTTGGACGAGCTGTGCCGGATTTCGATTTCCCGCTTCTACCGGGACAGGGCGGTGTTCGAGTTTCTCGAACGAGAAGTCCTGGTGCAGCTCGCGCGGGCGGAGACGGCGAGCGGCGGCACGGAGTTGCGGTGCTGGAGCATCGGCTGTGCGGGCGGAGAAGAGCCCTATTCGCTGGCGATCCTCTGGAAGCTTTGCCTCGCCTCCCGGTTCCCTTCCGTCGCGCTCCGGATCCTCGCCACGGACGCGGACGAGCACGCAATCGGACGGGCGCAGCAAGGCTGGTATGCCGCCGGCAGCCTCAAGGATCTCCCACCGGATTGGCGGCTCCAGGCGTTGCATCCGTCCGGGAACAAGTTCTGTGTGAAGGCAGAGTATCGGGAGCCGGTGACCTTTCTGGTGCAGGACGTTCGTCGCACGGTGCCGGAGGGGCTCTTCCACCTCATCTTGTGCCGGAATCTCGCCTTTACCTATTTCGATGAGCCGTTGCAGCGAGAGATCCTTCACAAGATCGCGGAGCGGCTGGTGCCGGGCTGCGCGCTGGTCATCGGGAACCTCAAATCGCTCCCGAAAGGGGTTGAAGCTTCGGAACACCACGCCGGACTGGAGCCATGGTCCCAGAAGATGGGCGTGTACCGAAAATCCGCCCGCCCCAGCACCCCTCATTGGCCACCCGTGCCGGGGTGAAGTGGCGACAATCACCACAGTGCCCATTTCTCAATTGGCGCAATACGCCCCAGTCCGGTCAGGGATGCCATGCCGCCATGGAAGAATGGCCTGGAATGGCCGGCCACAGGGGACAGAGGGCAGAGGCACGCCCGATGCAAGGACTAATAAGAGAAGGAGAGCCTTCCAGAACCTCTATGGAGTACCCGTGAAGCAACTCATCGCAATGCTGGCGGGCGCGGCCGACGGCGCCATGCTGGTCCAGGACGGCACGGTAGTGTTCTGGAACAAAGCCGCGGAACGCCTGCTGGGGTACCGGGCCGACGAGGTGGTGGGCCGCCCCTGCCACGACGTCATGCGGGGGGAAACGCTGGGGGGACATCCCCTCTGCTCCCCGTCCTGCGCCATCGGCCACCGCATCGCCGGCGGCGGGTCAGTGCGGAATTTCGACATGCAGACCCACACCAAGGCTGGCAAAACGATCTGGCTGAACATCAGCTCTCTCCCCGTACCGGACAAAAAGCCGGGGCGGTTTTTGGCCGTCCATCTGTTCCGAAATATCACTGGACAAGCCAGAATCCGCCGCTTGGTGGACGAGCTTCACACCGCCGTGTGCTGCGCCGAGCCCGCTGACCTTAAGGCTCAAGCGGAGCAGGCGCCGGAAGTCCCGGCGGTCCTGCCCCTGAGCCATCGGGAGCGCGAAATCTTGCGGCTGCTCGCGTCAGGCAAGAGCACGAAAACCATCGCCGACTCCCTGTGCATCAGCCCGGCCACTGTGCGGAATCACGTCCAGCACATCCTTGAGAAGCTCGGCGCCCACAGCCGGCTGCAGGCGCTCGCCATCGCCTTTCACCCCGGGCCATCTTCCTCGTAAAAAAGCCATCAGCGATCAGCTTTCACCCCCACCCTCCCCTCCCCCTCAAGGGGGGAGGGATGGGAGGAGGTCTGACGGCTGAATGCCGTCATGGTGCATTTGCCTCACATTCAAAAATGAAGCGCCCGACTCATTGTCCCTGAAGCCCGGACGGCATGATGATGGAGACGTACACACATTCGATGCTTCGTCCGGTTTACACGTGTGGGGTGTACGGAGGTATCAGTATCAGTATCAGTATCACTATCAGAAGTCGGCGCTCTCAGTAGCTGACGGCTGAAAGCTGAGCGTTGACGATTTATCGGGAGAAAGGGGGGGAGAAGAAATGAGACGGCTTGTGAACCATAGGGTGCTTATGGCGGCTCTGGTGGTCGGCTTGGTCGTGCTGATCCCGGCCGTTGCTGGTGCAGCCGCGGGGTTGAATCGCGTGGGGCCCACCCCGGCCAAGGTCGAGACGGCTCCCGGAATCTGGATCGATGAGATCACCAATCTGGTGAGAGACCATAAAGAGCTTGCCTGGTTCGAAGGGAGGGACCGCCCTTACGAGGCGTACCTGGGCCAACTTGCGATCGTCCGGATGGCCTTCAATAGCGGCGATCGTGAGGCCACCTATGTGGCGATGAATGAGCTCATGGACATGCTGGAGGCCGATGCCAAGGGGGGTGGAATTCCCATCTGGTCGGCAAAGGCAATTTTCGACTTCTGTGGCAGGGTCACACCGGTGAAGTACCATGACGCCGCGCGACACAATCCGGTGCTGGGAAAAGGAGGGTTTGACTACTGGGCCGATGAGATCCCGGACTTTGGCGGCGGCGGCTAACTGACAACCGTGCAGCCTGGACCGGTGTCTCGAAGCAGAGTGCTTGGAAGTTCCGGTCCGGTGCCCCGGGTGTGAATCGGACGAAGCTGGCATAGGGCAAAGCACCGTTGAGGATTCCAAACAGAGGAGGTCGGGCGATGAGATGTTTGGATCACATAGATATGGCGGCGCTGACCGGATCGGTGACCGTCATAGCCAGCGCGGCCTTTTTCTTCGCCTTCCTAGGAGTGGAGCACGGGCCGTTGGCGCCGGCGATGGCTCCCACGACCGGGTTTCTCCAGGAGGAGTTAGGCACGGCGATCGACCAGGCCACCGTGACGCCTGCACGGGTCGCTGAAGAACGCGAGCGAACACAGGCGGCACTGGGAGACGCGATCGTGCGGCTTGGGCAAGCACAGACTCAACGCACCGCGTTCGTCCCGGATCTGGCCAAAAGGGCCGCCTCCGCGCAGGAGGCGCGTCGGGAATTTCTGAAAGGGGCGTTCAAACTCCCATTGGATTGGAAAGGAGCTGACTTCGCGATGCGGGAGCGGGACGCCGAGGCAATGGCGCAACCGGAGCTGGGGCGCATGATCGTGTCCGGGACCCGGGCGATTGAGCGCAAGGTGCAGGCCGCGGAGGCAGGGTACGGGCGAGCCGTGCTTGCCGCCATGCAAGCGGTTGAGCGGGCGGCCGGCGAACCGACGGCGTCGCGGGCCACCATTGTGGCAGCCGCCACTGCTGCGTCCAACCTGGCGGAGCGGACTGCGCCGGCATTGGCGCCTGTTGTGGCCCGTGAGCCAAGCTGGGGCTTTGGGTCGATCGGGGACGGGGCTCTCATTCCGGTCATGATTCTTGGCGCAGGAGCATTTCTCCTACTCGCAGCCGGCATTGGGATGATGGAAGGGTCCTTCTCCACCCGCACGGTCGCGGCGCACTGCGACGAGAAAGAGAAAGACGTGGTAGTGGAGATGTTGGTCAGCGAGGGAACGCCCTATGAGGTGACCCGTTGCTCGGCCTTCAACGGCGGGCCGGTCACGTGCGAGAAGCGATGCCTGCAGTGGCCGGCGGCGCACAAGCAGCCGCTGGCGCACGCGGCGTGAGGGCTAGGCGGCGCTTCGGCTTTGTTCCGAGGTTGATAGAGGACAGCATGATCTTATCTATAAACAGGCGGAGGCATGGTGAGAGGAACACTCGAGAGAAGGGGGTCAAGTGAAGAGGCGGTGTGCAGGCCCGGTTGCCCGGGAAGCCTAAAACCTCTCCGAGACCTCCACCACTGACGCGAAGCTCTCAAGGAACCAGCCTCCG
>CAYZKG010000153.1:0-5446 GCA_964478915.1 uncultured Nitrospira sp.
CAGCCAAGCGCAAGGTTGCCTACCCGCTTCTGCGCAGGCCCTGAAGAAAGACTCCCGACCCCTTTTTTCGACCCCTTTTTCCCTTTCCTGCCGGCCCAAATGCGTCTTTGACGTCAAGATGATGATAGGAATTTGCTGTGGGGGTGGGATGGCCTTCGAAGATAGACGCTCAGGAGAGATAGGCGAGGAGCCCGCTTGGGATTTGACGACGGAAGGAGGGAGTCATTAAGATCGCTGTGTCTGAGTTCTTTCAGTTGGAGAAGCGCAGGATGAGGGAAGGTGATCAGGATCGCCCGATTCGGGTGAGAGGCCACACCTTGCTCTGCCTTCAGGGATTTCGCGGCGAAGGCTATAGTCCCGGCTTTGTCCGGAATATGGCCTCGATCCATGCCGAGCTGCTCAGGAATCCGGAGGCATGGATCGAAGTCGTGGAGGAACCCGACACCATCTGCGCAGCGTGTCCTCACCGGATGCCCGCAGGCTGCGGACTGAACGGCAACGCCTCCGAGGAGGGCATGCAGGCGCAAGACGGCCATGTGCTGCGACTGCTTGGCCTCCAGCCGGGAGACCGGCTGCAGTGGCGCGAGGTCTTGGAGCGGATTCGCCGATCGGTGACCGGCGCCAGCTTGCCGAGCATCTGTGGTCAGTGCCGCTGGCTGCCGCTTGGATATTGCCAGGAGGGCATTGACCGGTTGGGGCGTCTCGACTCCGTGCAGCCCACGGAGGGGCATGACCGCCGGTCGAATTAGGGCCGTTTTCTTCGACGCGGCCGGGACTCTGTTTCACGTGAAAGGCTCGGTCGCGGAGGTCTATCTCCGCTACGCCGAGAAGTACGGCGTCGCGAGGACAGGCGAGCTGCTCGAGGCCGTCAACGAGGCCTTCAAGCGCGCCTTCCAGGACGCCCCACCACCGGTCTTCGCGGTCAACGATCCGATTGAGATCAAGCGGTGCGAGCGGCTGTGGTGGTTCGACATCGTCCATAGCGTCTTCTATCGGGTCGGGATGTTCGAGCGGTTCGACGATTTCTTCGACGAGGTCTTCGAGGCCTTCGCCGGTTCGGAGCACTGGATGCTCTATCCGGAGACCTTGGACGTCCTGAAAGGACTGAAGGGGTCGGGTCTTGAGTTGGGGGTCATCTCGAACTTCGATACCCGCCTGTTTGGCATCCTCCGAGGCCTCGGCATCGCGGACCTGATTGCGACGGTCACGATTCCCAGCCTCGCGCATGCGGCGAAGCCGGCAGCGCGCATTTTCAGAGTGGCGCTGGAGCAGCATGCGCTCGACCCCGACGAGGCCATCCATGTCGGCAATGATCTGAAAGAAGACCTTGAAGGCGCCCGCGCGGCCGGGCTCACCGGCGTTCTGCTCGACCGGGGCCGGAAGCATGCCGCCCTGTCCATCCCGACTATCCGCTGCCTGGACGAACTTCCGGCGCTCCTCGCCAAGATCTGACGGTCAGCGCCGCGAGAGGATCTCGCGAGCCGCGTTGTAGCCCGCTGCCCCCATGACTCCGCCGCCAGGGTGAGCCGCGGCTCCGCACAGATACAGGCCGCGAATCGGCGTGCGGTAGTTGGCGAAACCGACGACCGGCCGGAAGAAGAAGAGTTGGTTCAGGGTCATCGCTCCCTGAAAGATGTTGCCGCCGGTCAGCGCGAACGTGCGCTCCAGATCCACCGGCGTCAGGACCTGCCGGGCGATGACCGATTTCTTGAAATTCGGGGCGTACTCGTTCAGCAGCTCGAAGCAGCGGTCCGCGAAGCCTTCACGCAGGTCGTCCCAGGTTCCCGACCGGAGGTGGTACGGCGCGTACTGGACGAACATGGACATGAGGTGTGTTCCCGGCGGGGCGACGGACGGGTCCACGACCGATGGGATGGTGCATTCCAAGATCGGAAAGTGCGAGGGTCTGCCGTATTTGGCGTCGTCGAAGGCGCGCTCGATGTAGTCCAGGTCCGGGCAGATGTGAATCGTACCCCGGTGCTGGGGCTCCGGAGGATCCCCTGGGCAGGCGGTAAATCGCGGCAGCTCCGAGAGCGCCAGGTTGATCTTGAGGGACGCGCTGCGGTAGTCGATGCGCTTGACCGCTTCCACAAAATCGTACGGCAACAGGCCCGGGTCAAGGAGCCGTGTGAACGTGATGTGGGCATCCGCGTTGCTCGCCACGACCGGCGCGTGAAACTCCTCGCCGGTGAGCAGCGCCACGCCGGTCACTTCCCCGTGTTTCACGAGGATCTTGGCGACCTCGACCTCGCAACGGATCGTCACCCCAAGACTGCGGGCCACGCTGGCGAGCGCCTGCGTCAGCGACCCCATGCCGCCCCGGATGTACCCCCAGACCCCCCGCTTGCCGTTCGTTTCTCCCATCACGTGGTGGAACAGGACGTAGGCGGTTCCCGGCATGGACGGAGAGGCCATGGAGCCGATGATGGCATCAGTGGCCAGCGTCGCTTTGAGCTGCTCCGACTCGAACCACCGGTCCAGAATGGCGCGCGCTGAGCCCGTCACGATCTCGATCGCCTCGCCCATCCGGGAGCCGAGATCCTGAAACGCGCGCCCGAGCTTGAAGAGCAGCCACACATCTTTGATGCCGGGATTGACCAGGTTCGGCGGGGTCATCGTGAGCATCGGTTCGATCACGCCGGCTACCCGTTCCAGCATGGCCTGGTAGTTCGGATACTGCACAGCATCGTAAGGGCTGAACTTGGCGATCTCCCGGTAGTTCAGCCCGGGATCGGGTCCCAGCATCAAGCAACGGCCGTCGGGGAACGGGGTGAAGGAGGAGGGGTTTCGCTCCAGGATCAGCAGTCCGTGCTCGTGCAGTCGAAGGTCACGAATGATCTCCTTCCGGAAGAGGCTATTGAGGTAGGCGGCGGTGGAAACCTTGAACCCCGGGAACACCTCCTCGGTGACACAGGCGCCGCCGACCAGATGCCGGCGTTCCAGGACCAGCACTTTCCGGCCCGCCCGCGCGAGGTAGCAGGCGGTGACGAGGCCGTTGTGGCCCGCGCCGATGATGATCGCGTCGTAAGTCACAGCAATGAGGGCACTACATCCTTCGCCCGACCCTGAATCGCCACATCGACCATGTGCGAGTTCGGCGTCGAATCGAGATTGATTTCGCAGACGAAGGCGCCGGCGCCTTTGGCGACCGATGCAAAGGAAGCGGCCGGGTATACCACTCCGGACGTCCCGATGACCAGCAAGACGTCGCAGGACCGCACCGCCTCGAAGCTTCGGTCCAGGTCCGCCTGGTCCAGGGGCTCGCCGAACCACACAATGTGGGGCCGCAGGAGTCCTCCGCAGCGTGAGCAGGAGGGGAGGAGCGGCAGCGGAACCTGTCGGTTCGTTTCGACCCGCGCACAGGCCGTGCAGCGCACCTGCCAGATGTTGCCGTGGATCTCCGAGAGTTGTTGAGATCCGGCGGCGCGGTGCAGCCCGTCCACGTTTTGCGTGACGAGCCAAAACCCTTCGAACCGCCGCTCCATGTCCGCGACTGCGAAATGCGCCGGGTTCGGCTGTTTGGTGGCGATGATCTCCCGTCTCCAGTTGTACCATTCCCAGATCAGCCGGGGATCACGGGCAAACGCCGCAGGCGTCGCAAGCTCCTCGGCCCGGAAGTTCCGCCACAGACCGTCGGCGCCGCGAAATGTCGGTACCCCGCTATCGGCTGAGATGCCGGCTCCCGTCAACACAGTCACCACTCTCGCGCCGCGCAAGCGCGCTCGCACTTCTCGGACACTTGGATCATTCATCGGCGGGCTCCGCCGCGGCGATTATACGCCACTTTATCGGCTCCTGACGGGGTGTTATAGTACGCCCCTGTCGTGACGAAAGGAGTGCGATGGCCAGCCATCCGATCAACTCGGTGATGATCGTCGGAGCCGGCGCCGTCGGGGGATTCTTCGGCGCGCACTTGGCGAGGCAGCATCCGGCTGTGTCCTTTGTTCTGCGGCCCAGAACGCTCGAGGCCGTGCGTGAGCACGGGCTCACCGTCCGGAGCGCCTCCGGCGCGTTCACGGTCAGGCCACAGGCCGCCGCCGATCCGCGCGATCTTCCGTCTCCCGATCTCATCGTCCTGGCGGTGAAGGCGTACGATCTTGAAGAGGCGCTGGCCTTGATCGAGCCGGTCGTCACGGACCGGACCGTCCTGCTCACCCTGCAGAACGGCGTGGACGCCGAGGACCGCGTCATTGCGCGGTTCAAGCGCGATTGCGTGGTGGGCGGGGTGGCGTTTATCTACTCCAAGATCGTCCAGCCGGGAGTCATCGAACATTACAAGCGAGGGACGCTCGCCATCGGAGAGTTGCTCGGACACCAGAGCGGTCGGGTCCGCCAGATCGCCGACCTCTTTCAGGGCGCCGGTGCACCGTGTCAGGTGTCCGACGACATCCGTCGCGCCAAGTGGGAAAAGATGTGCTGGAACTGCGTCTTCAACCCGTTGACGGTGATCCTCAACGATCGGGTGGCAAAGGCGCTCGACCACCCGGAAATGGGGGGCGTGATCTCCCAGATCGTGGCGGAGGTGGTGGCCGTCGCGGCGGGGCTCAAGGTTCCGCTGCCGGAGAACATGGCTGACAAGGTGGTGCGGTGGTCTCAGGAGATCCGCGACATCCACACCTCGATGTACGACGACTGGAAAGCGGGACGTCCCACCGAAATCGACTTTCTCAACGGGTACATCGTCAAAAAGAGCCGGGAGCTCGGGGTGCCGGCGCCCCTCAATGAAGCCCTCACCGGCGTCATCAAGGCATTGACGGAACGGGAGAAGAGCGGTCCGGGGGTGCTGCGCATTGACGGCGCTGTCGTCCAATCGTTCTCGCTGGACCGTGCAGTCCTGGCCGCCTTACCGGCGGAGCATCAGGTGTCGGAGGTTGCGACGCTCATGCCGGGGATGCGGGGGCGGGGAATCCGCGTCAAAGGGCTCTTGCAGATGCCGGCTCTGACCATCGGAGCCGATCACGTGACGTTTCATTCCGGTGACGGGCGCTTTGCCGCCAGCCTGACTTTGAAAGAGGCAACCGAACACGGCATCCTGATTTACGAGGCTGACGGGGCTCCGCTCTCCGAACAGAACGGCGGCCCGTTCCGACTGATCACGCCGGGTCTCGGGGATCTCTGTGCGAATGTGAAAGGAGTCGCGCGCCTCGAGATCACCAGCGGACCCGGAAAAGACACGCGCCCTTCTGTCAAGAAACATTAAGGCCGCGAAGCTTGGTTGGCGGAGAGGGTGGGCATTCGAAGTCGCGCTCGCAGTTTCAGCTCGCGCTCCTACAGAGGGGGCCAGGCCCCCTCGTATGCTCCCCACGTGGGGAAGCCTCTCCCCCACGATCCCCCTGTTCGAATCCCACCCTCTAGGTGTGGCTGGTGACACCGGGTAGGGCTCCACTGTGAGTGTGTGGGCAATTGAGAATGTGGCGGAGAGGGTGGGATTCGAACCCACGGTCCC
>CAYZKG010000154.1:0-5394 GCA_964478915.1 uncultured Nitrospira sp.
GTGGTGATTTACGAGACGCGCCGGGATTCCGTCTGGTTGAAATTCGACCCTGAGGCGACCGGCGCCGGGCACAGCCATCCCTATTCGATCAGCCAGGAGCAAATGGCCAAGGTCCTGCGGGGCGTATTGGTCAGAAATCGGGACGTCGTCGCCGGCTTCGGGCTGTTCGCGGACGATGAGGCCTCGCCGGCCTTCTCGCCGCAGGAGGTCGTCATGCTCTCAATGTATCTCTCCGAGGCCCTGAGGAAGGCGTCGCCCAAAGATATGGCGACGTTCTATCTGACGACAGGAGACCCGACGCGGGGCAGGCTCATCACATCCGGTGGACTCTTCGTTCGAGACGACAAGCTCTATTTCATCCTGGCCAATTCCCGGACATCCCCCAGCTCGGTGCAGTATGAGAACACCTATGAGTTCGAGGCCAGGGATGAGCCGCTGATCCCTATCGCAAAGAAGAAGTTCCTCATCGGGTTCGTGCCGAAGGAGGCCTGGATCCCGAACAGCAAGGTCCGGGGAAAGGACGGCTACGAGCGGTACCTCGATGAGGCGAAGCTGGTCATCGTCGATCTCCCGCGGCTCCTTGCCCCCTAACGCTCCTGCGACAGCTACCGCATGATCACTTTGCCGGTCTCGCTCCAATAATAGAAGACCGAGAGGTTCGGAAAGATCGCCTCGATCGTGTTCTGGCCTGCCAAGGGAAGAAGGACTCCGGCCGCGCCCACGAAATTTGAGTCGCCGAAGCGCCATTGTGCGGTCGGCTCCACGCCGATGTAGCTGAATCCGCTCGTCCCGCCTCGATTGATCGCATGCCCGTCGGCTCGCCACGTGAGGCCGTGCAGGGTCACCAGCTCAAGCCCGTAGCCCAGGCCCCTCTTGTCATCCACAATGTATTCGAGCGCGATCCGCGTGTTGATCAGGTCGCCTGTGTACGTGGTCTCACGTCCTTCGGTGCCGGGGGCGGTGTACGTGTAGAACAGGCCGGCCTGGATCCGAAAAGGCCGGACGTTCTTGCGGATCATCGCGCCTTCGGTGAAGGCGACCTCGCCGAACCGTGTTTGCGGAAGCCGTCCGATCGGCGCGAAGCCGCCCGGTGGCTTCGCGGTGCCGAACCATTTCCCCGTCGGTAGCGCAAACTGGGACAGGAACGTCAGGGACGGCCGCCAGGAGGTGGGATTCTGGACGATCGGAGGTACTTGATTGCGATGGATGTGTCACCGATTCCGGTGTCCGACCGCACCTGCCCCTGTTCGCGAGCCCAAAAAGACTGAATGGACGAGGTGCCGCCGAGCTGGATGTGATCGATGAGGCCGTAGGCGAATTCAACCGAAGGGTGCAGAGCGCTGTAGAGGTGGACGTCGCCAGGCTTCCGATCCGTGACGAACCGGAAGCGATTATCGAACTTGTGCTCGCCTATTTGAGTGAAGAGAAAGGGCCGCAGCAAGGATTGGCCCTTGGGCTGGATGTCCACCGCCGTGTGCAGGATCGGCCCGTGTGAGAACGGGTTCCACTCTTCCGATATTTGTCGATCTCCTCTTGTGAGGGCACCCACTCCCAGCCGCCGCCCGATCCCGGCGCGAGAATCCCGGAGAGGACCACGCTCGTCAGCATCAGCCGGCGGACGAATCTCACTCGTTCTCCAGCACTTCTTCCACCAGCTCTCGGAGGCGTTTCCTGGCTTCGGAAAGAGCCCACAGGCCCGATTTGGTGATCCGGTAGGATTTCCGCCGGCGCCCTTCGTGAAGTTCGGGAAGACAGCGGAGATAGCCTGCGGCAGCCAGCGCATGCAGGGTCGGGTAGAGGGTGCCGGGACTCAATCTGTAACCATGATTCGCGAGCTCCTCGGCCAACCCCACGCCGCACACAGCTTCCTTCGAGGCGTGGTAGAGAATGTGGGTCTTCACGAATCCGAGAAACAACTCGCGCGCCAAACGATCGGGGGACGGCGGCTTCGTACGCCCAAAGGATCGCGGCAATCGTGTACGTTTCATATCGGAACCAGATATCGAAATGCGATATCGTGATAAGATATATCCGGTCAGGCAGGCCGTGTCAAATGGTTTTTAGGCCGGTCGGCACGAAAGGAAGATCTCCTCAGTTCCAGAACCAGATAGCCTGAAGGCGCAGCAGGTTGCCGTAGGCGTCAATTTGCCGGCCCGGGGACGTGGCCGTTTGTCCGGGTTCAACCTGATTAAAGCTCAGCCTCTGCGTAAAGGTATAGGCGACGGTAATTTCCCATTGCGGGTCCGGCTGCCATGCGATGCCGCTCTCGACCTCCTTCATCCGGCCGTCCGGCGCACCGGTCTGAAACTTAATGCCGCCGTGATACTCTTGCCATCGGGTATAGAAGTTTGCCAAGCCGGTGTCGGAATATTTCCATTGATAATGGCCTTGCACGTATCCGCCGTAGAGATGGCTGTACCGAACCCTGCCGTCTCCGTCACGTCTCGGGCCTCGTCCGGTCACGTACTCGGCGATAAAGCCCCATGGTTGAGGCGGGTAGTAAACGTAAAAGTTGAGTCGCTCGTCGCGCATATCCCGGGCTTGAGTGTTGCCGCTTTCGTTGAACGAAAACAGCGTCCTGCCGGCAGCGGCGGTCCCAAAGTTGATACGCTTCTGACCCCGGTTCACATTCATGCCTGCCTCCATCAGCCGTCCGCCGGGCAGCTCGAACGGCCAGCTCAACCGCAAGCTTAAACGCTTGTCGTCGTTGGCCTCAGCCACGTTGTTTCCTTCTGCGTTGTCCACCATGATATTGACGACGCCATAGTCGCCGGGGCCATACATGTAGTCCAGCATCTGCTTGTATCGGTGCTGGGCGATCTTCGGTGTCCACATGAACGAGATGCCCATGTCCCGCTCGCTGGGAGCGCAGGAGTTCGTGGCGTCAGCGCGGTCGATGGCCATCCGGACGCGGCTGGCCTGCCAGTTGTCGAAGGAGCAGGGGACCCGCTGCAGCCCGACCCGAACCCGATATTCCTTGTTCTTGTCAAAGTAGAAATCGCCGTAGGCGTCGCGCAAGGAGACAGCATGGGTGTTGCCACTGATTTGGGAAGCCAGGTCGGGTTGAAGGAAGAACGCCACATGGTCCGAGACCTGGCCGGTCACTACCCAGCGGATCCGGCGGAAGAAAAATCCAGGTTGGGCTCCGCTCGCTGCATCGCCTACCGACACGTCGTGGTAAGTGCGGAGCTGTCCATTCGGCTGTCCCAGGCGGTTGTACCGGAACATGCCGTAGCCGAACATCGTGAGCCGCTCGTACCACCGGGGACTTCCTGTAAACTCGGCGACGACCGCGCGCTCGCTGACCTTGCGTTCCTCTTCGGCTTTGATCCTGATCCAGTCATCCATCGTGATCACGCCTTTTTCCAGCAGCAGGTCCTCGAGCGAGGTCCCCTCGATGGCCTTTTCGCCTCCGCGGATCATGCCGCCTGGCGCCGGCGGAGGACCCACGGGGACAGCCTGAGGCTGCGGCGTATCCACCGCTGGGCCCTCGGCGGATGCCGGGACGGCCACGGCGCCGCAGAGCAACACCACCATCGTGAGTACAGCTAGCAGCCGGGGGACAGTCATGTTGCGCATCCTTGACCTCCTTCTCTTGAAGTCACGCGCGTTCTTTTACGGAATCCATATGACGGCAGCATGACCTGCCCATTACAGGATTGTTAAACTTTCGTCCTGTCTGCGGCAGTGATTCCTGTGAAATTTACGCGGCAGTAATCATCGGTTGATCGGCTCGCAACATCGGATCGGCAGGATGTCCCCATGGAGATCATTCAGATCGTCGAGGACGATCCCGATCAGGCGAGCCTGCTGGACCATGTGTTGCGGAAGGCGCGGTACAGGACGAATGTCGCCTACAGCGGTGAAATGGCGGAAAGGGATATCCGGCGCCTCAAGCCGGCGCTCGTTCTGCTGGATGTCATGCTGCCTGGCGTGGACGGCTATGAGCTGTGTAAGCGTTTGCGGCAGGATCACGAGACCCAGACCATCCCGATCATCATGATCACGGCGCTCGGGACAGCCGAGCATCGGGTGGCCGGGTTGGAACTGGGGGCCGATGACTACATCACCAAACCGTTCAGCCCCCAGGAAATGGTCTCGCGCGTCAAAGCCGTGTTGCGTCGGGCCCGGCTCCGCGGACAATCGGAAGAGAGCTATATGGATGGTGCCCTGATCTTGAAGGAGAACCGGTTCATCGTCGCGTACCGAGGACGGACGGTGCCGCTGTCCGGTCCCGAATGGTGGATTCTGCGTTGTCTGGCGGATCGGCCTGGGCAGGTCGTGCCGCGGGAGGAGCTGATTTCTCTCCTCTGGGGCGAGGATGGGCTCGTACACGAGCATGAGCTGTATCGCCACGTACGGGCGCTCCGGGACAAGCTCGAAGACGATCCCGTCAATCCGATGTTCATCGTGACGATTCCGAACGTGGGCTACCGGCTCGCGCCTCTCCGTCAATGAACCACGCCTCGCCGAGAAACTGATTGACCCGCATATGACCCCTCGCTTCGCTCGATGCCACTTTTGCAACAAGACGTCGCTTTATGGTATATAGGACCTATATATCCAGGCGTGCTGGAGGAGGATTTCACATGGCCACGTTTGAAACCGCCTTAATCCATCTGGATCCCCAACAGAAACGTCGATTGGCGAGACTGGCAAAGCAGCGTCGAACGAGCCTGGCCAGCGAAGTTCGGAGCGCCATTGAGTGCTATCTACTGATTGGTGGGGAGCACATTGACCCAGAAGAACTGGCCTCTGTCGCAAAGTCCGCTCGCAAGGCAGTAGCCACGATGACCTTGCAAGCCAAGCGTGCCAATCGTTTTCTTGAAACGACATTACGGGAGCTGAGGGCGCGAACAAAAGGAGCGACATGAGCGTCGCGGACGATATTTACCGTACCCTGAAAGGCTTGGTTGGCTTACAGGACCAAATGAGGCGAATCGAAACGAATCTCACGGAGATTGGAACCGAATTGAGAAATCACCGTGATCGTCTCGTCAAACTAGAGACCAAAATGGAGGTGTATGAATCGCTGGCGCAGCGGCGTCTTCCCAAACCGTAGCCGACTATCCCAAAGCGTTGGTCCACTTGAGAGGCTATTGGGCAGGATCTTCATTGGCTCTCCTCGGCCATGAACTGACGGATGCGCTCCGCAATCTCGTCTCGAACCTTCCGAAACACTGCGACACGCTCTCCAAAGGACCCCGCAGCCGAAGCCGGGTCTTCAAAGCTCCAGTGCAACATCGAGCTTGTTCCCGGCAAGATCGGGCAGGCTTCTTTGGCTTGGTCGCAGACCGTGATCGCATAGTCGAAGCGCTGTCCCAAGAACTCCTCAATGCCTTTCGACCGGTGGTGCGCGATATCAATGCCGATCTCGTTCATCGCCTCGACCGC
>CAYZKG010000155.1:0-5365 GCA_964478915.1 uncultured Nitrospira sp.
TGACGGTCCCCTCAATGGCGTTGCCGCTCACGCGGCCGGTGTATTGGGCGCCGCCCGCACGGAAACTGATCTGGTCCCCGCGCAGCCTACCATTCGTGATCGACGTGGTATTACCGCCGGACCTGAGCGTGCCGGAAATCATCTGGAAGTTTTGCTTGAGCGTGAGCTCTCCTTGCGGAAGTTGCCACGTCCCTTCCACTTGTGCCGGCACGATCCAGAGGAGGGCCGTGCACCAATTGGCACAGCCGTCGCCTACTGTGGCTGTCTCGTCGGCCGTCCATTCTCCCATGGTGAAGGAATTCGACACGATCCGAGTGCCGGGCTTGAGATCGAGGATCTTCGGGCGCAGCCTGAGATTTATTTCGGGCAGCAGAAACATGGTAATCACAGTGGCCTCGGAGAAATCGCTCTCGAACAGGTCGGCTTTGACGAAAGTGGCTCTGTCGCTGACGCCTTCCCTGGCGGCATTGCGCTTCGACAACTCGACCATGTCCGGGTTGTATTCGATGCCCAGCGCGCGGGTGCCGCGCTTCGCGGCGGTGATCACCGTGCGCCCGTCCCCCGAGCCGAGGTCAATCACGTAATCTTTCGGCGTGACTTTCGCCATGTCGAGCATTTTGTCCACCAGCGCCTGCGGCGTCGGCACCCACACCACATCCTTGCCTTCCTGGCCGACCTGCGGCTCGTATTGCTCTTGCGCCGGCTGCGCCCATGCAAAGACACTGGCGGCGACCACAGACAGACATAGCGCCAACAACGATTGACGCACAAAACGCGATGCATTCATGTTGGTTCTCCGATGATTGGATTCAACACCTAGGTCTATTTTCCATACCCCAAGGCCGAGGAAATGTCCAGCCCTGCCTCTGGCCGGCAGACAAGTTTATCTTGCTTTCTGTCGTCAGACTGATCCGAGTGACTACCAATCACGACCGTTGCAGTGTAAGATCTGGACGTGCAATCTGCTCGCTGATCGACCGAGGCAGGTCTGAAACGGAGCGCGTCAACACATGGGTAAGACGATATTCCTCGGCTTTGCTCTTTTCGCCGACCTCATATTCTGCTCTTTTTCAGTTGCCCTGGAAGTCCCCGTCCTCAAAGATGCCATCAACGACTTCGCCGGGATGATGCCGCAAGCTAGCGCTCATGCTCTGGAGGAGCGCCTGAAACGCTTCAAAACACAGACTGGCCACACCATAGTAGTGGTTACGGTACAAACTCTTGAAGATGAGGACATGGAAAGCTTTGGCCGCAAAGCCTTTCAGAGCCTGCCGCTTGAGGAGGCGGATTTACAGAAATCTGTCCTTCTTCTCGTAGCTCCCAAGGAGCGAAAAGTCGGCGTCCAAATGGGCTCAGAGCTGCGACAACTCTTTCCCGAGCCTGCGGCGAGCCAAAAACTTCTAGCCCAGGTGGGCCTTTATTTTGACGGCTTCAGACGCGATTTGGGCATTCACGCGGGAGTCCATTATATTTTTCGGGTGATCAAGGGAGAGGTTCATGTCGACAGCTTAACAGACGTAGAAAAGCTTGAAGCGGCGTCGACAAGAGGTGGCGGGGCCGGAGCGATCCTCGCTGTATTTTTGGCTCCGTTCTTGGCATTCATGGTTGGAGGGTTGTGGGGAATTTACGCAACAAAGTTTGGTCTTGAGCGTGAAATGCGCCTCTTCATGGGTGCCCTTCTGGGTGGTGGAGCGGCGAAGATTGTGGCGATCCTTATGGCCCTGATAGGCAGTTTCAGTGATGGCTTATGGTATTTTATCCTGGCCGTTAGCATTCCTCTGGGTGTTTTCGGCAGCTTAACGGAATTTTGGATGTCAGGGGAGTGGAGCGGTATACCGAGGGTGAAGGATAGAACAAAGCGGAAGCCTGAAGACAATATGGGGATCTGAAAACCCGAATAATGAGATCCCTGACACCTGATTCCACATTTTTCAACGGCCTGTCCAAAGCTGAGCGGCGACCTCCTGAATGACACCAGACTTCCGCCATTGATCCTCCTCGCTAAGCAAGTTCCCTAAGATATCGGATGCAAAGCAGCATGGCGGGCTTGGCGCGTGCTGAGGTGTTGAGACCGGCTCAAACTCGGTGTAATACTGACCACTGCGAAAGGATGAGGGCTGAAGGATGAAAGCGGAAGAAAGGCAAAATTAGTCCTTCTGGTTCCGGGTTAGTGGGCATTTAATGGAGATGAACAATGAACTACGAATGGAGGAACGGTGAGCATGAGTGGTGAGGCGGATCGCATGGCTTTCCCCATAAACGTCACTGTAAACGGTGTAAAGCACGAGTCCGAGATTGAGCCGCGGCTGCTGCTTGTTTATTTTCTACGCGAGCATCTGGGGCTGACCGGCACGCACGTAGGTTGCGATACAAGCCAGTGCGGCGCGTGCACGATTCATTTGAATGGCCGTGCCGTCAAGTCGTGCACGATTCTGGCCGTTCAGGCCAACGGGGCGGAGATCACCACCATCGAAGGTCTCGCGGCCGAAGGAGCGCTGCATCCGGTGCAGGAGGGGTTTCGCGAGAAGCACGGCTTGCAGTGCGGCTACTGCACGCCGGGCATGATCATGAGCGCCGCGTATCTGCTTAAGACGATTCCAAACCCGACTGAGGAAGAGATCAAGCACGCGCTCGAAGGTAACCTGTGTCGCTGCACCGGCTACGTCAACATTGTTGAGGCGATTAAGTGGGCGGCAGAGCGGATGAGAGGTTAGAAACTTGCATTTGATTTCACATACAGTGTCGGATCCAGTTGCAGGTTGTTTCATGCACTCGCTCCGTCCTTTTGTCACCCTGAGCCTCGCGAAGGGTCTCGTTCGAGAGATTCTTCGCCTTCGGCTCAGAATGACACGAGTGAGAAGTGCTACTGTACATGCTATTCCGCCTGACATGGCCGTCAGATCACATACCAAATACATGGGAGGCAAACATGTTTCCCGCTAGCTTCGGATACGTCGCGGCGCGCTCTGTCGAGGAGGCAACCGAGCTTTTAACCAAGCATGGAGAGGAGGCCAAGCTGCTGGCCGGCGGACACAGCCTGATCCCGGCCATGAAGCTGGGATTGGCGGCGCCCCGCTACCTGATCGACCTCGGCCACGTGCCCGGTCTCAGCAGCGTGCGCGTCGATGGCGAGAGCCTGGCGATCGGCGCCCTCACGGTGCACGCCGACGTCGCCTCCTCAGAGATCGTGCGCCAGCGCCTGTCCGGGCTGGCTGAAGCGGCGTCGGTGATCGGAGACGTGCAGGTGCGCAATCGGGGCACCATCGGCGGCAGCGTCGCCCACGCCGATCCGGCTGCCGACTTTCCCGTCATCCTGAGCGCTCTGAACGCATCGTTCGTGTTGGTCTCGCCCTCCGGCAAACGAACGGTCCCCGCAGACGATTTCTTCATCGACTTTTTCACTACGGCCCTAGTGCCTAATGAGGTGCTGACCGAGATTCGCGTCCCGCTGCCTGCTTCCGGCGCCGGCACGGCGTACGCCAAGCTGGGCCACCCGGCTTCGGGATACGTTGTCGTGAGCGCGGGCGTCCTGGTGAACCGCGACGCGTCCGGCCGATGCGCATCGGCCCGGGTCGCCATCGGCGGGCTGGGCAGCGGTCCGCGCCGCGCAAAGGCTACGGAGGCGGCCCTTCAAGGCCAACGGCTTACTCCGGAAATCATCGCTGCGGCCGCAGCCAAGGCCGCCGAAGGCACTGATCCAGACGGCGACACATACGCGAGCGCGGACTACAAGCGCCACGTGGCCACCATTTACGCTCGGAGGGCGATTGAGAGCGCGGTAAGACGAGCGGAAGGTTAATTAATCGAAGTTGACCCTCTCCCGTTTGGGAGAGGGAAAGGGTGAGGGAAACGTAGGTGTCAGCGGGTTTCACCCTCACCTCTGTCCCCTCCCATCAAGAGAGAGGAAGCAAAAAAGATGGAGGATCGAGGATGACAACTGAGCACACTGAGACTGGACTTATCGGCGCATCCATTCGCCGGGTCGAAGACCCTCTCCTGGTTACCGGCAAAGGATGCTACGTGGACGACGTCCAGCTACCGGAAATGCTCCACATGGCGCTCCTGCGCAGCCCGTACCCGCATGCAAAAATAATTTCCATCAATACGAGCGCAGCGAAGTCGATGCCCGGCGTTTTGGAGGTTGTGACCGGTGCCGACCTTAGCGAGCGCTTAAATGTCCCGGCGCTCCCCATGGTGCCCGGCATGAAGATACCGCCGCATCCCCTGCTGGCGCGCGGAGCCGTTCACGCGGCGGGCACTCCGGTGGCGGCGGTCGTGGCTCAAAGCCGCGCGATCGCCCAGGATGCCGCGAGCGCCATCGAGGTGGAATACGAATCACTGCCGTCGGTCGTGGATGCCGAAAAGGCTCTCGACCCCGGCGCACCGCTGGCGCGGGAGGAGCTGGACAGCAACATTTGCTACACGATCACGAAAAAAGGCGGCGACGTGGAGAAGGCGTTCGCCGAGGCCGAGCATATCGTGCGGATGCATATCGCCAGCCCGCGGCTGGTCGCGATGGCGATCGAGCCGAGAGGCGTCGTGGCGAAGCCGGAACCGACCGGGGATTTAACCGTGTGGATCTCTACTCAGAGTCCACACCGCGTGCGCGCCGACCTGGCAACCGCTATCGGCTTTCCCGAGCACAGGATTCGCGTCATCGCGCCCGACGTCGGGGGAGGGTTCGGCAGCAAGGGACCGCTCTACCAAGAGTACGCGCTGGCCTCTTACCTGGCCCTCAAGTTAGGCCGGCCGGTCAAATGGATCTCCACGCGCAGCGAGGATTTCGTGACGACGAATCAGGGCCGCGACCAGGCCATGACATCCGAGCTGGCCCTCAAGAGGGACGGCACCATGCTCGGCTTGAAGGTCCGCGTGGTCGCGAACCTGGGCGCGTACCTGCAATCCAACACGGCCGGTCCGCCCCAGCGCATGATGGCCATGGCGCCGGGCTGCTACCAGATCCGAAACTGCCACGTCGAGGTGGTGGCGGTCTTTACCAACACGGTCTCCACCGGTCCGTATCGCGGCGCCGGGAGGCCCGAGTCGGTGCTGAACATCGAGCGCTTGATCGACAAGGCGGCGCGCGACCTGGGCATCGACCGTCTGGAGATCCGGCGCAAGAACTTCATTCGGCCGGAGCAGTTCCCGTACCGGACGGGCGTGAACGTCGAATACGACTCCGGCGATTACGAGAAGTCGCTCGCGGAGGCGCTGCGACTGTCCAACTACGAGGAGCTTATTCGCCGTCGAGATGAAGCACGGGCGCGCGGCGAATTGGTGGGCGTGGGCGTCTCGACCTTCGTGGAACCGAGCGGCGGCGCCGGCTTCGAAAGCGGCACCGTTCGGGTGGAGCGCACCGGAGAGA
>CAYZKG010000156.1:0-5274 GCA_964478915.1 uncultured Nitrospira sp.
GGGCGCGCGGGAGGCGAGTGGGGCTTCTGCGCCTGAGGGTCATTCGTCCCTGGCCCACCGACGCGATCCTCCGCGCGCTCCGTGGGCGCCGCGCTGTGGCGGTCCTGGATCAGAATCTTGCCCCGGGGCTCGGCGGGGTCCTGTTTCAGGAGATTGCCGCATCGCTCTACCACGATCCGTCCCGCCCCCGAACGCTCTGCTCGTTCATCGGCGGACTGGGCGGGAAGAACATCGCGGACGAGGAGTTCGAGGCGATTTTCGCTCGGACCGCCCAAGCAGCCGAGCGCGGCGGCGGAACGGAGGCGACCCTTCTGTACACCGAAGAAGAACGGCGGCAGATGGAGGAATTGCTGAGGACTGCGGATGTGGCAGCGGGAGACCTATAAGAAGATCAAACAACTGCCGCAGCAGGAGTTCATTGTCCCCGGCACATCCCTGTGCGCCGGGTGCGGCGGACTCGAGGCGTTGCGCCTCGCGGCGAAGGTGCTCGGCGAGAACGTCATCTATGTGAATGCGGCCGGGTGTTTCACGCTGATGGCGGTCTATCCGTTGACGCCGTTCCATGGCTCCTGGCTCTACACCACGATGGGATCGGCCCCGGCCGGGGCTCAAGGCATCCGCGACGCGCTGGATCTGCTGCTCGCCAAGAAGCGGCTGCCGGTCGAAGAGGATCTCAAAGTGGTCGTGCTGGCCGGTGATGGCTCCACCTACGAGATGGCCCTCTCGGCCACTTCGGCTGCCATCCACCGCAATCTGGATTTTTGTTACTTCTGCTATGACAACGAAGCCTATGCGAACACGGGCGTCCAGCTCTCCGCGGCGACCCCCTTCGGAGCGCAGACCTCCACGTCGCCGCGCAGCGTCCAGCATCCCGCCGGCACGACCCGTCAGAAAAAAGACATCTTCGAGATTTGGCGGGCCCACCGGCCGCTGTACCTCGCGACCGTCTCTCCGCGCCACCCGCTCGACCTGGTCGAAAAATTTGCGCGGGCCGGTCGGTTCACCGGCCCGAAGCTCTTCCTGGCCCTGTCGCCCTGCCCCACCGGCTGGGGATTCGACCCCGCGCTGAGCATGAAGGTGGCCAAGCTCGCGGTGGAGACGGGCCTGTGGCCGCTCAAGGAAGCGATCCACGGCGCGGTCACGCACACGTATGTCCCCAAGCGGCGTCCGGTCGAGGAATACCTCAAGCTCCAGGGCCGCTTCCGGCATCTCTTCGAGCCGGTGCGCCAGGAGGAAGCGATCAGGCATATCCAGCACACCGTGGACACGTACTGGGAGGCAGTGGCAGAAACCCCCGTTTACAAAGGAGGAGGCACATGGCAAAGAAATCCAAGAAAGAACAGGTCGTGAAAGAAACAGCAGCGTTGGCGCCAAGGCGGCCGGCCGAACCGCTGGCCATTGAACGGAACATGGATCGAGCCCTCCGACTGTTTGACCGGATGTTCGACGAGTTCTGGCGAAGACCGTTCCTGCCGAGTCTGTGGGAACCCGAGCGGTGGTGGCCGGGTCGGCGCCAATTGCCGGACCTGGACGTCTACGAGGAGAAGGACGAGGTGGTGGTCAAGGCAGAGCTTCCGGGAATGACCAAGGACAACATCGAGGTCAACCTCGCCGGCACAATCTTGACCATCAAGGGCGAGAAAAAAGCCGAAGAAGACGTGAAAGAGCGCGACTACCGCTATCGGGAACGGTCCCACGGCATGTTCCTGCGGCGGATCGAGTTGCCGAGCGAGGTCAAGGCGGACGAGATCACGGCTTCGTTCAAAGACGGGGTCCTGGAGGTGCACCTGCCCAAGACAGAGGAGGCCAAGAAGAAAACGATCTCAGTGAAAGTGGAGTAACGTGGCACGGGGCGGCCGCGAGCAACGAAGAGGATAATCATGACAACTGTCGCACAGGGAGTCCGTTTGGGTGGCCTGATCACAGCAGCGACCATGGCGGTGGCGCTGGCCTGGTTCGCAGCCGACTCGGCCAGCGCAGCCGAGCAGCGGTTCATCGTCGGGGAATTGTCGAAGGAGGGCGCCATCTGGCATCCCAACATGGTGTTTCTGGATTCGAGCGTGAATCTCAAAGAGGGCCTCACCTTCGTTCTCGAGAACCCGACCGACAGAGTCCACAGCTTCGTGGTGGAGGGGCTGTACGAAGAGATCCCCGTGAAAACGAAGGAGACGGTCGAACCGGGCGTCGAGGTCGAGGTGATGACCTATCAGCTCAGGCCGATTCGCGTTATCGTCCCCCCGACGGAGACGAAACGAGTCCGGGTCAACACCGCGCCGTTGGAAAAACCGTACGCCATGGGACAGCACTTTAAGTTTCACTGCCATCTTCACGAAAACGTCCATCTGGGCGGCGTCATCTTCGTGACTCGGTAGTTCCACATGCTGCTCAGGCAGCGGATGGAGGAAGAGAAAATCAACCACCGGCGCGGAACAACGGAAGAACGCCACCTGTGGATATTGCGCGTCTGAGCATTGCCGATGTTCTGAAAGCTTTCCATACCGACGCGGGCGGGCTCCCGCCGGAAGAGGTTCGCCGCCGACTCAGTGAATACGGAGCCAACGCACTTCGCGAGGCACAAGGCCCTCCGCTGGTCAGCCGCCTTCTCCGGCAATTCACGCACTTTCTGGCCGTCCTGCTCTGGATCGCGGCCGGGTTGTCCTTCGTCGCCGAGGCGCTCCAGCCCGGGCAGGGCATGGCGACGCTCGGTGCAGCCATTGTGGGCGTCATCGTCATCAACGCGATCTTTTCCTTCGTCCAGGAGTACAAGGCCGAGCGCGCCATGCAGGCCTTGCACCGCCTCCTGCCCACAACGGCCTGGGTCATCCGCTCGGGCCAGACGCAGGAGGTGTCGCGCCATGACCTGGTCCCGGGGGACGTGCTTCTCTTGGAGGAAGGCGAGCAGGTCCCCGCTGATGCCCGGCTCATCGAGGTGGCTCACATGCGCGTGGACAATTCCTCGTTGACGGGCGAAGCCCACCCGAAGCGTCGATCTGCCGAGCCGGCGAAAGCGGAGAACCCGCTCGATGCCCCTAATCTCATCTTCGCCGGCACCACCGTAGTGTCGGGACGCGGTCGCGCGGTGGTCACGGCCACGGGGATGCGCACGGAGTTCGGCCGGATCGCCCACCTTGCCACGACCGTCCACCCCAGCCTAAGCCCGCTCCAGAAAGAAATCGTGAAGGTCACGCACGTGGTGGCCGTCCTGTCCTCGATCATGGGCGGGCTCTTCTTTGTCATCGGTCTCTCCACCGGGATGGGAGTCTGGCTGGGGGCCATTTTCGGGATCGGTATCCTGGTCGCGAACGTCCCGGAGGGCCTGCTTCCCACCGTCACGCTGGCGCTGGCCATGGCCAGTCAGCGGATGGCCCGGCGCAAGGCATTGATCAAGCAATTGACCTCCGTCGAGACGCTGGGTTGCGCCACGGTGATTTGCACCGACAAGACCGGGACGCTGACCGAGAACCGCATGCGGGTCGAGCGCCTCTATCTCGATCCTGATGAGCCCGAACGCCGAGAGCACCTTCTGCAAGCCATGGCACTCTGCAACAACGCCAAGCGTGTCCGTGGCCAGACCGGACGATTCGCCCTCACCGGCGATCCCACCGAGGTCGCGCTGCTTGAGTACGTCCTGGAGCACGGTCGTGTTGACGAGAACCAGTATCGCCGCATGGGCGAGCTGCCGTTCGACGCCGACCGGAAGCGGATGAGCACGATCAACTGGGTCGAGGGGCATCCGGTCGCCTTCGTCAAAGGCGCGCCAGAATCCGTCGTCTCGCTGTGCACTCAGACCATGATCGGTGGGAACATCGTTCCCATGACGGCTGAAGATCGGATGCGCCTTCTGAATGAGAGCCGTCGGCTGGCCGGGCAGGCCTACCGTGTGCTGGCCCTTGCCACGCGGACCATTGAAGCGGGAGTCACGCGGCATCTGAGCCCTGAGACGGTGGAACGGGATCTCACGTTTTGGGGTCTTGTCGCACTGATGGATCCTCCCCACCGTGAGGTCCCCGATGCAATCGGACGGTGCCGGGAGGCCGGCATCCGGGTGATCATGATCACCGGCGATCATCCGCTGACGGCCTTGGCGATCGGGCGGATGATCGGGCTCGTCACCGGCAGTGACGAGGCCGATCGCAATGTCATGGAAGGTGCGGAACTCGACGCATTGACTGACAACGAGCTGAAGCGGTTGCTCGCTTCGACGCAGGACCGCCGCGTGTCGGTCTTCGCCCGCATGACCCCACGGCACAAGCTCCGCATTGTCTCGGCCCTCATGGAAATGGGTGAAGTGGTCGCCGTCACCGGCGACGGTGTCAATGATGCCCCGGCCTTGAAGAAAGCCGACATTGGGATCGCCATGGGAGTAGCAGGCACCGATGTGGCCAAAGAGACGGCCGATATGATCCTGCTGGACGATAATTTCGCTCATATCGTGAACGCGATCGAAGAAGGACGCGCGGTCTACGCCAACATCCGGAAATTCGTCACCTACGTGCTGGCGAGCAATATGCCCGAGATTGTCCCGTACCTCGGCTACGGCCTGTTCGCCATCCCGCTGCCGCTGACGGTTCCCCAGATCCTGGCCGTCGATCTCGGAACGGATATGGTGCCGGCGTTGGCGTTGGGGGCCGAACGACCGGACCCCGGCGTCATGGAGGCGCCGCCGCGGCCGCGATCCGAACGACTGCTGAGCCTTCCGTTGCTGCTGCGGGCCTATGGCTTCCTCGGGCTGATTGAAGCCGCGATCGCGATGAGCGCCTTTTTCTGGTTCCTTTTAGCCCAGGGCTGGACCTGGGGCACCGGGCTCGACTGGTCCAATCCGCTCTACAAGCAGGCCACCACCGTGACGTTCGCCACCATCGTCGTGGCCCAGGTGGCCAACGTCTTCGCCTGCCGCTCAGAGCGGGTGTCGGTCTTCCGGTTGGGGTTCCTGAGCAACCGCTTCATCCTGTGGGGTATCGCCGTGGAACTGATCCTGCTCGCCACGATCATCTACACGCCGATGGGCAATGTCTTGCTGGGCACCGCGGCGCTTCCCCCCTGGGCGTGGGGGCCATTGATCCTCGGCGCCCTCGGCTTGCTGTTGGCGGAAGAAATCAGAAAGCTGCTCGCAGGAATTCTTGCCGCCCGGTACCGGACGAGCCGCAATCCGGTGACCTGACCGCCCGGCGCGCCGCGGCCGGTGCCCCTGGAAGTTTCTGGGTGTTCGTCCTATACTACCCCCCCCGGAAACAGCCAGCAGAGGGAGGGAGTCAGATGGCAGACGAGGCCGGT
>CAYZKG010000157.1:0-5241 GCA_964478915.1 uncultured Nitrospira sp.
TCTCTGGTTCATCCGCGCGAAGTCTTCCGTCCCGCTATCCTCGCGTCCGCGGCCGCGATCCTCGTTCTGCACACTCACCCTAGCGGATCGACGGAGCCGTCGGCGCAGGACGTCGCCGTGACCCGGCGTCTAGCCGAAGCGGGCAAACTCCTTGGGATCCCGCTTTTGGATCACGTGATTCTTGCCAAGGACGATTGCCGGTCCCTCGCTTCCTTGATCCCTTAGTCCGACGGGTGCGCGTCCAACGTGGACGCGCACCCATGTTTCCTCCCCGCGTCCCGCCTTAGAGGTCCCAGAGACTGCGATCCTGCCGCCGGTTTCGGCCGGCTCCGGCGCTCCACGCACTCCAGAAAATGACGGCACTCCACCGCCAAAGGCTCCTCCAACTCGAGCGGGACCGGCTCGGCCTCGGCCCGTTGGGCGACCGGCATGCGCTCGATCCAGTTCACCTGATGCCGGTAGAGGACCAATTTCTCCTTCGCTAAATCGTCCATGACCGCCATCTTCCGGTCTCCAATGACCACCAGCTTCTGCTCTTTGAACGGATGCAACCAACTGACGAACACATGCGCCCGGACACCGTTCGGGAAGCCCATCGAGGTCATGGTCACATCGGGCACGCCTTGCTGGAGGTAGGTTCCGCCGCTCGCCTGAACCGTCGAGGGCATTTGCCCGACGAGCATCAGAATGGTGGAGATGTCATGAGGGGCAAAACTCCAGAGGATGTTCTCCTCTCGCCGAAATTTACCGAGATTCAGCCTGGTGGAGTAGAGATAGTGAATCTTGCCGAGCTCCCCTCTGTCGATCAACTCATTCAAGGCCTGCACGCCCGGATGATACTGGAGCAGGTGACCGACCATCAGAATCCGCGACGTCCGTTCGGCCAGCGACACGAGCTCCCGTCCCTCCGACAGGGTAAGCGCCAGAGGCTTCTCCACAAGCACATCCTTGCCGGCTTCCAGAGCCTGCCGGGTCATGGGCGCGTGCCGGGCCGCCGGGGTCGCAATGACCACTGCGTCAATGGTCGGAACCGCCAAGAGCCGTTCGTACGAGTCGAATGCCGCAACCTGGGGATAGCTCCGCGCGCAGGATTCCAGCGCTTCCGGGTTCGAGTCGCAGACCGCCTGCAGCACCCCGAGGGCGGAAAAATTCCGAACGTGGTTCTTTCCCCAGATACCGACCCCGACGCACGCCACCCTGGTCATGCCTGACTCGCTGTTTGAGCGGACCTCATCCGCGCTCCGCGCCGGACATATTAGCAAGAGGCTTGCGACCCCTACCGGCATCCTCCAGAATCCAGTCCACCGCTCCGCCCAATGCCGCGGCCACGTAGTGCGGCACCGGACCGTGAGGTGGTGCGTAGTCGCCCGGAGTCGTCACCATCAGGACGCCACGAGCCCCGACCCTCCGGGCGAGCTCCAGGTCACGCGCTTGATCCCCGACCAGGTAGGCCGCCGACAGATCAAGGTCCAAATCTCGAACCGCCCGCTCGATCATGCCGGTTCCCGGCTTACGACACCGACAGCCGTCGTCGGGATGATGGGGGCAATAATAGATCGCATCGAGCCAGGCCCCGCCGGCTCGAAACAACGCCAGCATTTTGCGGTGAATGGCCTCCAGGGCCGTCGCCGTCAAGAAGCCGCGGCCGATCCCCGACTGATTCGTGACCACCACGACGCGGACCCCCGCGCGATTCAGCCGCGCGACCGCCTCCACGACGCCCGGCAACAGTTCCAGTTCTTCCGGCGCCTTGACGTAGCCGGTGTCCCTGTTGATCGTCCCGTCACGGTCGAGAAAGACGGTCACTCTCCTGGGGAAGTGATGAATGCTGAGTGCTGAGTGCTGAGTGTCTTTCGTTCTGCGTTCATCGCTCAGCATTTCGAGTTGTTTCGCTGCCGCCTCGGACACGGTCTCCACCGTCACGCGGGTCATGCACCGGTGGTCGATCGGACACTCGCGGAGGAGACAGGGAGAGCACTCCACCGGCTCACGGACGATGAGATGACCCGCGCCGAACGGGGCGGTGGTCGATGCGTCGGTCGGCCCGAACACCGCCACAACGGGAACATCGAAGGCGGCCGCGATATGCATGGGCCCCGTATCGTTCGTGAGAAAGACACTGCACCGCTTGATCACGGCCATCAGTTGGCGGATCGTGGTGTGACCCGACAATTGGATGGCCTTGGCCTGCATGCTCTCTGCCACGATCCGGCCGAGCGCTTCCTCTCCGGGCGCCCCGACAATGACCGCGCGGAGCGGTCTTGTCGTCCCATACCGACCCGCTAAGCGGTCCACGGCCGCTCCGAATCGCTCAGGCATCCAGCGCTTTGCCCCTCCATACGTGGAGCCCGGATTGATCCCGACCACCAGATCGGTTTGATCGATACCGGCCTCGGCCAATCGCCGATGCATCTCGCGCTCCTCCTCTTCAGCCAGAAACAGCCGCGGCGGGCCCAGCGACCCATTGTAACCGAGGCCACGGAGCAGATTGGCGTAGTACGCGATCTGGTGACTGGCTTCGCCGCCGGGCGCCTTCACCGGCTCGGAGAGGAGGAAGCCCCGTCCGTCAGTGGCATAGCCGAGCCGACGCGGGACTCCGCCCAGAAATGCCAGCAACGCCGCTTCGAAGGCATTCTGGAACAGCACCGCGAGATCGAAATTCAGACTGCGGATGGTCGCGGCGAGAGCCCACTTCCCCGTGAGACCGGCGTGACGGCTACGATGCTCGTAGACCAGAACCCGATCGATGCTCGGATGGCCTTTCAGCAACTCCGCGATGACTGGCCTGGCCAACACGCTCACCTCGGCAGCCGGACACAGCTCCCGCAGAAGAGCAAGAGCGGGAGTGCACATCACGGCGTCCCCAAGCCAGTTGGGAGCCCGAACCAGAATTCGACGGACTGGTCTAGACATACTCCCAATCACCTTCACCATTCATCATTCCGAGGAGGCGCTCCAGTCGTTCCCGCCCGTCGAGAATGTCGGTCTGAAGCCGTAAGGCCCAGAGCCGGTCACCGCTTCGAGCCAGCGGAGCAACCTTCACCGCATCCTTTTCGGTGGTGATGATCAGCTCCGCGCCGCAGCGCTCAGCTCTGTTCCTGATGCGGTCGAGATCCCGAGCTGTGTAGCCATGGTGATCCGGAAACACGAATTCGTCAGACACCCGGGCTCCCTGAGCGGTCAGCAAGCCTCGGAAGGAGGACGCATTGACAATCCCGCTGAAAATGACCGCCGTCTTTCCGGCCAGGGTTTCGCTCGGCTCAACGGCTCCGGTCACGAGATTGACCAGGGCCTCGCTCCGAAAGCCAACCAGGATCGGGCTGGTCATCTTGCCGGTTGCTGACGCGAGGCGGGTCAGGACAGGATTCACGGTTGAAGCACCATCCGCCCGAGTGAGAAGCACGGCGGTAGCCCGGGCTGCGGCTGCCAGCGGCTCCCGAAGCCGACCTGCCGGCACGAGAGCTTCGAGATCGCCGGGTACCGAGGCGTCCACCAGAAGCAGATCCACATCGCGATAGAGCCCGAGGTGCTGGAATCCGTCGTCCAGCAGCAGGCAATCCAGCGGAAAGCGATCCAGCAGCCACTGACCGAGCCGGAACCGATCGGCGCCCACCGCCACCACCACGCCCGGGCATCGCTGAGCGATGAGGTATGGCTCATCGCCTGCCTCCGCCGGCCCGGTGCGGATCGCTCCGCCATCCGACACGAGAAGCTGCGGAGCGCGATTGTGGCGGCGGTAGCCTCGGCTCAGGACCGCCACGCGCTGGCCGCGCTTGCGGAGCATGGTCGCCAAGGCGATGACGAGCGGCGTCTTGCCGGTTCCGCCAACGGTCAGATTCCCCACGCTGACGACGCGGCACGGAAGTCTCCGCTGGGGCAGCCACCTCCGCTGATACAACGCGGCACGGACCCGGACCGCCCACCCATAGAGGCCGGCCAGGCCGAGCAGCGGCGCGCGAAGCCATGGAATCGCGTGCATCATTATCCCGGTGCTCAAGGCTTGCTCAGGACGGTCCCGAGCAATTCAAGGGTCCGCTCCAGCGCTCCACGATTGCGATTCACCACCTCGCATGCCGCCCGGCCGGTCTCCCGGAGCAATTCGCGATCTCGTAGCAATTTCGCCATTTCGACGGCCAACTGCATGCCGTTCTGAACCCGGATGCCGCCCCCACCTTCGCTGAGTTGGTCGGCAATCTCGGCGCAGTGGTCGGTATACCGACCATAAAACACCGGCTTGCCCCACGAGGCCGGCTCCAAGAGGTTATGGCCTCCTACCGGGACGAGCGTGCCTCCGACGAACGACAGGACCGCATGGCGATAGACCTGCGACAGCTCTCCCCGGGTGTCCAAGATGATCACCCGTCCTGGACCGCGCTCGCGAGTGCCGTTCTGATCCAAGGCGGTGCGCCGGACGGGCTTCAACCCTGCGGCCCGGACCACGTGCTCGACCTGCCCCACCCGCTCGATATGCCGTGGCGCCAGCAAGAGCATCAGCGTAGGGAATTCGGCCCGAAGGGTCCGATAGCAGGCCAGCAGTTCCTCTTCCTCGACGGGATGTGTGCTGCCGGCTACAAGCAACTCCTCATGATCGGCCAATCCGAGCGTCCAGCGCGAAGGGCCTTCTTCCCTCTGCTCGACAGGCGGCTGATCGAATTTGATGTTGCCGGTGCGGAAGACACGGTCCGGCCGAGCCCCTAAGGCGGTCGCCCGCTGGGCATCCCGATCGGACTGCATCAAGCACAGACTCAGTGGGCCGAGGATCCGGCTGATCAAGGGCCTGATCAGGCGGTACCCGCGGAACGACCGCGATGAAAACCGGCCGTTGACCAGCACGGACGGGATGCTTTGCGTGTGGAGCGTCCGGAGAAGATTCGGCCAGATCTCGGTCTCGACGAACAGGAACGCACGGGGGTTGAGCATCCGGACCACCCGCCGCACGACCCATGGAAAGTCCAGCGGCGCATAGCAGTGTTCGGCTACATTGGCCAAGTACTTCTCCACCGCCTCGCGCCCCGTCTCCGTGACGGTCGAGACAATGATGCGTTCCTCAGGGCAAAGCGTGTGCAACCCCCTGACCAGCGGCGCCACCGCCACCGCTTCTCCCATGGAAACGGCATGGACCCAGAGAACCGGCCGGCTACTCTGGCACAGCGATTCCGGGAGAAATCCGAGACGCTGGGGGAGGCCGCGCCGGCAGCGCTTCTTGGCCAGCAAGAGAAGGAAAATCAGCGGCGACGCCAG
>CAYZKG010000158.1:0-5085 GCA_964478915.1 uncultured Nitrospira sp.
TTGCATGTGTTAGGCGCGCCGCCAGCGTTCGTTCTGAGCCAGGATCAAACTCTCAATAGGTTCTCTGTGGAATTGGATCCAAGGGCCACCACTTCAATACACCTTACCTCGCTCTATTCAGTTGTCAAAGAACAGCTTCCCCGGAGCCGCATACCTTACTACACGGCTCGAAGACCTGTCAACCCGGATTGGGAAGATACCGGAACCGGGTCGGCTCCAAGAAGGGCGCTAGGCCCTCTGGCTCCGGTGCAGGGCCTCAGATTAACAGAAATTTCACCGGAGTCAAGGGGCTGAAACCCTGCTTGCATCATGTCGCTTGCGGTCCTGAGTGCCGATCGAAGATAATCGTGGCATGTACGATCCCACCACGCTCAACCGCCGAGCGTTGCTCAAACTGGGCCTCAAGATGGGCGGCCTGGGACTCCTGGCCGGTCTTCCCGGGTGCGACTCCGTGGGCAGCATGTTCGGCCGGATGTTCGCCATCCCGCCACGGGAGACGCTCTACTTCACGCCCAACGATAAATTCTACGTGGTCAACTACATGGATTCGCCGTTCAACGTCTCCCGGGATTTGAACGTCGAGCAGTGGCGGCTGAACATTACCGGGGAGGTCAAAAAGCCCATGAATCTGGGCTGGCGGGACATCCTGAACCGGGACGCCTTCGATCAGATCGTCACCCTGGAATGCATCGACACACTCCCTGGGGGGGACAGCTTGGGGAACGCCATTTGGCGGGGCATCTCCCTGAAAGCCCTGCTCAAGGAGGCCGGTGTCGAAGAAGAGACCGCCCGCGACGTGGTCTTCAAAGCCGCGGATGGCTATGACGACAGCATCCCGTTCACCCGCGCCATGCAGGACGATGTCATGCTGGCCTATCTCATGAACGGTGAGAAGCTGCCCAAGGAGCACGGCTACCCGCTCCGCCTGATCGTCCCGGGGCTCTACGGCATCAAGAACGTCAAATGGATCGTCGAAATCGAGGTGTACAACGGTGATTACAAAGGGTACTGGCAGCGGAAGGGCTGGACGGACAACGGCACCATCAAGATCTTCTCCCGCGTCGACAGCCCCGGCCACTATCAGGCCCTGGCCGGTCCCGAACAGCTTCTCCGCGGCATCGCCTTCGGCGGCCCCAACACCATCGCCAAGGTCGAGCTGAGCTTTGACCGGGGGAAAACCTGGCAGGAAGCCGAGCTCGAGCCGACGCTGTCACCTTATTCATGGGTCATCTGGAATTACCGCTGGCACCCCCCGAAGCCGGGTAAGCATCAAGTCATGGTGCGTGCCACCGATAACAAAGGCCAGCTCCAGATCGCCGAGCTCGTCCGCCCCATGCCGGCCGGCGCATCGGGCTACCACACGATCATCGCCGACGTCGAACAGATCTAGGCCTCATCTCCTGTTCTCCGCTATTCTCCATGATTGCGAGAAGTATGACGGGCGAGTATACTGCTGTCATACCACGCAGCCGGAGGAGTGCTGATGCGGAAAGCAGCCGTCAAGGTGGCGATGACGCTCCCCGATGATCTCTATCGGATCGTCGAGCAAGTCCGCAAGAAAACCCGGAAAAGTCGAAGCGCCGTCCTTCAGGACGCGCTACGGTACTGGCTCAGCCAGCAGGAACAATCAGTCCTGATTCGTGAATATGAAGCCGGGTACCGGAAAAGACCGGAGACCCGCCAGGAAATCAAGGCCGCAGAAGCTGCCGCCGTCCGCATGTTAGCCGCCGTGGAATGGTAATGCGGCGCGGAGAAGTCTGGTGGGCTGAACTTCCACCCCCTGCCGGGAAACGCCCCGTCGTGCTGCTCTCGCGGAACGAAGCCTATGCAGTCCGCGAGCTGGTCACGGTGGCACCGGTGACGACTCGCATCAGACAGATTCCAACGGAGGTCCCGTTGGGCAACGATGAGGGGCTCCCCAAACCCTGCGTAGCCAACTTGGACACCATCACCACGATCCCCAAGGCCGCGCTCACGGAGCGAATCAGCACACTGCCGCCGCCCAAAATAGCCGAGGTCGAGCGGGCGCTCCGGTTCGCCTTGGGTTTGCGCCTCGACTGACAGCCGCTGCCGCTGGCAAGCGATTGCCGGAAGGAAAAGAGGTGAGCGGGATCTCTTGCCAGTCCTGCAAGAACATGGATAAACGCACTCGCAAACATTCAACGCAACAGGCTCGCAGCGATGAGGTAGAGCCCCTCTCGCCGGCGGAAATCAGAGAGCTGAAGCGTCGCCTCCGCGATTCCCAAGATCCCGTTCGGTACATGCTGGTCTCCGAGTGCAGTCGACGTTTTATCCTGTACTACAACGTCTCGGACAATATGTTCGCCATGAACGATGCCAGCGGAGGCACACTGTTCAAACGGCGCGAGGCGGCCGAACGGGTAAAGAAACTTCTCGGGAAGGGAGTCTCAATCGTCAAGTACACGACGAAGGGTGGGAAACTGACGCGGCTGTCTCCATAGCGTAGTCATTGGACCAAGAGGTACAGGATAAGCGCCTAGAACACATGTGCGGCCAGGGCGAGCGGGTTACATAGGATCATCGCCGACGTGCAGCAGGTATGAGCGGGCGGCCTAACTGCCCGTTGTGCTCGCGCACCACGCACGCAAGATTGTTCTGAAGTTTTATCAAAATGGGCGGTGCTCGGTGAACGCGCGCAGTTAAGGGCAGTCAGGCCACCCTTTGAGAGATAATTTCGAGGTGAAAACGCCCGCCAAACACTCACCCAATCAGGGTCCAGGCAATTGAGTGGCCACTCGATTTGTAGTACAGTGGTGTCCTACACTGACAGGAGGCAGTCCGATGCCCTTGAGCGTCCGTGTCGATCGGCGAACAGAGATCCTGCTGAAACGTCTGGCCCGCCAAAAGAACCGCACCAAGTCGGACGTGGTTCGCGAGGCAATTGGCGCCCCGGCCCGCCACGCGGAAGAATCGGAGAAGGCACAGCATCCATGGGACACGGCCGAGGACTTGATTGGCTGCGTCAAAGGCGGGCCACCGGATCTCTCGGTCAAGACGGGACAGGGGTTCCGCCGTATTCTGCATGAAAAGCGAGGACGGTGACCATGGTGCTCGTGGATGCCGGGCCGCTCGTGGCTCTGATCCACGCTGACGACCGGTACCACCTCGACCGGCGGGATTTCGAAGTCTATCGGCCCTCCCGCCTCGGCCGATTCATTCTGCTGCCGAGCCGCCTGGAGGGGTAACTAGCCAGAAAAGACTCCCGGTACCTTTTCTACTCAGGTACCTTTTCTACTCATCTTGGCGATGTGCCCAAAATCACGATCATTCGTCAGCAGAGGAAATCCGTGCTCGATGCAGGCCGAAGCGATCAGACAATCAATCGGCCCCACCTGAATGCCCTTCGACCGGCAGTGCTGCCGTAGCCGGGCCGCCTGGACACAGGTCTCTCGCTCCAAAGGGAGAAGCGGGAAGGGCTCAAGAAGTTTCTTGAGGCGCTCAAAGTCCTTTCTGTTCCGCAAACCGTCGAGAAGTTCTTGAAGGATATTCCCGATCAAGAACACTCCGTCGCCAGCTTCGACGCGCTCACGGAATGCCCGCACCAGCGGATGGCTCTCATCCACGCGTGGCCTCCTGAGAACAAGAGACCACACCGACGTATCAACGACTACGTTCACGCCCGCGCCTGTCGGCCTTGTAGTCCCAATCTTTCCTGAACTGGAACGAACCAAGCGCGCGAAGAATCTTGCGCTGCTTTCTGCGCCCGATGAATTCTTCCAGCGCCTTGGTCACGGTCTCTTTTTTCGTTCGGAATCCACCGACCTGCAACGCCTTCCCCAGCAACTTGTCGTCGATCGCCAAGTTCGTTGCCATGATACCTCCGTGTGTAGGAACTACACATAGGTTATGTCCGCCGCGGAACAAAGTCAAATCAGACAGGCCTCTTTTCTAGCTTGCCCCAGGGAAAGATTTCAGTATGAAGCCGTCGGTCACGCAACAGGTCGCATCCGTTTTCCGCCGTGGATCAGCCGACAGAAACGCTCCGATAGATCTCCTCTATCTCGCCTTTTGTCAAATCCCGCCAGTGGCCGGGGGGAAGGTCGCCCAGCCGGATCGGTCCGATGGCAATCCGAACCAGCCGTAAGGTCGGATGGCCCACGGCAGCGGTCATGCGCCGCACCTGCCGGTTCAGCCCCTCGCGCAGGGTAATCTCCAGCCAGGCGGTCGGCACGGATTTGCGGAACCGGATCTGCACGGAACAATTCGGGACGGTTTTTCCGAGGATAGTTGTTCGAGGACATCTAGCGAGCGAGAATGCTGAAGATATGCTAGAATTGCGCTCATCACGACGGTTCACAAGGAGACAGCACCGTATGGCCGCTAAAGTATCCCTCTACGAGAAACAATTGGCTCGTGAAATCAAAGGAACCCCAAAAGAGTATCTGCCGAACCTTCTTCAGATTGTCCGGCTGTACCGCGAGAGTGTTGGATTGAAGCCAGCCAGAGCCAGTTTTCGTCAAGGCCTAAAAGAGGCTCTCAAGGGCGACACGCAGCCACTATCCGAATTATGGGATGGCATTGGCGGAAAGTGACCCTCCCGATCCGGTCCGGATCGAGTTCACGCCAGAATTCAAGCGGAACCTCCGGGCGCTGAGCAAGAAATACCGTCATATCCGATCAGACGTCCAACCCGTCATTGAACGCTTACAATCCGGAGAAACTCTCGGAGATCAAGTCTCAGGGACGCGTTACACCATTTTCAAGGCGCGGCTCCAAAACAGCGACATTCAAAAGGGCAAGAGTTCAGGATATCGCCTCATCTACCGTCTGGTGTCTAGGACCCACATCGTCCTTGTGACGATCTATTCCAAGCTCGACCAAGGGGATATCTCGGGAGATCAGATACGCCGCATTCTCCAAGAATTCGAGACGTGACGTGTTACTCGCCAGCGAGTCTAAGGGATGCCACCTCGTCAGTCGTCAGCTCCCGCCAGTGGCCGGGCGGGAGGTCGCCCAGCACAATCGGCCCGATGGCAATCCGGATAAGCCGTAATGTCGGATGGCCGACGGCCGCGGTCATGCGGCGCACCTGCCGGTTCAGTCCCTCACGAAGCGTGATCTCCA
>CAYZKG010000159.1:0-4956 GCA_964478915.1 uncultured Nitrospira sp.
GCTACCACTACCGCTACACCGACGCCGAGCTGGCTGAGCTCCTCGGGATCTGCCGGCTGGCCGGGGCGGCCTACTGCCTCTTCAACAACGCGAGTATGCTTGACGATGCCCAGCGATTTCTCAGGCAAATCCGCGCCGAAGCGGGGGAATCGGGAGCGTGAAGGAGTCCCCGAGCTTCACCCAAATTCTCCGACTTTTGCCGTCCATTTCACAACACCAGGCTCGGCACCTCCTTGGCCCTCCAGGGCCTCCGGGCCCAGGCCGAGGTGTTCGGTTACACGGTTTGCTGACTGCCATCATCTTAGTCTTAGCCTCTGGCTGTGCCACGTTCATCCACGGCACCGCCGTGGCGCAACAAGCTGGGAAGGTCCAGCCGCGTAGTGCGCTCGAGCCGAACATCGGGACACGCGAAGTGAGCGAGGATCTCAGGCGGAAAATAAAAGAGACTGTGCTTCTAGCACGATCCGCGTTTCAGACACCGGATCGGCCGCTTCACCAATGGGGCGATCCCGACCAGATATCCGGAGTATACGAACCATCCATGCGCTATTTTGTGGATCAGATCGGCGATGACGTCTTCATGCACGTAGCGATGGGGTACGGCCCTCCGGCAACACACCCCACGAGGCTTCGTCTCATTACGATAATGCTATATGGCCCGATGATATGCCTTCCAAGTGAGCAGGCCATCATAGAATGGCTCGGGGAGCCCATGAAGGTAAGCGAAGTAGTCCTAGGAAAGCGATTTGACTATAGGGGCCAGGACCGCGCAAAGCTGCGGGTCTTGGGGGTCGAGTTTGATATGTTCAGACGCGCTCTCCAGAAGCCTGGACGAATCGCCCCAGGAGAGGAGCCGTTGTGGCAGTGCAGCGGCAGCGATCAGGCAGCCTCGACTCTCCGAGAGAAAGACCCAGCGCGATGGTCTCGGTATCGAGAAGAGAGACGAGACAGCGCAGTCGAATTCAAGATCTTTTTCGCCCCGCACTGACACTTGGATGAGCTTTCGTGTGCCGTCCACGGGCGTAGGATGCGTGCTTGGGAGGGTCTGCCGGGCAAGTTGGCCATCCAGGCCGGTCAAGACCATGAGGAGGTATTAAGGAGAGTCGGGATACGCTGTGGACTAGGCCATCGTGGAGGCGGGGAAGGCGGTGGGCATGTCGGGCGTCACCTACCAGCGCGGGAAGCGGGTCGTGGAGGCGGCTGAGGCCGAGGGCGCTAGCAGGTACGGTCCCCTACGCCCGAGGCTTCTTCCCCCGCTCAGCCCCGTTGGAGTATGCTTAGAGCATCCGTCTGATCGGTCACCCACGCCCCCCCCTCTCGCTAGGAGGCCAGAGATGCGCGAGAGAGTCGAACGGGTGCTGGAAGTAGGCGTTGTCCTCGCTGCCCTCGGCACGATCCCCCTGATTGTCCTCCAAGAGCAGGGCGTAACAGATCCCACCGTGTTCGTCCTGGACTGGCTCGTGTGGTCCGTCTTCTTGGCCGAGTACCTAGGCCTGCTGGCCATGGCAGGAGATCGCCCGACCTACGTGAGGCGCAACTGGTTCAACCTCGCCGTGGTCGTGCTCTCGTTCCCGGCGCTACCCGCCCTCTTCGCAGTGGTACGGCTTACTCGGCTGGCGCGGCTGTTTCGACTGCTGCGGCTTCTCGGGGTAGCCGGCCGTGGGTTGGTGGCCCTCCGGGTGGTATTCGGGCGGCGCGGGTTCGTCTACGTGGCGTCGGTGACCGCCTTCTTCGTGTTCAGCGGGTCGGCGGTGCTGACCGTGGTCGAGCCGGACGCGACGAGGGGCAGCATCTTCACCGCGCTGTGGTGGGCGACCGTGACCGTCACGACCGTGGGGTACGGGGACATCGTCCCCTCTACGCTCGTGGGCCGGATGATTGGGGTCGCCTTGATGCTGGCCGGCGTGGGGTTGGTCTCCACGCTTGCCGCTTCTATCGCGGCGTACTTCGTGGGCCAGGATGGCTCGGAAGACCTGAAGCGGGTCTCGGACCGCCTCGACCGGATAGAGCGGCTCCTGGGGCAGCTTGCGGAAGCCGAGCGGCGCGTGGGACGGCAGGACATTGCCGCTCCCTGAGGGGGGTCGCCATGGGGTTCTTCATTCGCAAGGCGTTACGGGCAGGACCACTACGGTTCAACCTCTCCAAGGGAGGAGTGGGGGTCTCCGCGGGGATCACGGGGCTCCGCCTGGGCACGGGGCCGAGAGGGACTTACGTCGCGGGTGGGCGTCACGGGTTGTACTTCAGAGAATATGGCGGGTCTAGTCGCAGGGCCAGAGGCACCGCTCCACCTCCTGAAGCCGAAGCCGTTCCACCGCAGGCTGAACCGGCCAAGCCGGCGCGGCCGAAGCTCTTCTGGCTGCTCGCACCAGGACTGGTCCTCCTCGTTCTCGGGATGGCCTCGGAGACCCTAGGCCTGGCGATCCTTGGCGCCGTGTGGGCAGGCGTCGGGGCGGTCCTCGCCGTGCGGCGGGCCAGGTACGCCAAGCACCTCTCCGAGTACCTCGAACTACTGACCGGCATCCCGTCCACGCCCGATACGTCCCTGCTCGGCTCCGTCCAGAGGGCGCGCACCAGCGCCGGGCTGCGCCGCGAGCACCTTCAGGGGGCGCATGAGAGGGCGTTCAAAGCTGCGGTCTTCCAGTGGGCGTCCGAGCGGTTGGCCGACCCGGAGGCGCCGCGCTGGCTCGGCAAGGTCGCCGATGCCCTAGAGCTATCCGATGAGGACAGGGCAAGACTGGGGCTGGAGGCGTTTAAGGAGCTGGTCTGGGCGACGCTGGCTGACCACCGCCTCACGCCCGAGGAGGAAGAGGCGCTGGGAAAGGTGCGCGAGGGCCTCGGGATCCGTGAGTCAGACATCGCCGAGGAGCTGCGGGCCCTTGACGAGTTTCGCCGCGCCAGGGACGTAGAGGAGGGCCGCCTCCCCGAGGTCGAGGCGGGCATCAACCTCTCAAAGGGGGAACGCTGCCACTACCGAACCCACGGGGCGCTGTTGGAGGAGCGAAAGGCGGGCCTGACCCCGGTCAAGGAGGGGACCGTCTATGTGACCTCCAAGCGGCTCCTGGTCGTGGGGGATGGGACGACGAGCATCCCGCACGGCAAGGTGCTCGACGTGGAGGTGGACTACGACAGCAAACTGGTCACGATCACCAAGGACGGCCGCCAGAAGCCTTTGCACTTGTCAGTCAGCGAGCCAATCTTCGCGGGTCGGCTCATCGAAACGCTCGCCCGCGACGAGTGACGGACCCCGCCCCCAGCTCCCAGGGCCTCTATTTCCGTTTAGGCGCAGATCGGGTGTGGGGCCGAATGTAAGTCCCGTCCTTGCGGTAGTAACCCTTGACCTTCACCTCGCCGCCGCCCTTGGTGCTCTGACCTGGGGAGGAGTAGTCGCGCCCCGGAGTGCTGCTCTCAACGCTGGCTTCCTTTGGTTCTTCCGCAGGGCGCTCTTCGGGAGGGCCCATCAACAACTTGATCTCCTGGTTACGGTAGTATCCGTAGCCCATGGAGGCGGAATAACCCGCGCTTTGGGCCTCCGCAACACTCTCGAAGTAGACGCGATCTGATTCTGGAATCCCCGCGAGGTCCGGGTCCTGCGGGTGATAGTACACGCTGAAACTCTTGCGGCCGACCACGCCGGACCCGCGGGGCTTGTAATGCCTCCGGGCTTCGGCGTCTCCCCACAAGCCTCGCTGCTGTTCTCGGGCCTCGCGCTGGAGTTTCAAAAATTCATTCTGGTGGCGAACGTTGGGGGGATAGGTCGCAACCTCGGCATAGCCTTCGCGCACGAGGGCGCTGTTGATCAGCTCGCCGTCAACGTCAACGTAAGCGAGTAGGTGCCCATCCTTATCCCGCCGCTGGACATCGAACTCGAGCCGAACGGTTTTGCCCTCAACGAACCGCCGGTTGGCCTCCTTGGCCGCCTCTCCGTAAGGTTCCTTCCCTCGGGTAGGATGGTGGATTTCGGGCGTGTTGATCCCGATGTAACGGACCCGTTCGCCGTTGTCCAGTAAGATGGTATCGCCGTCAATGACCCGGACGACCGTAGCCTCATAGGCGGGAGCCGGGAAGGCCATCGAAAGGAAGACCCCAAACGTAAGAACTAAAAGCACAGCACGAATCAATCGCAGATTCATCGCTCACCTCCTGTATGGGCGCTCCGGAAGTTGTCAACGATTGTGAGACACCGGCGTTGCGCATTTACTGTCGAATCTCGACTGCTGCCGATCGGGTTGGCGGCGTGAGACGGCTTGATGCAGGGGGTACCCACATAGCGCCCCCCCTCGAGATCGTCGATCCTGAGCCAATGGTGGAGGTCGCCGAGAGAACCACCCGAGCGTCGGACGGCGCTGGGAGCATTGCGCTGGGCGCCGGCGGGTTGATCCACACGGCGGTTGGCGGCCCCGGGGGCGCCGGCGGCTGGCGCACGAAACGTTCGGGATGAGCGGCGTAGGCGGCCGCCAGGACCTCGGCGCGGCGGGCACGGACGACCTCGCTATGGCCGTAGTGCACCATGGCCGGCGTGAGCAGCCCGATGCCGCCATGCCGGTGCTCGGTGTTGTACCAGGTGAAGAAGGGCTGGCAGAAGGCCCGGGCGGCCTCGAGGCTGCCGAAGCGGTCGGGGAAGTCGAGCCGGTACTTGAGCGTCTTGAACTGCGCCTCGGAGAACGGGTTGTCGTTGGAGACGTGGGGGCGGCTGTGCGTGCGGGTGATGCCCAGATCGGCCAGCAGCAGGGCCACCGGCTTGGAGGTCATCGACCCGCCCCGATCGGCGTGGACGGTGAGCTGACCGGGGACGATCTCCTGCTTCTCGCACGTCGCCGCGATCAGCCGCTCCGCCAAGGCGGCGCTCTCCTGATGCGCGACCATCCAGCCGACCACGTAGCGACTGAAGATGTCGAGGATCACGTAGAGGGAGTAGGAGGTCCACTTCGCCGGGCCCAGGAGCTTGGTGATGTCCCA
>CAYZKG010000160.1:0-4852 GCA_964478915.1 uncultured Nitrospira sp.
TAGGCAGGAATGTCTTAGGGACTATTCCCAGGATCCTTCCGCGAAGAAGAACCACAGCGCAATTGAACAGCAGGTGGTCAACCTGCAACGGCGTTCCTACGACAGCAATGAGGTTCAACTTCTCGGACGCCTCCAGGGCGCTGCGCAGCGCTTGAAGCGAGCCGTCCAGCAGCGCCTGCTGGTGAAAGAGATCCTCGCACGAGTAGGCCGAGAGCCCTAGTTCCGGGAACAGCACGAGGAGGGCTCTTTCCCGCTCTGCCTGTTCCATCAGCTCGATGGTCCGGGAGGCATTAAACGCCGGATCTGCGACGCGAACCTCAGGGATTCCAACAGCGACGCGAATGAAGCCGTGGTTGTAGAGATTGAAAAAGGTCCGCGACGGCAGTGCCATGGTCTCACACGGCGCACTCTCTGCAATCGTGGCGGGCTTTCTCATCGACAAGCGAGAGCGTTTGGCCCGGGCGCGAACCGTAGCGGTAGACGGTGATGCCTTTCAGGCGGAGCCGGCGGGCGAGCATGAACACATCTTTGACGGCGGACACGGGCATTTCGGGCGGGAGGTTCACGGTCTTTGAGACGCCCGCATCCATATGGGCTTGAAAGGCTGCCTGCATGCGCACATGGAACTCAGGGGCGATCTCCAGTGCGATCGGAAAGCGGCGCCGAAGCCCCTCGGGCAGCTCAGAAATTCGTCGAACGGATCCGTGTCCGCGAATCGCCTCCATGGCGGCCGCGCCAACCCCTCCCAGCGGCGCAAGGGCCCGCGCGATCAACGGGTTCACCTCGGTGAGGAGGCGGCCGTCGAGCACGCGGCGGGCGAGCGCCAGGGCGAAGAACGGCTCGATGCCTCCCGTGGAGCCCGCCAGCAGGCTGATGGTGCCGGTCGGCGCAACGCAGGTAACGGCGGCGTTACGCAACGCCGTGAAGCCCTGTGCGGGCCAGACGCTCCCCTGGAAAGAGGGAAAGGACCCCCGGCTCTCGCCGAGGAGAACAGAGGCGGCCCGCGCTTCGCTCGTCAGGAACTTTGCGATTCGGGCTCCCAGGGCCAGACCCTCTTCCGAATCATAGGGAACACCGATCTCAGCGAACAACTCGGCCAAGCCCATGACCCCGAGTCCGATCTTGCGCGTTCGCCGGGTGGCCGTCTCGATCTCGGGAAAGGGGTAGCAGTTGGCTTCGATGACATTGTCCAAAAATACGACAGCATCGCGGATAGCGCTGCCGAGCCGCTCCCAATTGACGCCGCTTGCAGTCGCAAAGGCAGGTAGGTTAATCGAACCCAAGGTGCAAGACTCGTATGGCAGAAGCGGCTGCTCGCCGCAAGGATTGCTGGCCTCAATCGAACCCAGGCCCGGCGTAGGGTTATGGCGGTTGATCTCGTCGAGAAAGAGAAGTCCAGGGTCTCCCGTCGCCCAGGCCGATTCTATCATCGAGTCGAAAAGCCTCACCGGATCTATCGTGCGTACCACACGTCCGGTGCGTGGGTTGCGCAGCGCAAACGGCTCGGAGCTGTCCAGCGCGGCAAAGAAGGCTTCTGTGACCCCCACGGAGAGATTGAAGTTTTCCAGGCGACCTGGCGTCCGCTTCGCAGCAATAAACTCCTCGATATCCGGATGATCGATCCTAAGCACTGCCATATTTGCTCCGCGCCGGCGTCCTCCCTGCCGGATGACGGCGGTGACATGGTCAAAAAGATCCATGAACGAGAGGGGCCCCGAAGTAATGCCGCCGGTCGAGCGCACTCGGTCTTCTCGTGGTCGCAAGGCGCTGAAGGAGAAGCCGGTCCCTCCGCCCGTCTGGTGAATGCGAGCCATGCGGGCGAGTGCGGTGAAAATCGAATCCAGATCATCTTCGATCGGCAGCACGAAGCAGGCGGCAAGCTGTCCCCCTGAAAGGCCGGCATTCATAAGCGTGGGGGAGTTAGGCAGGAACTCCAGCCTCTGGAGGCGCTCCAGAAAGCGCGCCTCCCAAAACCCGGCGTCCGCCCCGAACAACCGGGCCGGTTCCGCGATCGCCGACGCTACCCGCTCAAGCATCCCGGCCGGGTCCTCAATGAGCCGACCACTCTCGTCTCTCCTCAGGTACCGCTCGCGCAGCACCATCAGAGCGCTTTCCGAAAGCACGGGGGAGGCGGACACAAAATTCATCACACCCTGGCCCGAATGACCAGTACCGGATCGCCTGAGTGGCAAACCACGCGCTCCGTAACGCTCCCTAGGACCCAACGCCCAATGCCGGACCGCCCGTGGGTGCACATAGCCACCAGGTTGTCGGGAGTCTGTCGTGCAAAGTCAATAATCTCTCCCGCGGCATTGCCCTCCAACACCACGGACGAGACCCGGTCCAGCCCCTCGGCCTGCAACTGGCGCACCTTTCCTTCAAGATAATCCTTCGCCTCGCTTTTCATCTTTGCCGTAAGGTCCGGCAGGTCAGGCGTGTATTCTTCGGTGGCAAAATAAGCCGACGCCGGAAGGGCATAGACCCGCAGCAGGACCACGTCCAAACCTACATGTTTGGCCAGGGCGGTCACGTACGGCAGCACCTTTTCCGCCAGGCGCGAGCCGTCCAGGGGGACCACGGCTGTCTTGAGTGAGGCCACCCCGCCGACCTCAATCGTCTCAGACGGCCGAACCAGGAGGAGATGGTTCGTGCTCATGTGCAGAACCTTGATGGCGACGCTGCCTAGGACCCAGCGCTGAACCCCGGACCGCCCGTGTGTAGCCATGGCGATCAGGGTGCCGTCAGAAGTCGATGCCTTTTTGAGGATCACTTCCGCCGGCTTTCCTATCTCCGCAGAACAGTCGACACTCGACGGCTCGGGAAACGAAGATGCCACGGGCTGCAAATAGTCGAGGCTGTGCTGCTTCATGTCCGCCTCAACGACGTCTATATAGCGCCCGTACTTGGGGCTGACAAAGGTCGAGATAACCTCTGGGTCAACGGCATGCAAAAGTTCTACCCGGGCTTTAACCACCCCGGCGAGGAAGCGGGCATAAGGCAGAATAGTCTCCGACAGCTTCGATCCATCGAGTGGTACCAAGATCTTTGTATACATCTTTCCCTCCGATCCATCTCTCCGTAACTCGAAAATGAGCAAGATATATGCCAGAGTGTTCCAGCACAAGTCTGCGAATTCCTTTTGTTTAAATGTAAAATACGCAGCTGCCTTCTCATTCTCGCCAAGGACAAGGAGGTGAAATTCGCAAGGTTGGGAATAGAAGGGCTCTCTCAGCGGAGAAGCCTCTTGAATATCGAACCTTTTCTGCGTTCTCCTGTGGCATAATCCTTGCTGCCGACCATCTTTAGACCGCCGGGCTCCCTTTCGCACGGAGCTGAGGAGGAAGTCATGCGATTTCAAAACCGGGAACAAGCGGCGCGTTTGCTTGCCAGGAAGCTCGCCAAATATCGGGGGAAAAACCCATTGGTGCTGGGCATCCCGCGAGGCGCAGTGCCTATGGCTAAAATCATCGCTGATGCGCTGGGGGGCGAGCTGGATGTGGTGCTGGTGCACAAGCTGGGAGCGCCGGGCCAGCCCGAACTAGCTATCGGCTCAGTGGACGAGACCGGCCAGTTGTATGTTTCCGAGTATGCCCGTGACCTCGGTATCAGCGATGAATACATCAAGGCCGAAAAGGAATCCCAACTGGAAACTCTGCGCCTCCGCCGGAACCTTTATACCCCCTTCCGACCGCCTATCGACCCGTCGGATCGGATCGTGATTGTTGTAGACAACGGCATCGCTACCGGAGCCACGATGATTGCGGCACTGCGAGCAGTGCGTGCCAGACAGCCAGCCAAGCTCATCGCTGCTGCCGCAGTGGTGTCCCCGCAGACGCTCCGGCGGATAGCAGTAGAAGCGGACAAAGTGGTCTGTCTGGAAGTGCCCGTGCTTTTCTACGCGGTGGGCCAGTTCTTCGAGGATTTCCCCCAGGTTTCAGATGAGGACGTGATAGAAATCCTTCGGGAGAGCGCTTCCGGGACTGCGATGCGAGAATAAGAAAAAAACCCGTTGGAGCACCGCTTGGCATCCTGAACCGGCACAGGGACGATCGCGCTATGGGGGGCCGCTGGGAGCACTTTGGGCATGAAGCTGACATCGGAGTACGCGGCATCGGTGCCTCAAAAGAAGAGGCATTTGAACAAGCCGCGGCGGCTCTCACGGCTGTCATCACGAATCTTGATTCAGTTGAGCCAAACCAGGGAGTAGAGGTGTTTTGTGAGGCCCCCGACGACGAACTTTTATTCGTGGACTGGCTCAACGCGCTAATCTTTGAGATCGCAACGCGCAAAATGCTATTCAGCCGCTTCCAGGTGAAGATCCATGGCTTAAAACTCCAGGGGAAGGCCTGGGGAGAAGATATCGATGTCGCCCGGCACCAGCCTGCGGTGGAGGTGAAGGGCGCGACCTGCACCGGGCTAAGGGTCGGGCTTGACCAGAGCGGGGCCTGGGTGGCCGAGTGTGTCGTGGATGTATGACTGCTTGGGAGAGGGGGTGGAAACTTGGATACCGCGCAGCTGAGCCGAAGATCCGCAAACGAATGGTGGATTGAACCCTTCGGCAAGATGCGAGTGCCCGGGGTCCTTTATGCTACCGAGGAGCTGATCCGGGACATGGACCAGAAGGTCTATGAGCAGGTCACCAACGTGGCTACTTTGCCCGGCATCGTCAGAGCCTCATATGCCATGCCCGATGCTCACTGGGGTTATGGATTCCCCATAGGCGGGGTCGCCGCTTTTGACGCCGAGAGCGGCGGCGTGGTTTCTGCGGGCGGCGTGGGTTTTGATATCTCTTGCGGCGTGCGAAGCCTGCTTACCGGCCTTACCGTTGAGGATATTCGACCGCTAAGGGAAC
>CAYZKG010000161.1:0-4771 GCA_964478915.1 uncultured Nitrospira sp.
GCACGCGCCTGGCTGGCGGGCTCCCGGACATCTGGAAGGTGCTCAGCATACGAATACGACGCCTTCGGCCAGTCATCACCGCCCCGGCCGGGGAGCGCCTGCTCGACTGCGATCATCTACGACGGCGCTCAGACCCTCCGCTACGACGATCGGCGCCGCCTTGCCGCAGCCTTCGGAGTGACAGGAGCCCAACGTTTCGCTATGATGCCAGCAGGCATGAGTGGCGTGCAGCCGCGCAACGTCTCTGTCCCGATCCTTCTCGCCATCTCCGTCTGGCTTGCGTCAGGCGTTGGCGAGCTCAGAGCCGATATCACCACCGACCACGAATTTGAGACGTTTCTCACCTACTACTACCAGAACCCGCAACCAACAAAAGCCCCGCAAGCTCTGGACTATTTCTTGCACTCCCCTTTATTCAGAACCAACCTGCAGACCAATGGTCACATGATCGAAATGGTGGCCTATTTCTTTGGTCGGCTTGCGGAAATCAACCCCTCGCTGCTCCGCGACTACCAACAGGCGTATGAGCAGACAGACGACGCCGGCAAATCGTTTCTATTGAGCGTCTTTCGCATTCACCACGACGAGGACGTGAAGAGGTTCCTCCAAAGGAGTTCCGAAACCTCCTCTGCCAAGATTCAAGATGTCATCCGACTGGTGACGACTCGTGAGCTCCTCGGAAAACGCGCCTTTGTGAGGAAGGTGGTTGATTTCAATCAGTTGGATTTTCTGTGGATAGAGTTTCAGGTGACAGGCGACAGGGAGCCTGTGGTGAGAATTATCGACGTCCTGGGCTGGGATGACCGATTCCGCCACGCCTTAGAAGAGTGGCTGGCGACCACCCCTGGCCAGCGTCAACAGACAAGGCTCCTCGGGCGTCTCCAACGAATCGGAATCCTGGTAGACGCGGAAACAGGAGCCATCGAGCCATCCTCAGATCTGGATTGCCTGTTCTCGGCTTACCTACAGGCTGCAGGTACGGCCGGAAAACAACCGGAAGACGCCCTTGAAATACGGAAAGCGCTCCAGTTGACGGATGAAGACCTGTTCTATATGGCCACCAAAGGCGCTGCCATGTGGGCGCTGCAGTCAAACGCCCGCCAACATCACAAAGTGTTGGCCTATTGTGAGGAAGAGCTGCGCCGGCGAGAAGACAAGGCTGCGGTTGAGCTTGCTATCATCATCGGCCTGGCCTCCAGAGGTACGGAACGCGTGCTCCCCCACACGCAAGGCGAGCAGGCAGACTTGTAAACGCACAGGAGGCGGTATCAGATGAACTGCGTCTGGCGGACAGTAGTAGCGAGTCTCATAACAACAAATGCCCTCACCCTGCCGGCCTTCGCGCATGAGGCACCACTCACCAAAGACAGCCCCAAGCTGCTCTACGCGCAGGGCGAGACGTCGCGGTCGGTGCCCGTCGACGGCGTGCGGCTGACCTTCACGTTCACGACCGAATCGGGGTCCTTCCTGGAAGCAGACAAGGTCCGGCAGGGGATCGGGGAGCACATCCGTCAACAACTGGCTTCGCTGCAGGGTCCTAAGCTCTCCCTCGCGTATGGCTGGAATCTCATCCGCCAAGGCAAGCTGGCCACGGAAGGCAGCGGCAGACGCCTGGAGCACACCCTCAGCGTCGAGCTTGAAGCGATCCCACCGGGCAACCTCCATGCGCTGGTCGCGGAGGCGGTGGATCGCTGCGTGCAGGTCCATAAGAAGCTGGAGCTTGAGCGCATCGAGGTGTACCTGACCCCGGCCAAGGAACAAGAACTCAAGGCGGCCTTGTTTAAGGAAGCTAGTGCGGCCGCGCTGGCCAATGCCCAAGGGATCGCCGAGGGTTCCGGTGCTAAGCTCAGCGGGGCGCGGTTTCTGGTGGCCAATACCGCGCTGCCCCAATCCGTGTTACAGGAAGGTGGACTGCGTGGCGTAGAGGCGCTCGCAAGCCAAGCGCTCACCAAGAGCTTCAGCCTTCAGAAGAGCTTCAAGGTCAGGACGGAGGTTCCGGATCAGCTTGAGGTGTCGGTCAACGTCGTCGGCGTGTTTGAACTGCTCTGACACTCGGCAGACGTCTATGCGGGAAAAGAGGGAATCCACTCAGGGAATTCGGGGGACAGGATACTTGATTGGGAAAAAAGGTACCTGGAACTCATCTCAAAAGTCGATTCAAACAGATTAACGAGCACCCGATGACGCACAAGGCTTCGTAGCAATGCGGCAGCCGCTCGTAACGAACCCGCAGGCGCCGGAAGGAATTATTGAGCCACGCGAACGTGCGCTCGATGACCCAGCGCTGGGCGACCCGCGCGCGATCCACCAGATAGGGACGCCCTCGACGCCGGCGCTGCCCGAAGAACGCCCGCTCTGGAATATGCGCGCGGATTTGCCGCTGGGCGAGGACGGCGCGGAAGGCGCGGCTGTCATAGCCCTTGTCCGCGATCAGGCAACCCGGGCGGTGGCGCCGGCCAATCTGCAGCCGATCGAGGGTGGGGACGGCGCCGCGCAGATCATGGTGGGAGGCCGCCATGAGGGTCAGCGCCAGCGGGACGCCCTGGGCATCGACGATCAAGGAGCGCTTCGTCCCGTCGAGACGGACCTTGCCCGCCGTGCCAACACAGGCCCCCCTTTTTTCGCGGGGACCGGGCTGGCATCGAGCATGGTGGCTTCCAGCCGGAGTTTGTCCTGGCGGTCGAGCATCACGAGCAGGGCCGCCCACACCCGCAGCCACGTCCCATCCTGCATCCACGTGCTGAGGCGCCGATGGCAGGTCGCGGGGCTGCCATACTTCACGGGCAGATCGTGCCAGCGACAGCCGGTGCGGAGCACGTAACAGATGCCGTTGAACGTCCGGCGATCGGGCGCCCGAGGACGCCCGATGGACCGAGGCGCCGGCAACAACGGTTGGAGGACCGCCCATTGGGCGTCCGTCAGATCTCGATACATCGCGGCTCCTCTCTCGGCCGCTGCTCCCACACCAAGACGGTATCAGGTCGTCCATGACGCGTCTAGAGGGTTTTGAGATGAGTTCCGGGTACCACGGGGACACGTAACGCCACGCCCTAAGCCGGGTGCCGACTGACAAATCACCCTCCGACGCCCTCAGCGCCCCGCGTCTTCAGCCACTCCCTGCCGATCAAAGGCCCCTCAGCCCTCCGGATGGGGACAGCAGCCAGGCGGAACCGCCATCAGGTACGACGAGTTGGTCGCTCCAAGATGAGCCATGCGCGGGGCCGACCGCCAAACTGCCACCGAATACGACGACTGGCCGGCCAAGCACCTCAAGGGGGTCCAGCAGCAGGGGGGGACCGCCAACATCTACGACGCGTTAGTCGCCCCAACACGACTGACCAGAAGAGCGGGGAACCCGACTGCCAACAGCTACGACAGCGTCCAGAGCTTCGGATCCGATGAGCTGCACGCCTCCGAAGCGATGAAACGAGGAACCCTGTTGTGCCACGCGCATTGACCGATTGACACGACCTTTACGGCGCTGCTGGGTCATGCTACACTCAGTGCATGGGAGGATGCCATGATGGCGAGTCTTGATCTCATCGCTGACAAGCGGGAGGCCATCCGTCGCATTGCGGTCCGGCATGGCGTGCAGCGCATTCGCGTGTTCGGCTCGGTAGCGAGAGGGGATGCGGGCCCCGCCAGCGATGTCGATTTCCTGATTGAGGTCGGGCCGCACCACAGCCCATTTTTTCCCGGCGGCCTCGTCGCCGAGTTGGAAGCCTTGCTGGGACGGCGCGTCGAGGTCGTGGAACCGGAGGGGCTCTACGCCCCCCTGCGAGCCACCGTGCTCAATGAAGCTGTTCCCCTATGAAGGACGATGCCCTCTACCTGCAACACGTGCAGGAGTGCATCGGGCGCATTGAGCAGTACACGCAGGCCGGGCGCTCTGCCTTCCTGACTTCGGCGCTCATCCAAGACGGGGTCCTGCGCAATCTGCAAACGCTCGGCCAATCGGTCCTGAAGCTCTCCGACGCGCTGAAAGCCGCGCATCCGGCCGTGGACTGGAAAAGCATCGTCGGCTTGCGCAACGTCCTCGTCCATGACTACCTCGGCGTCAATGTCGTCCGCATCTGGGAAATCGGCGAGCGGGACCTGCCGGATCTCAAAGCGAAAATCACCGCTATCCAACAGGCCGTGTCTTCGTGACATAGCGACCGGTTCCCCTTTGCTGCGACGCGCTCTTTGACAATCCTGTGCCGGGTCCCAGCGGAGCGCCGCCCTCGACTCCACCGGCGCCACGCGCTACTACCATGGGGACCATTTGGGCTCCTCGAACGTCCTCACCGATGCGACCGGCGCCCTCGTGGAGCTCGCCGAGTACACGCCCTACGGCTCCGTCGCGGTCAACACCGGGAGCGTCGATGTCGCCCACAAGTTCACCGGGCAACGGCTGGACACCTCCACCTCCCTCTATTTCTACCACGCCCGCTACTACGATCCGAAACTCGGGCGGTTCATCTCGCCAGACACGATCGTCCAAGCCCCCGGCGATCCCCAGACCCTCAACCGCTATAGTTATGCGCGCAACAATCCCGTCAAGTATGTGGACCCGAGCGGCTACAGTTTTTGGAACTGGGTATTTGGGTGGTATTTCGCGCTCGCGGCCGTCGTCCTCTTCATCGTAGCGGGATTTTCCTTCCTCGCGGGCGCTGAGCCTGTCGCCGCGGCGGCGTTCAACTACGGCCTCCAAGCGGCCGCCATGAGTGCGGCTAACTTCAAGGCGGCCGTCAACGATGCTGGAAGCTCTTTCCGCGGGCCTCCCGGTGTC
>CAYZKG010000162.1:0-4766 GCA_964478915.1 uncultured Nitrospira sp.
GCATCTTGTCCAACGCGTTCTGCTCGGCCAGTTGCGCGGCCAGGTTCGACAGCATCCCGCCGGGGATCTGCGAGGTGAGAATCTCGGCGTCCACGCCGGTGAAATCGCTCTCGAACTGATGATATCTCTTCCGGACCGCTCGGAAATGTTCGGCGATGGGCTCGAACCGCGTCAGCTCCAGCCCGGTGTCGTACGGCGTGTTCCGCAGTGCCGCGACGAGGGTTTCCGTGGGGGGGTGCGAGGTGCCGCCGGCAAGCGGCGAGATGGCCGTATCGAGCAGATCGAGCCCGGCCAGCACGGCCATCAGGGCCGACATCGAGGCCATGCCCGAGGTGTAGTGGGTGTGCAGTTGAACGGGGACGCGGACGGTGGCTTTCAGCCTTTTGACGAGATAGTAGGCATCCAGCGGCGCCAGCAAGCCGGCCATATCCTTGATGCAGAGCGTGTCGGTGCCGAGGTCTTCGAGCTGTTTGGCCTGCTGGACGAACCGGTCTAAACTATGGACCGGGCTGGTCGTGTAGCAGATCGCGGCCTGCACGTGCTTGCCGCAGGCTTTGACGGTCCGCATCGCACGCTCCATATTGCGGATGTCGTTGAGCGCGTCAAAGATCCGGAACACGTCGATCCCGTTGGCCGCGGCCCGCTCCACGAAGCGATCCAGGACGTCGTCGGGATAGTGCCGGTAGCCGACGATATTCTGGCCCCGAAGGAGCATCTGGAGCCGGGTGTTCGGCATGGCGGCACGGAGCGCGCGCAGACGATCCCAGGGATCTTCCTTGAGGAACCGCAGGCAGGTGTCGAAGGTCGCGCCCCCCCATACTTCCAGCGACCAATAGCCCACCGCATCCAATTTTTCGGCGATGGGCAACATGTCCTCGGTCCGCATGCGGGTGGCGAGCAGCGACTGGTGCCCGTCGCGTAGAACCACGTCCGTGATCTGCAGCCGCTTGCGGGGAGCCGCCTGGATCTGGAAGCTCGTCTCCCCGGCGCGGACCGGCTGTGGCCTCGTCCCTCGACCCGTCTGCGTCTTCTTCTTTTTTGGAGTCTTCACCCCTTACCCTTCACCCCTCACTCCTTACCGCCTGCCCCTACTCCTTACGCCTCACGCCTCACGTGTTTATAGTCCCTCGTACGCCGCGATCACTGCGGAGATAGCCACCGCCAGATCCTCCGGCTGGATGTTTTCATCATACTGGAACAGGTGCGGGTGCATGGCCAGGTAGGAGGTGTCGAATCGCCCGGCCCGGAAGTCCGGCTCTTCCATGATGCGCTTCAGGAACGGGATCGTCGTCTTGACCCCTCGGAGCACGTATTCCTCCAGCGAGCGGTGCATCCGGCTGACGGTCTCATCCCACGTGCGGCCTCGCACCGTGAGCTTGGCCAGCAGACCATCGTAATAGGGCGGCACGGTATAGTCCTTGTACACGGCGCCGTCGATCCGGACCCCGATCCCGCCGGGGGAGAGGTACGCCGTGATCGTCCCCGTGGACGGGCGGAAATTGTTGCGCGGATCCTCGGCATTGATCCGGCACTGGATGGCGTGGCCCTGGAGCGTCACGTCCTCCTGGCGGAATTCGAGTGGCTGGCCGGCTGCAATGGAGATCTGCGAGCGCACGACGTCCACGGCCGTGATCTGCTCCGTCACCGTGTGCTCGACCTGGATGCGCGGATTCATCTCGATGAAGTAGAACCGACCCTCCCGGTCGAGGAGAAATTCGACGGTGCCGGCGTTGTCGTAATTCACGGCGCGCGCCAAGGCGATCGCCGCTTCACCCATCCTTCGGCGCAACTCAGGGGTCAGCACCAAGGACGGCGCGATCTCGATGAGTTTCTGATGCCGGCGCTGGATCGAGCAGTCCCGCTCGCCGAGATGGATCACGCTGCCGTGCCGGTCACCCAGGATTTGAAACTCGATGTGGTGGGGACGATCGAGGTACTTTTCGAGAAAGACCCCTCCGTCACCGAACGCGCCAAGCGCCTCGCGGACGGAAGCCTCAAGGCCGACCTCCAGATCCTGATCGGATAGGACCACGCGCAGGCCGCGCCCTCCGCCTCCGGCGCTGGCCTTGATCATGACCGGATAGCCGACCTTGCTGCAGAACGCCCGAGCCTCTTCCGGTCCCGCTACGTTTCCTTCCGTCCCGGGCACGATCTGGATCCCCGCCCGGCCGGCCAGCTCGCGAGCCTTGACCTTGTTTCCCAGCAACCGGATCGCCTCCGGCGAGGGGCCGATGAAGGTAATCCCCGACGCCTGACAGAGCCGGGCAAACTCGGCGTTCTCCGCGAGAAACCCGTAGCCGGGATGGATCGCGTCGGCCCCGATGCGCAGGGCCAGCTCGACGATCTGCTGCCTGTCGAGGAACCCTTGGACCGGCCCGGGCCCGACCAGATAGGCTTCGTCTGCCTTTTTGACGTAGATGCCGGTCGAGTCCTGCTCGGAGTAGATCGCCGCCGTAGCGATGTTCAACTCGCGACACGCCCGGATGACCCGCATGGCGATCTCGCCGCGGTTGGCGACCAGAATCTTCTTAAATATCATGTCGGTAAGCCCACGAGCCCTCAAAGGGTTCGCGTACGGTATCACACCGCCGTGACGCCTGTCGAGATGGGTCTAATGGTATGGCAGGATCTTCGCTTCCACGCCTCTCGGTTTGAGTGCGTGGAAGAACGAGGTGCGGGGCGGACGGGGCGTTTGAAGAAAACGGCCCGTCCGGGATGACCTAGACCGTGTAAAGAAGCAGGTTAGTTCGGCTTGATGAGGACGGGCTTGGACTGAGCGCTCCCTCCGCCGGTCACGACGCGAACGAAGCTCATCCCCGCTTTGCTACCGGGGACCGTCGCCTCAATGGTGGTCTCGTCCACCAGCGTAAACTTTCCGGCCGGATCCGAGCCGAAGGTGACGTTCTGCAAGCATTCCTTGGGCCCGAAGTTCTCGCCTTTGATGATGACCTTGTCGCCCGGCTTGACCTCATCCGGATCCACTTTCGTGACCTTCGGCCGTCTGCCGGGATCGCAGATCGGAGCGGATTGGACCTTGTTGGCATCAAACCCCTTGATGGAGGGAACATCGAACAGGCTGTACCCGGCCCCTTCCACGTTGGAGCCCTCCTCCGCCTTGGCCTTCGGCGCTTGGCTCTCCTGGGCACCGGCCGCCGCGCCCTCCGGAGCCGCTCCCTGGCCCCATACCGACTGAACCGGCAGAGACGCCACGGTCAAACCCACCACCGCGATGCCGATCAGTCTCCTGAGCATGATGACGCGTAAGAATACATGGGATGACATACTGTCCTCCTTCTGGTGGTCATTTCTTCTGATCGAGCGGCGTGTAGGGAATGTAGGCCTCTTCATCGACGATCTTCTGCCCGTCTTTCGACAGTGTAAAGGCCAGGAACGCATCCACCACCGGCGTCGTCTCCTTCTTGGTCAGGAAGAGCACCGCACGGCGCAGCTTGTACCGACCATCCTTGATCGTGGGTTCTTCCGGCTCTGCCTTGTCGATCGGGAGCAGACGAACGGCCACACCTGTGCTGACGGCGTCAAGAGCAGGGCCCAGCGAGATGTACGTGACCGCTGAGAGAGGCGGCAAGGTTCCCACCACCGTCTTGATCGCCTTGTCGTCAGGCCCGATGACCTTCGCCCCGTCAGGAATCTTGCCTTCGATCCCCAGGTACCGCTCGAAGGCGTGGCGGATGTTGCGGTTTTGCGGACGGTCGATAATGAGGATCCGCGTCTCCGGACCTCCCAACTCCGACCACATCTTCACCTTGCCGGAGAAGATGTCGGCCACCTGTTTTGTGGTGACCTCTTTGGTGTGGTTAGAGAGGTTGACCATGACGGCGATGCCGTCCCACCCCACGGGTGTCGCTTTGAGATCCGGCTCCTCCCTCCCCGTAACTGCGATGTGAGCCTGGCCGTTCTTCACCATCTCGATCGGCTTTGAATTTTCGTCCCATACGACGTCCACAAAGGTACCTCGGTGCACCTTCTCGAAGGCTCGGGCAAGGCGCTCCGCCATCCGCAGTTCCGGACCGTTTCCGGCGATCACGACCGAACCGGTCACCTGGGGCTCGGCCGCTTGGCTGGATGCCAAGTAGGCAGAAAGCAACAGGCCCAGGATCATCACGATGCTGGCGATCATGCCGTCTCCTGTCCGACGCGCGTAGGGAGCCACGGCTCTGCAACGAGAGAGGAACGAAGTCTCTCGCGGGGTCTACCGGAGGTCGGTCAAACTCTCGGTTGGCTATGATTTACCAGGGAAAGCCGCAAAGTCAAGGAGTGCCACGGAGCGGGAGGGGAACCGATAAGGGCTCAGCCCTCTTTCTTGGAGCCGCCCTCTCCCGCTTTGGAGCCGGGGGGTTGGGTGATGTTCGGCGTCGGATTGGATCGCTTCCCGATGACCGGCGGCAGCTTGGCGAATTTGCTCATGCGCTCATTCAGCATATTGTAGGCTTTCATCTCCGCAAAGCCTGGCTTGTGATCGCCGACGATCCGGGACGCGAACGATGACAGGAGGCGTGTCGCCTTCTTCGCATGGCACTGAGGACACACCGTGTCTTCCGGTTTGGCGCTGATCGGCTGGACGACCTCGAATTGGGTCTCGCAGCCTTCACAACGATATTCGTAGAGTGGCACCGCCGCCTCCTTGCGTCGAGGCTCCTATTATACCTGAACGCCGGGGCTCAAACTACTCTTGAGGCATTTCGATCCGCCGGCCCTCTTGACCGTGGTTTGCGGCGTCGGGTATCCTCGCTCTTTGCAAGAAGATT
>CAYZKG010000163.1:0-4736 GCA_964478915.1 uncultured Nitrospira sp.
TTCGGGATAGGCAAACGCCACCGGCGCCTTCCCCAGTTGCCTGGAGATGGTCAGTTGCCCGAGGCGATAGTCGGCGGCGATTCGCGCGGCCCACTCCTGGGGCGTTTCCAGCCGCTGGGCATCCGCCAGCCATCGTCGATTTGACGCTGGCCTCTATATAACTTACGATAGGAATCACCTTCGCCACGGTCAACTCCTGGGAGAACGGCAAGCGCGACCCGCAACCCTATCTCCTGAAACGACTCCTCGAGTTGGACCAGCAGTTGATCAAGAATAATGAGAGACGGTCACCCAGGGAGCGCCTTTCAGTTTCGATGGAGATGGTGCCCTCTTCCGCTTTTCCATAGATGATAATCCCCGGGGCATGACAGGATCAACCGCGGTCAAGACCGTCCCTGAACTCGTCCTAACTCCCGCGGGCCATCTTCGCATCGAGTCCGTGAAAGCCGGTGTGCCCGGCCGTTGGCCGCTGCCGGATGCGACGGCCCGGCGGATCACGGCCGCCTTCGAGAAAAGCTCCGCCGAGGGCTTCCTGCACCTCGCGACGGGCGAGCCGCAGACCGCGCTCCCGGCCGCATTTTCGTACTGGAGGGAGTTCGCCGGCTGCTTCCTCACGGCACTATGCCGTGTCCCCGAAACTGTGGGTGAGGGAATAGGTCCCGTCCCCCCGCCTGAGGCTCCGGAACTCGAGCGGCTCTCGCAGTCCGCGCCGCCCATGCATGGTTCCGAATACCTCAACGCTGGCGTGATGATGGCCTTATGGACGGATCTGGACCGCCACGTGTGCGGCGAGGTGGCTGCAAACAAAGGCGGGCTCTCCGCCTGGCTCCAGAATCGAGCCTCGCTCTGGTATCGCGTCGGCCGCGTCTGCTTCCACTTGGCCGAAAACAAGCGCGATCCTGCGCGACCGTTCGCTTTCCTAGCCACCTACGCGCCGCGCGTATCCAGCCAAGGCAAGGTCCAGTACCAACCCCTATCAAGAGCGCTCGAGGAATACGCCGACGCGAAGAGCAAGGCGGGGCTGGAGAAGCTCCTGACGCCGGTACAACGCGCGGCCGAGAAAAGCGCGCTCGCCCGCGAGCTGGTGGACTCGGGCGAGGTCTTCCATCCGCTCGCTTGGACCGCGGCCGACGCCTATCGCTTCCTCCAGGACGCGCCGGTCCTCGAAGAGAGCGGTCTGCTCTTGCGCGTCCCCGACTGGTGGAAGAAACGGTCCCGCCCGGCCGTGCGGGTGACCGTGGGCGACCAGGTCGCAGGCGGGTTCGGCGCTCAGGCCATGCTCGACTTTAAGGTCGAGGCCGCGCTGGACGGCGAGGTCCTCTCGGACGCGGAGTGGCGGCGCTTGCTGCAGGCCGAGTCGGGACTCGTCCTGCTCAAGGGCCGCTGGGTCGAGGTGGACCGCGAAAAGCTGGCGCAGGCCATGGCGCATTGGGCGAAGGTGCGCAAGACCACGCAAGAGGAAGGAATCACATTCCTGGAGGCCATGCGACTTCTGGCCGGCGCGCCCATGGACATGGCGAGGACCGATGACAGGGGCACAGAGCGGCAATGGGCCTTTATCCAGGCCGGCGAAACCATGGCCGGCATACTGCGGGAACTCCGCGATCCACAGGCTCTTGACGATAAGGCACTTGACGGCGACCTTAAGGCGGAACTGCGGCCGTACCAGCGGACAGGCGTGGGGTGGCTGCGCTTCCTGGCGCGCCTGGGCTTGGGCGCATGCCTCTCGGACGACATGGGCTTGGGGAAGACCGTCCAAGTCCTGGCGCTTCTACTCATCCTCAAGCGCGAGGCCAATAGAAAGTCCGCGCAGGCGCGTCCCTCGATCATCGTGCTGCCGGCGTCGCTCCTGGCGAACTGGAGGACCGAGCTCGCGCGCTTCGCGCCAACGCTTTCCGCGAAGTTCATCCATCCCGCCGAGATGAAAGCAGGCGAGATCGCGGCGATCTCCCGGGCACCGGCCAAGGCGCTCGCGGGCGTGGACGCCGTGTTCACCTCCTACGGCATGCTCCTGCGCCATCCCTGGCTCAAGGACGTGTCCTGGCTGCTGGTGGTGCTCGATGAGGCCCAGGCGATCAAGAATCCCTCGACACGGCAGACCCGGGCGGTCAAGGACCTTCGCGCCGACGCGCGCGTGGCCCTGACCGGAACGCCGATCGAGAACCGGCTTTCCGACCTCTGGTCGCTTTTTGACTTCCTCTGTCCGGGGCTCCTCGGCTCCCTCAAGGAGTTCGACGCTTTTACCCGGGCCCTGGAGGATCGGGAGACGGATGCCTACGCTCCGCTTCGGACCCTGGCGCGGCCATACATCCTGCGCCGCCTCAAAACGGACCCGACCGTGATCTCCGACTTGCCGGATAAGACCGAGGTCCAGGCTTTCTGTCCGCTCACCCGCAAGCAAGCCGCGCTTTATGAGAAGTCCGTGGAGGAATTGCGGCGGCGGCTTGACGGACTAGACGGAATTGAGCGGCGCGGCGCGATCCTTGCCTTCCTCTTGCGCTTCAAGCAGATATGCAACCACCCAGCCCAGTGGCTCGGGACCGGGGACTACGCCCCTGGCGAAAGCGGCAAGTTCGGCCGGCTCCGGGAGATCGCGGAGGAGATCGCTTCGCGGCAGGACAAGGCGCTCATCTTCACCCAGTTCCGCGAGATGACCGGACCGCTCGCGGAGTCTCTGGCGGGCGTCTTAGGCCGACCCGGCGTGGTCCTGCACGGCGGAGTGCCGGTGAAAAAACGCAAGGCTCTGGTGGATGCCTTCCAGGCCGAGGACGGACCGCCGTTCTTCGTCCTGTCGCTGAAGGCCGGTGGCACGGGCCTCAACCTCACCGCGGCCTCGCATGTCGTGCACTTCGACCGCTGGTGGAACCCGGCGGTGGAAAACCAGGCCACGGACCGCGCCTTCCGCATCGGACAGAAGAGAAACGTCATGGTGCATAAGTTCGTCTGCCGGGGCACGATCGAGGAGAAGATAGACGCCATGATCCGCGACAAGACGGCGCTTGCCAAGGACCTTCTGGAGACCGGGGCGCAGGCGATGATGACGGAGATGAAGGACGACGAACTGCTTCAATTTGTCGCGCTCGATGTGCATCGAATCGCCGTCGTAGGCGACGAGTAAGGCCGGGCACAGCGGAGAACAACCTCGCGCTAGGAGAACTGGGATGGCTTGGGGATATGGATGGCGTCCATACGTGTCGGTCGCGCAGCGGCGGCGCAAGGCGATCCTGCAAATGGAGAAGCTGCGCAAGAAGGGCGTGGAAGTCTCGCCGGTCCGCATCGAGGGCCGGCAAATCGCGCGCACCTTTTGGGGCAAGGCTTGGTGCGAACACCTTGAGAAGTTCAGCGACTACGAGAACCGCCTGCCTCGCGGCCGGACGTACGTCCGCAACGGCTTGGTCTGCCACCTCGATATCAAGAAGGGCGAGGTCCAGGCCAAGGTGATAGGCTCCCATCTCTACGAGGTCAAGGTGAAGATGAAGACGCTCCCGGGCGACCGGTGGAAAGCGATGAAGGATCGCTGTGGAGGGAAAGTCGCTTCCCTGCTAGACCTTCTGCGCGGCAGGCTCTCTGATCGTGTCATGGAGGTCGTCACCGACCGCGACAGAGGGCTCTTTCCGTTGCCGAAGGAAATTGCATTGGACTGCTCCTGCCCGGACTGGGCCGAGATGTGCAAGCACGTGGCGGGGGTGCTGTACGGAGTGGGCGCGCGACTGGACGAAAAGCCGGAACTCCTCTTCCTGCTGCGCGGCGTCAATCACGAGGAACTCGTCGGCTCGGCGCAGGCGGGAAGCGTCATCGCCAGGGGCAAGAAAGGTGGCAAGCACAAGAAGCTCTCGGACGGGAATCTCGAGGAGGTGTTCGGGATCGAGATCGCTGCTCCGCCACCCTCTCCAATGAGCGGGAACCAGCACAGGACTGCGTTGCGCAGCATTCGGGCGACCAAGGGCGATCGCCGGTCTAAAAGGCGGCTGGGCAGGTACCGGTAATCTTCGGGACCTTGGGGGCCCCCGGCGGCTCACCCACAACTCGCCTCGCTCCCCTGAGAGCGCCAAGAGCCCTCCGGGGAGGACGGTGATGCGCAACAGCCCGCGGGTCCGCGAGAGCGCCGCGCGGGCCCTCGGATCATCAAGGAACGTCGTGAGACGCCGGCCGTCCTGATCGACGCGCCGCAGCGCGAGATCGCCCGTCAGCACGTACAGCTTCTGATCGCTCACCCCGACGCCGCGGACCTGATCGATGAGCTTCGGGTAGATGGCCGAGGAACACCTTCACGTGGTACTCGCCGGGGTAGAGACCCTCCAGCACGGCCGGGGTCCGTTTGAGGTAGCGCCTGCCTCCGACGTAGATCGACGCCCCTGGCGGCACCGTCGCCAGGGAGAGGAGGCCGGTCTTCACCAGCCCTGGGGAGCCGCCGGGCTGAACCCCATAGCCCAGGACGTACAGGAGGACGGGGGGCACCCCAGGAGGTAGGCCCGGAGGAACACATAGAAGACGATCTTGCGCAACAGCGGCATGAGCGGCCTCGCCACGGCCAGACGACTATGAGTGCGTCACAACCCATCCGACCCCGCGTCGTCACACGCCATCGTTGAGGTACACCACGTCCTCCGCGGAGCCCAGCGTCAGCAACAGCAGGAGATAGTCCTGGAGGTGGCGGGTCAAGAGGAAGTTCTGGCGCACGTGTTCGCGGCCGTTCTCGCCGAGCCGCTTGGCGTAGTCCGCATTGTTGAGCAGCT
>CAYZKG010000164.1:0-3182 GCA_964478915.1 uncultured Nitrospira sp.
GAACGCGACACTGCGGCATCCTAGAGCCTGCGCCGCCCTGGCGATCGCTTCCGGCGAAGCCTCATCCGCCAAGGTATCCACCTCCCGCGACTTGCTGATGTCCCAGTTCTGGCAGAACTTGCAGGCCAGATTGCACCCGGCCGTCCCGAACGACAGCACCGCGCTTCCCGGCAGGAAATGATTCAGCGGCTTCTTCTCGATCGGATCGACGCAAAACCCGCTGGAGCGCCCATAGGTGGTCAGCACGACCTGGCCGTCCTGACAGGCCCGCACGAAGCACATCCCTCGCTGCCCTTCGTGCAGCTTGCAGAAGCGCGGACACAGGTCACACTGAATACGCCCGTCGTCGAGCCGGTGCCAATATTTTGTCGCAACGATAGTGGTCATGGGCCAGTGCTGAGGGCTAAGGGCTGAGGCTCAGTCAGGGGCTCAGTCCTCGTTACTCAGTCCTCAGTCCTTTTTACTTCGCGCAGCGGAACCCCAGCCAGTTCATCTTGGTGTTCGGGTCCGTGCCGTTGCGCTGGGCTGCCCGGACACTCGGCGTGCTGTCGATCCAGCCGCCTCCCCGGAACGCCTTCTGCGTGCCCTGGGCCGGCCCTTTGGGATTCCGGTCCGGCGCGACCCTGTAATAATTGGCGTCGTGCCAATCCGCCACCCACTCCGCCACGTTGCCGGCCATCTGATGGACCCCGTAGGGGCTGACCGCATTCTCGTACTTGTCCACCGAGATGATCGGGGGGTAGAGCAACAGCCGCTCCGGCCGGTCTCGGACCGGACCGGACAAGCCGGTCCTCCCGAAGTTGGCTCGGCTCAAGCCCGCCGGCTGATTCCCCCAGGGATAGATGCGCCCGTCTTCGCCACGGGCCGCTTTCTCCCATTCGGCTTCGGTGGGCAAGCGCTTGCCGGCCCACCGGCAGTACGCGTCGGCGTCATACCAGGAAACGTGCATCACGGGATGATGGGCCATGGAGTCCTGGAAATTCCCGCCGTCGTACCGCCAGTCCACCAAGGGCGGGCGGTTCGTGGCCAGCACGAACCGCAGATACTGCAACGCCGTGACTTCATACTTGTCGATCTCGAACGCGTCCAGATAGACTTTGCGCTGCGGCATCTCCGGTGGGTACGCGTTGCGGTCCGCCTGCTTGGCGCTGCCCATCAGAAACCAGCCGGCCGGCACATGGACCATCTCGTCCTTCATCGGGAGCTTGGCCCGCTCCTCCGCCAGCTTCTTGCCTTCTGCCGTCCACTCCGGGGTGATGTCCGCCACATCCAGCGCGCGCGCGACCCCGGCGAGGCATATCGCCCCCGCAATGAGACCGGCAACCAGCTTGATGTTCATTCTACATCGGCTCATTTTTCTTCTCGGGCATCCCGGATTTGTTCCGATCAAAGTCTTCCAGCGGCGCAAAGTTCATGGGCAGCTGAAACAGGAAATCCGACACCGGGCGGAGCTTCACATGACGATACTCCATGATCCATCGCCCATCCTTCCTGGCCAGCTTCAAGGGAAACCGAATATCGGTGGCCAGCCATTGATAATAGACATCCGGCGTGTCGCTCCCCTCCCGCCGCACCGTGACCTGGTACAGGGTGGTGGGATGTCCGTCCAGGATCTCGGTGCCGATCTCTTCGCGCGCGATTTCATGCTCGAGATGCTCGGTGACCTTGGGCGCCTGCTCCGGATCGTACGGAACGGTCTTGAAGTGTTTCATCCGGGACAGCAACAGCCACATCACCTGCTTGTCCTTCCGGACGATCGTGACGTTCACCGGTCCGAGGTCCTGGTGCTCCAGGCGCCAGCGGTCGTCCCGGTAATAGATGTTGGCCTTCTTGGTATGGCCGTTGATGCGGGTGATCTGCTCGGCGGTGAATTCCAGCCCCCAGGCGCCGGAGGCGGCAAGCCCCAGCAAGACTCCAAGGGAGGCTCCGACTCTCAGCCTCTTCATGGCAGAGAGTCTAACACAGCTCACTCCTTGATGGCCTTGGCCCGAGACTGGAGGTAGGCGTTGCGGACCGCACCATAGAGATCCAGGGTGGCCTCTTCGACCCCTTGGAATTTCTCCAGATTCAAGGACCGGTCATTGACGACCTCGCCGACGCGGGTGCCGAGCTGGCCGAATATGGCGGTATCGCGGTTGGTAATCAGGCGCGGCGCGCCGTCGATCTCGATGATCGGGAAGACGAAAAAGTTCAACGGATCCAGGAACAGGTCCAACACGAATCCTGCGAAGTCCCGAACCGTATAGGGGGGAAGGAGCGGGATGAGCAGATACGGGCCGGGGCTGACCCCGTAGAAGCCGAGCGTCTGGCCGAAGTCTTCTCGGGGTGTCTCAAGCCCCAGCCGCTGAGCAACGTCGATGAAGCCTGCGACACCGGCCGTGCTGTTGATCAGGAACCGGCTGACTTCCAGGCCCGCGCCTTTGATCTTCCCCTGAAACAGATTGTTGAACAGGCGCGGCACGAATCGGATATTGATGAAGGCGTTCTTGACGCCCCGCTGCAGCGCATCCGGCACGAGGCGGTTGTAGACCTTGGCCACCGGTTTCAGGACGTATTTGTCCAGGTTCCGGTTGAATTCGAACACCTTCACATTGAACGGTTCCCAGGGATCGTATTCCTCCTCTTCCGCCTCAAGCGCGGTCGCAAATGGATCTTTGTCCGGTTGAGCCACCTCCTGCGCAACCGGCACCGTCTGCGGAGTTTCGGGATTGGTCGACGCTTGTGGCGATGGGGCAGGCGCCTGATCGGGCGAGCCGGAGTGAAGCGTCGCCAGCAACACCTCCACTTGATCTTCGGGCGCAGGGCCCGACGAGGCCGAGCCCTTCGACACCCCGGCGCAGCCCGTCAGGGCCAGCAGCACGACGGCAATCAGTCTGTTCAACAGCCACAGTCCCTCTCCCTTCCTCAGCGCTCCCCCCACGCGGTCCCTCCTCTCGCGACTGTTGAGACGATCGGGCCGCGGCAGTGTACCAGAACTCCGCTATCGAGAGCTACAAAAACAGCGAAATTGCTCACGGCCTCCTGCAAGTGTTGATCCCCAACAGTTTCCAGGCCGGGCAAAATCCCGCCGCGGCGGTGACGACCGCCACGGCCCCAACCAGATAGGCCACGGCGGCCCAGCCGCCCGGAATGTCCGAGAAGTACCCCATCGCGATCAGGATGACGCCCAGCCCCATCCGGAT
>CAYZKG010000164.1:3282-4646 GCA_964478915.1 uncultured Nitrospira sp.
TGGACTTGTCCTTCTTCTTGGCGCCCTTCTCTTCAACATCGATGACGGCGCCGGATTCGGCATCCAGGTGCACCTCCACGACCTTCCCGTCGCCGGTCAGCACTTCGACCTCCCAGACCGTCTTGCCGTGCTTCTTTTCGAGCTCCGCTTCGATCACCTTCCCGGGAGTTTTCTCGCTCGCGGTCTTGATGGCCTGCTCGATCGTCACCTTGGCCGCCGCCGCCATCGCCGCCTTGTCCTTGCCCTCGGCCTCCTTGTCTTTGTCATTGGCCCCAACACCGGCCGGGCTCACGGCTAACAGAATTCCTACCGCCAGAACGACAATCCTGCGTGCTCGCTTCATGATGAACCTCCTTGGTCAATGGGTGCGCGTATTCTACCCCTAATCCGAAATTCTTTTCAGGCATGACCCTCATGTTCTCCTTGCCCCCATTGGGGGAGAGGGGCCTTTTTTGAGCCCACGGCCCAGCCTCCGCTTCAGTTGCCGCCTGAGCCATTTCTCGAATCCGATGATTGCGTAGATCAGGACCGAGACCGTCACGATCGGCACCCAGGCGACTCCGTCGATCGGGACGGTGTGAAACAGCCGGTTCATCACCGGCGCATACGTCAGCAGCAGTTGGAGGCCCATCATGGTCAGCACGCCCCAAGCGATCCAGCGATTGCTGAGGAGACCGATTCGGAACATGGAGTGCGTTAAGGACCGGCAGTTGAAGAGGTAGAACAATTCGACCATCACGAACACATTCACCGCCGCCGTCCGGGCCGCCTCGACGGACGCCTCCCGCTGCTGCTCCCAGAGAAAGATCCCGTAGGCCCCGGCCAGCATCAGCGCGGACACCAGGACGATCCGCACCGCCAGCTCACCGGTCAGCAGCGGCTCGCGGGGATCTCGGGGGGGCCGCTGCATGATGCCCGGCTCCTTCGGCTCGAACGCGAGCATCAGGCCGAGCGCGACCGCGGTCGTCATGTTGATCCACAGGATCTGCAACGGCAGGATCGGGAGCACCGCCCCGACCGCAATGGCGGTCAACAGGACCAGCCCTTCGCCCATGTTGGTGGGGAGCGTCCAGACGATGAACTTCGTCAGGTTGTCGAGGACGCAGCGCCCTTCTTCCACGGCGGCTTCGATGGAGGCGAAATTGTCGTCGGTCAGCACCATGTCGGCCGCCTCCTTCGCCACCTCCGTCCCGCCCCGCCCCATCGCCACGCCGATGTCGGCCTGCTTGAGCGCCGGCGCGTCGTTGACGCCGTCGCCCGCACGGTTGCGAGATCAAGCGGCGCGGGACGGCCTTCCGCGTCCAACGCCTGCGCGCACAGGCCGAGGACTTTTTCGACCGCGCCCTTCAGGTACACGATGCCGG
>CAYZKG010000165.1:0-3321 GCA_964478915.1 uncultured Nitrospira sp.
GGTTCCGCAAATCGCTCAGGGTGACCTTGGCGTCGGTGAGCAATTTGATATGGGTCTTCGGGATGCCGGCCTGAGTCTCCAGGAGCTTGGCCACGGCCTGGGCATCCTTGACCGCATATGCGACTCTGGGAATGACCTCTTCGCGATACTGGCTGATGCCGATGACCACGGCATAGGCATTCGGCTGCGTGAATTCCTTGACCGCCCCGTGCGCGGTCAGCGGCAGACTGGAGCAGAGGAGGAAGCACGCCAGCCTATAGGGATGGGATCGCATGACCCACCTCTTCTACTTTCCTACGTGGAAAAGGCTACGCCGGATTGCCACAAATTTCAACAGGTGAGTTGGTGGCCTGATCGACAGCGCGGCTCGCGGAGGCGCTGGAACGGGTGTGCCACCCTGGCCTCTAGCCCCTCTCGCCTTCATATAGGACGTATGCTATTCTGCGGCATGATCATGGCCGGACTCACCGGCGCCCTGGCGGCCGGCAAGAGCACCGTCGCGCGGCTGTTTCAAGACTGCGGCGCGATCTTGCTGGACGCCGATGTCCTGGCCAGGCAGGTCGTCGAGCCTGGGAAACCGGCGTGGCGGGACATCGTCCGCGAGTACGGTGCCGGCGTGCTCCGGCCTGACCGGAGCTTGGACCGGGCCGCTCTTGCCCGTATCGTCTTCCGCGATCCCGCCAAGCTGCGCATCCTCAACGCCATCATCCATCCCCGGGTCGCGCGGGAGCAAGCCCGCCTGACTCGGGAGATCGCGCACAAGCATCCCCGTGCGGCCGTGATCTACGACGCCGCGCTGCTGATCGAAGCGGGCGCGCACGAGCGGATGGATCGGGTCATCGTGGTCACCGCAGACCGCAAGACACAGATCGCCCGCTTGCAGCGCCGAGACGGCCTCAGCCGGGCGGAGGCGATGCGGCGCATTCGCAGTCAGATGCCGGTCGCCGAAAAACGACGGTACGCCGATTACGTGCTGGACGGTATGCGGCCGGTCAGCGAGCTTCGCACCGCCGTGCGCGAAATCTACCGGGACCTGCAGCATCACGCCCAGCTCAGTGCCGGGCGCTTGACCCGGCGCTCCAGCCGAGCTACCTATAAACGAGCCCCGGCTTGACCGGCGGAATCGAGGAGGACCGCCAGCTCATGTCGAACGACGTCCGTAACGTTGTAATCATCGGCTCAGGCCCGGCCGGCCTGACCGCCGCGATCTATGCTGCCCGCGCCAATCTTGCCCCTCTCTTGATCGAGGGCCTGCAGGCCGGCGGCCAATTGATGCTCACGACCGACGTCGAGAACTATCCCGGCTTTCCCGCCGGCGTGCTGGGCCCCCAGTTCATCAAGGAAACCAGAGCTCAGGCCGAGCGGTTCGGCACTACCTTCCTTCAGGGCGACGTGACCAAGGTGGATCTTGCCCGCAGACCGTTTCGAGTCACGGTTGAAGACGAGGCCACGATCCAGACCAAGACTCTGATCATCGCATCGGGGGCGTCGGCGAATCAGCTGGGGCTTCCTTCCGAGTCGCGGCTCCTCGGGCACGGGGTCTCGACCTGCGCCACCTGTGACGGCTACTTCTATCGTGGGAAAGAACTGGTGCTGGTCGGGGGCGGTGACAGCGCCATGGAGGAGGCCCTCTTCTTGACCAAGTTCGCCACCAAGGTGACGGTCGTGCACCGTCGCGATAAGCTCCGGGCCTCCAAGATCATGCAAGACCGGGCTTTCAGAAACGAGAAGATTGCCTTCATTTGGAACTCGGTGGTGGAAGAGATTCTGGGCGACACGGTCGTGACGGGAGTCCGGCTGCGCAATGTCGTCACTGGCGCCGGGTCGGTGGTCCCGTGCGCGGGCCTGTTCGTGGCGATCGGCCACAGCCCGAACACCAGCCTGTTCGCCGGACACCTGGAGCTGGACCAGCGGGGGTACATCGTCACCCACAACGGCACGGCCACGAGCGTCCCCGGAATCTTTGCTGCCGGCGATGTCCAGGACCCGCGATACCGGCAGGCCATCACAGCCGCAGGCTCCGGCTGCATGGCTGCGATGGATGCCGAACGCTTCCTCGAAGCTTAAGGCTAGGGGCAATGGGCACTGGGCGATGTGCCATTTTCCTATGAGATGCGTGATTGTTCACTACCACGAGCTGGCCCTGAAGGGCAGGAACCGGCCATTCTTCGAGCAGCGGCTGGTTCGAAATCTAAGATCGATGCTCAAGGACCTTACCGGTGTGCAAATCGTGCCGCTGACCGGTCGCATTCGCATCGACCTGCCGGAAGAATCGGGATGGGATACCATTAAATCCCGTCTCGCCCGGGTCTTCGGCGTTGCGAACTTCTCCCTCGCCTACTCCGTCCCCCGCAACCTGGACACGCTGAAAGAGGCCGTGGGGACCGCCGTCGCCGGTCTCGAGTTCAAGACGTTTCGGGTGTCGACCAAGCGGGCTGACAAGCGGTTTCCCCTGACCTCGGTCGAGGTCAACCGAGAACTGGGCGCCCATGTCTGCGCCCTGACGGGGAAACGCGTGAGCCTGGACGATCCGGACCTGACGATTCGCGTGGAAGTGTTGGAGCGGGACGCGTTTTATTCGGTCCAGCGAGAACCGGGTCCTGGCGGGCTTCCCGTCGGGATCAGCGGGAAAGTGGCCTCGCTGATCTCAGGGGGGATCGACTCGCCCGTCGCCGCCTACCGCATGATGAAGCGCGGATGCCGGGCGGTGTTCATCCACTTTCATGGGCGGCCGTTCGTCAGCCGGGCTTCGGAGGAGAAAGTCCGGGAGATCGTGGAGCATCTGACACCTCACCAGTCGTATTCCCGCTTGTACTCGGTGGCGTTCGGCGAGATCCAACGCCACATCGTGCTCCTCGCACCGGCGCCGTACCGCGTGGTGCTGTATCGCCGGATGATGCTGCGGATCGCCGAAGAGTTGGCCCGCAAGGAAGGGTGCTGGGCGTTGGTCACCGGAGACAGCCTGGGGCAGGTGGCCTCTCAAACGCCTGAAAACCTCTCGGTTGTCGAAGAAGCCGCCCGCCTCCCGGTGCTCAGGCCCTTGATCGGCATGGACAAGATCGAGATCACCGAGGAGGCCCAGCGCATCGGCACGTTCCAGACGTCGATCGAGCCGGATCAGGACTGCTGCCGGCTGTTCGTGCCGCCGCATCCCAGCACGAGGGCCGACCTGGACACCATCAGGAAGATCGAAGCGGCGTTGGACATCGGCGGGCTGACGAAGCAGGGACTGGACCGGGCCGAGATGGCGGAGTTTACGTTTCCGCGTCAGTGAGCACGGGAGCGCTCCACCGCCCGGTCGCGAAGAATTTGAAAGTGGCT
>CAYZKG010000165.1:3421-4591 GCA_964478915.1 uncultured Nitrospira sp.
TACAGGTCGGTGACGATCCGCCCGTTGGTGCGCTCCAGATGAGCCAGGCGCATGCCGTTGCTGAAGAGAGCCGGCCAGCTCTCATAGTCCGTCAGCACCGCCTGCACGACCTGAGGCGCCGCCGGAATCCGCAAGCTCGCCATCACCCGCACGCCGCCGGTCGGGTCCGACCAGATCTTCAGCTCCGGTTCCCCTACCGTCTCCGCAAGCGACGGGTGGACCAACACAGCCCCGATCCACAGAGCCCCGAATATCAGAAGGATCCGATGGCGCACGCCTTTACCCCAATATCGCGTCCAGCAGGCGGGTATGGATCCGGCGGACCCGCTCGAGCTGTCCCTTCGCCGGGAATCGCTCGTAGAAGCCCTCCGCCCTGAACTCCTTGGCTAGCCCGGCCCAGGGCTTGAGCGTGTTCACGAAGGTCTTGGGGGAGCGTTCCTGCTCCCACTCGCCGATCAGCTTGCGATCCGGAATCAGATCGTTCAGGACCCGGATGAGGGCCTTGAGCGTCACGTCCCGGGTAAAGACGTACCGCTCGTTGTTGCCCCAGACCTCCACCATGACCTCTTTCACCGCCTTCAGGTAGTCCCGTACCAGCGAGTAGAACTTCTCCGGCTTCATGCCGAGGTGCGAGTCGAACCAGCGGGAGTGCTCCGCCACCATCTTGTGCAGCTCATTGAAGATCTCCGATTGCAGGATCCATTTCTCCTGCCGGCTGCGGCCGCCCAGACGGTTGATCTTGTACTGAAGGGGGGAATCGTCCTGACCGTACAGGAGCGACACGACCTTGGCGGCGAACTTCTTTTCGGGGCTCTCCCAGGACACCTTCTCGTAAAGATCGACGAGATGCGAGCGATTGATGCGCGTGTGGGTGGAGTTGATGATCACGAACATCTCGGTGGCAAAGTCGGCGCTCCGGCCGTCGAACACGACGCACGGCACCTCGATCCGATCGATCTCCTGCTCGTGCCGCTCCCGGAAGAAATGGAGCCCGGCGATCCGGTGCTGCCCATCGATGATCAGATATTTGCCCTTGGGCTCGCTGAGATATCCCGTGACCTCCGATTCCCCGGTCCGCTGGAACCGAAGGGTCTCGTCGGTGAACAACAGCACCGTGCCGGGCACGAGCGGCTGCGCCACCGCGGTCTCGTAGAAATTGACGATCTGCTT
>CAYZKG010000166.1:0-4477 GCA_964478915.1 uncultured Nitrospira sp.
GGTAGAGCATCGCCCTTTTAAGGCGAGGGCCCTGGGTTCGAGTCCCAGGCGGCTCACCACCCCCTCGAGCGTGTTCTCCACCCAGGCCCACCTTCGAGGAAAAACCCATGAACTTGCGCGCGAAGGTCCAGTCCCTCTACGAGGCTTGCTTTTCAGCCGCTTGCGTGGTATGGTGGCCTCACGCTTTCTCGCGTTTCTGGCCTCGTGAGGAGGCGCCGAAGAGTAAGGCCGGATAAACCGGATGTTGTTTTGCCAGAGAATCTGATCGGAAGCCAGACCCAAGCCGCCGCGTTTTGAGCGTCTTTGGCCCGTTCCTTCCTGTCGTTTCGTTCTCGACCAAAGACAATATCGCATCCAGAAGGAGGAACCCCATGGGTTCAAAGATCTATGTCGGTGGCTTACCGTATTCGACGTCCGAGCCGGAGTTGAACGAATTGTTCTCCGCGCACGGCACCGTGGAATCTGCCCGTGTGATCACGGACAAGTTCACGGGCCAATCGCGCGGCTTCGGTTTCGTCGAGATGGCCAGTGCCGAGGAAGCGCAGGCCGCGATCAACGCGTTGAATGGCACGCAGTTGGGCGGCCGGACCTTGACCGTCAATGAAGCGAGGCCGCAAGAGCCCCGCTCCGGTGGCGGCGGGCGAAGCGCGAAGAGCGGTCGCGGCGGACGCTGGTAAGCATCTGCTGAATCGCTAGTCCGACACACGACGGCAGGGGGGCCGAATGGCTCCCCTGCCGTTCGTCTTTCAAGCCACAAGGAGGCCCGGATGGCCCGACCCAGCCGCCCCACCCTTTCCAAACGCGACCGCGAACGCGCCAAGAAGGCCAAGCGGCAGGAGAAAGAGGCGCGCCGGGCGCAGCGCGAAGAAGAGAAGAAGCTGCACCCCCGTGACACGACGGGCGAAGATCCCGATCTCGCCGGCATGAGGCCCGGCCCCCAGCCGCCGCTAGAGTAATCCGGCAACGGCACGATACCCTTCCGATTCCCGCCGTTCCTTTGAATCTTTTGGTTACGCAGGCCCAGTGCCGAGGTGCGCCAGCCTGAGCCGGAGCCGTTAACCGTGAGGCGTGAAGCGTGTGTTCGGTCAGGAGGCGCTCGGTTCGTCTGGGAACATCCTGAGGAAGTCGGCAAGTCGTACGATCGCCGTATCATGGAACTTCTTCAGCTTGAGGATGTGGCGATCACCGGTGACCACGAGATCGGCCTGGGCAGCCAAAGCGCATTCCAGGATTCTATTATCGGGATCGTCCCGGAGGACGTGAAGGGTCGGCTGGGTCTTCAGAACGGTTGCGATCTGACTGACAGTTTGAAGGAACAGCGCGGCTTTCTCCTGTGACCAGTCAAATTTGGACTGGAGGACGTTCGTCGTTTCAGCCAGGATGGCGACGGACGTGACGAGTTCGAATGTTCCGCGGACGGCATGGAGGTAGGCGACTTCCGCGGTTCCGCCGGGGATGCCGAAAGCCGAGATGAAGATATTGGTGTCAAAGACCACCTTCACGATCAACGGTCTCGGAACACAAGAGCGTCAACGTCGGCTTCAGTGAGGATGCCTTTCTTGCGGGCCTGCCGGGCGGCGTATCGCTGGAGGGTAAAGAACTCCTCTTCCCGCCGTCGCTGCTCGTAGATGGCGAACATGTCGCGAAAGAGTTGGCTCTTGTTCTTCGCCTCGGTCTTCGCGAGTTTCTCAAATCGGACAGCCAAGTCGGAGGGCACAGAGACCGTCACGGGCACTCGTGGCCGCTTCATGGAACCTCCCTGTATGACAAAATTATACAGACGTGAGGCTCGTGAGGTCAAACGTCCCACGCGGGTACGAAGTCATCACGCGGTCCCTGGGAGCCGACCGAATATGATCACTTGGCCGCGACCTTCGTGCGGGTTGGGGCGTTGTCGGCATGGACGGAGGGTTGGCGACCCTTCGGCAGGCTCAGGGTCGTCCCGAGTTGAATCGAGGGACGAGTACGGGTCGCACGATCGCCTGCACGCCTACGACGAGCCAGAGTGGTGCTACCGGCGTTCGATCCGCAAGCCGCGGCCGTAGGATTGCTGGTGGAGTCGGGATCGTAAACATCCCTGCCACTGTCTGTGTGCAATGCGGCGAGACGGTTTTCAGCTGGGGCACCACCGAAAAGGTTCGGCGGATGGTGCATGGCGAAGCCAAGCCCGCCAGACCTGACCATCGCTTGAGTTAGGACAGCTACCACGGTCTGGATTTTGCGGTGTGGCCCGCCCTGAGCAGTTGGCTCCGCCCGCGTTTGCTCACACGAAAAGTCCGAATGGGTTCGACCTTGAGCCGGAATCCGAGGCCGTTCAACACACGGTGGAGGCTGAGCAGTTCTGGATTGCCTTGCTTGGACAGCATGCGGTAGAGGTTCTCGCGATTGAGCCTTGTCCGCTTGGCGAGTTTCCCCATGCCACCGTACGCCTCCGCGACATCTTTGAGCGCCAGAAGGAAGACTCGGGGATTCTCATCCTCCATGGCTGCATCGAGGTACAGCTTCGCGAGCTGTGGACTGCTGGCGAGCCGTTGTTTGAGCCATGGACCATACGGCCGGCTAGCCCTCGCTCCTCGCGCTCTCTCTGTTCCATGTTCCTTGGTTAGAGTGTTCATCGCGTCCTCTGGTGGTAGTCCGCCCAATACTTCTTCGCTTTCTTGATGTCCCCAGTCTGCGAGCCTTTACGCCCTCCGCAAAGCAGCAAGATAATATTCTCGCCAAGTTGCCCAAAATAGATACGCTATCCGGGCCCGACATCGACCCGAAGTTCGTACAGGGCCTCGCCGAGCGCCCGGCAATCACCGAGCAGGCCTAAGCGGACGCGAGCCAAGCGACGCTCGATCTGCGCGCATGCCTTCAGGTCCCGCAGGCCTTCAATCCATTCGGCATACGGGGCCTTCCCCTCGGCGGTGACGTAGATTTCCAGCTCACGCGGCTGCGGCTCCATTCTGCACTTGCCAGTATAGCGTATAAGCTACAGTCGATCAACTGCGCGTTCTTATGGGGAGAAGCCCGGGCATCTGCCTGCCCTTAGCGCAACCGCCCCGTTTGACAATCGCTCCGTTTCCTTAGATAGTCGTCCTCCAGGAAGAGAACCGGAACACCCATGGGCCGCCCTCCCAGCACTCGAACTCGGGTTTCGGAAAATCCCACCCGCCAGACCCGACAGTTGTTGAATGCTCGGTGCGAGCTTCTCCTGGCTCAAGACCATCACAGTCTTCACATCAACCACCAACCATGGACGTTAGGCCTGAGACGTGAGGCGTCAGGCGGATCCCCGGAGGCGTGAGGCGAGCCCAGGCTTCGTCGTACGCATGGCACACTTCAGCCAACCCTGAGGCTTTTAGACTAGTCCCGAGGGCGCTTGGCATCCTGTTTGCCTGGCTTTCTTACAGGACGTGAAACGTTCAACATTAATCGTTCCACGTGAAACGGGCTGCCGCCACTGGAAAGGCCAGAGGAGGGGTGTTAGGCTTTATTCGGAAAATGAAAGGGTGTTGTTCGCCAGGCCAAGGAGGTGGGAGATGCGCACTATTCTAGTCATCATGCTGGCCATTCTGTTGCCGACGAGCGCTGCCGCCGAGATTTCCTTCTTCAATGACTCCAGCGGGAATTTCGGCACCATCATTACGCCGGGTGGCGCGGAGGGCGGGATCTCGTTCTACAACGATTCGCGCGGCAACCACGGCACGATCATCACACCCGGCGGCTTCGATGGGAATTCGACCAGCTTCTACAACTTCAGTAATCCGCAGGGCGAGATAACCAGCGGCACCGTGCAGACCTTTGGCTCCTCTCGTTCCCAGGTGGCTCCGATCGTGCCGATCGTTCCAAACAGTCGGTCTTCATTCGGGGAATTCGGCGCTCCGGCCGGCCCGGCCCGGCGCCGGTAACGTCCGGCCGGCACCCGCTGCTTCGCCATGTGGGAGAGCCGAGATATGCGCTGCTACCGCCGGTACCGGCCGTATGGTGCGGTCGGGGGCTGCGGCGGCGCGAGCGGCTGGGTCCACGCCGGCGGCTGGAAATTCGCCCGCGGCTGGATGGTGGCAGCCGGCGGGACGATCAGTGTGGGGGGCGCCGGTGGCGCTGTGAACTGGTAGCTCTGGAACCCTCCGCCCAGATCCACGATGGTGCCGGAGCGGCCGCTGCTGTCCTGGAAGGTGGAGAAGCCGCCGCCGAGGTCTATGATCGTGCCGCTGGTCTGCGCGAGGACCGGGCTGGCGAGGAGGAGAACGAGCAGGATTACTAAGTACCACATGAGGCACCTCCGCTTAGCTCGTCGATTTCGCGCCGGCATGCCTAAGACACGGCCCGCTCACCGGCTCGCGGGCGTCCACCGGGTACCCGCTTTGCGGGTGATGACGCTCGGGTACCCGTTCTGACGGGTGATTCGTCACGTCGTGGACCTCGCAATATGCACCATGGGCAATGCGATTGAAGCCCGAAAAAGGTTGAAGCCCATTCGCTTCCACACTCT
>CAYZKG010000167.1:0-4400 GCA_964478915.1 uncultured Nitrospira sp.
ATGCTCTGGGCGTCGTTTTTACCTTTTTTCGCCACTCCAAGTTGGGATGCTCTTCGGAAACTGAGCTTTGAGAATTACCAGTACCTGTTTGGTTTCAGGCCGTTCTGGGATGCGATGTGGAACAGCATCATCCTCGCCGTGATGAGCGCCAGTGTGGGCATGGTGCTCACGTCTGTCATTGCCTGGATCGTTTATAAAAGCCGGCTGCCTGGTTCCTGGATGCTCGATTTTCTCGCCTTCGTTCCGATTACCGTTCCCGGGATCGTTCTCGGCATGGCGCTCATTCTGCTGTATGTGGCCTTCCCTCTGCCTATTTATGGGACCATTTGGGTCCTCCTGATCGCGTACGTGACCCGGTACATTCCCTACGGTATGCGGTCCGCCTCCGGCTCGATCTTGCAGATCCACAGCGAGCTTGAGGAGGCTGCGGGCGCCTCCGGGGCGTCATGGTGGCAGACCTTTTGGCGGGTCACCCTGCCTCTTCTGAGGCCCGGATTCGTGGCCGGATGGATTTACATTTTTATTGTGTCATTCCGAGAATTTTCAACCTCCGTTCTTCTGGCCACCGGAGAGAGCAGGGTGCTGTCGATATTGCTCTTTACCATGTTCGAGCAGGGACAGGTAACGGTGGTCGCAGCGATTGGCATTTTGATGATTCTGACACTGCTTGCAATCGTAGCGCTCTTTTATAAGCTTTCCGGCCGTGTAGGTCTTCAGACTTAGCTCGTAGCGAGTAGTCGCGATAAAAGGACGATCCTGTGATCGAGGTCAAGTCACTCGTCAAGACGTTTGCCGGCCGGGAGGAGCAAGTCCGGGCGGTCAACGAGGTCTCCTTTAGAGTCGACGAGGGGAGGTTCTACACGCTGCTGGGCCCTTCCGGCTGCGGGAAAACCACTACGCTCCGCTGCATTGCCGGCCTGGAAAGGCCCGACGCCGGGGAGGTCGAAGTTGCGGGAGATATTGTTTTCTCCTCATCAAAAGGCGCTTTCGTGCCCGCCTATCGTCGCCCGATCGGCATGGTCTTCCAAAGCTACGCGATCTGGCCCCATCTGACTGTTTTTGAAAACGTCGCCTTTCCGCTGCGAGTGGGCAAGCAACGGTTCGGCAGCCAGGAAATTCAGAGTAAGGTGCGCAAGGCCTTGGAACTGGTCGAGATGGGAGGCTTGGAAGATCGCATGGCGACCCAGCTCTCCGGGGGCCAGCAGCAGCGGCTTGCGCTGGCGCGGGCGCTTGTCCGCGAGCCCAAGGTGCTTCTGCTCGACGAACCGCTCAGCAATCTGGACGCAAAATTACGCGAGCGCATGAGGGTGGAGCTGCGCGAACTCCAGCGGCGTCTCAGAATAACGACCCTCTATGTGACCCATGACCAGATTGAGGCGCTCTCCATGTCGAATGTCATTGCCGTGATGAGCGCCGGCGTCATTGTGCAGGAGGGATCGCCGCGAGAGATCTACATGCATCCGAAAACGCAATTTGTCGCCCAGTTCATCGGCTCCACGAACCAGGTCGTGGGAAGGCTCCGGGCGCTCAGGGGCGACGGCTGTGCCAGCGTCGAGACCGACGTCGGAGAGCTTTCGTGCGGCGTCGCGAACGAGGTGGCTGTGGGATCTCAGGTCGCAGTGGTTATAAGACCCGAGGACGTGGTCGTTCATACCAAAAAGCCGTCCGGGGCGGTGAATATATTGGAAGGCAAGGTCGCTACGGTAATGTTTCTCGGCGAGTATCTCGACTGTAGCATTGAGATCGGCGGAAGGACTTTACAAGCCCATCAGCCCCGTTCCCTTGAATTGCGTCGCGGCGACCCGGTCTGGGTGGAGTTGCCGCCGAGCCAGTGCCTGGCTATGCAGGAGAGATTGCCCGCGGCACGGGAAGCTTAAGGACGGCAGCCTCATCTAATACAAACGTCTTGAGTAGGTTGACATTCGAGGGGAACAAGCCTTCCAGCCGCAGCCGATGGGCCAGTGCCTTGAGGGCCACCCGCGCCAACCCCGAAGGGTGCTTAATCCTAAGGTCGGGGCCTGTCGGAACCTGCCGTCTCCTACGTCTGCGGCCTTCAGGCTCGCTCCCCTCTCAAGGTGGCCTCTTGTAACATTTGTAAAGACGTTTGTATTAGTTAAGCAGAGCGGTTTTGGCCAAAGCCAAGGCGGCCGACGAAGGGGAGCTTCAGCGCAGGTCTGATGAAGTCGACCCCGAAGGTGAAGCCAAGAAGATTCAGCTCCAAACCTTCCTCGCGCGCCATAAGGATTCCGAGCAGGCCGTAGATCGATATTTGGACGCCGGTTCCGCTCGGGGTGCCGTCTAGGAAGGCTCCGTTAACGGGGAAGTCCTTGCCCATAGCGGTTGCGGGGAGTGCAAGTCCCAGTTCGGGGACTTGGCGCGCCACATAGGCGGTAAAGGTGTTGCTGTTGGGACCGGGCCACAGGCGGTACTCATGGACGTAGGGGTAGGTCTTCACGGCCTCCAGCACCTTGGCGATGGCTTGCGTTGCTTCCGGTCCGCGCAGCTCAGCGATGACCTCCGGGCGGTTCCCGAACCAGTTCCGATCCGGGATACCGGGTTCGGAGAGCAATCCGGGCAGGTTGCGCAGGACCCTCCAGCCGATCACTTGATGCACCGTGAAGTGCGAAGCGTTTTCCGGCTTGGTAGCGATCCATGTGTGCACCCCGAAGATCCCGCGCCAATTGAGGGCCCGCGCCGCATAAACCTGGATGACTGCCTCGGGCGTCGCCGCCGGATCCGGGGCGATCCCCGCGCTATCTCGGTTGGCTGTCCGCCAGTCTCTTCCGAGCGTGACGGCTCCGGATAGAATCATCAGCAGCGGAACGGCAAAGAGGAGCATCAGCAGTAACCCTATGAGCTGGCGGGCCACAATTTCCTCCCCATTATCGTTAATCTATAACAATCTTAGTCTGAGGGGAAGTGATGCTGTCCAGCATACCCGCAAATCGATCTCACGTTGACATAACCCGTTATTATCGGATAGTTTGCCGCATAATGGGCACGGATTCACGAGGCGACGTGGTCCTGGTTCACAGCTCGGACCTGCATCTGGGCAGCGACTCCAGCTTTGGCCTGTCCCGCTCCTCCGATCCGTTGTCGGTTCTCGGTGAGGTTCTGGCGGCTGCTACGGCGGCGCGCGCAGATCTCCTGATACTGGTCGGCGATACGTTCGACCACAATCGCCAGCCGTCGGCTTTGCTCGATCGAGCCGCGCGAATCATGGGGGAGTTCGGCGCGCCGATCGTGATTCTGCCCGGCAACCACGATCCGCTGACACCCGACTCGGTCTACCGGCGTAGCGACCTGGCGGCCGCTTCGAACGTGTATGTCCTCGGGCTCACCGTCGACGAAGCGGTGGTCTTCCCTGAGCTCGGGCTGGAGGTCTGGGGCAGGGCGCACCTGGACTACTCGGACATGTCGCCGCTCTGTCGGCCGCGCTCTCGTTCGACGCGCTGGCAGCTCGCCGCCGCGCACGGCCACTACGTCGAAGGACCAGGAGAGCCGGGCCGCCTTCTCGGTTCCTGGCTGATCCGCCGTGAAGAGCTTATCGCGACCGGCGCTGATTACGTTGCCCTGGGACACTGGAATCGTGCGGCGCGCGTCGGCGATCGGCAGATCAACGCCTACTATTCGGGATCGCCAGAGTATGCCGGCACGGTCAACGTCGTTCGGCTCCAGCGGGACGGCGCGGTCGAAGTGACGCAAGTCCCCTTGCGCGCCGCGGCAGGACCGTCTACTGTCATGGCGTGAAGGGAAAGGGATTTGGCGAGGCGGGAAAGATAGTCAAAAGTAAGGAGGTAAATCATGGCGTATGACCTGTTAATCAAGAGAGGTCGGATCTACGACGGCAGCGGCATGCCATCCACTATGGGGGATGTTGCGGTCCAAGGAGGCCGAATTGTCGAAATCGGCAGGGTTAGAGAAAGCGCCCGTCAGACCATTGATGCGCAGGGTCTCGCTGTCTCTCCCGGCTTCATCGATCACCACACTCACATGGACGCGCAGATCTTCTGGGATCCCTACGCCACTTCCGAGCCCCAGCACGGTGTCACCTCGATCGTCATGGGCAATTGCGGCCTGACGCTGGCGCCGGCAAAGCCCAGCGATCACGACGCGCTGGTGAAAAGCTTCGTGCGGGTCGAGGCGATGCCGCGAAGCGTTCTGGAGCAGGGAGTTCCCTGGGGTTGGCACAGTTTCGGCGACTATCTCGCCGCGCTGGAAGGAAAGATCGGCGTCAACGTGGGCGGGCTGGTCGGCCACATCGCGGTGCGCCAGTACGTCATGGGCGAAGAGTCCGTGGAGCGGGCCGCCGCGCCCAAGGAGATCGAGCAGATGAAGCGGCTCGTGCTCGAGGCCATGGAGAGCGGGGCGCTGGGATTTTCGACCAACCGCAACGAGCG
>CAYZKG010000168.1:0-4379 GCA_964478915.1 uncultured Nitrospira sp.
CGTGCCCGATGACCGTCGTGGCCAAGCCAGGCGAAAAAGTCACGTGTCCGGTGTGCGGCACGCACATCGCCGAAGCCGCGGAACCTCAAGCACGTAAGATCCTCTACTGGACCGATCCGATGATCCCCGGATATCAAGCGGACGGTCCGGGCAAATCCCCGATGGGGATGGACCTGGTGCCGGTGTATGCGGAGGAAACGCCTGGCGCGCCAGCGGCGACGGCGCCGGAAGGCTACGCCCCGATCTTGGTCACTCCGCAAAAGCAGCAGCTGATCGGGATCAAGACCGCGACCGCCGTCACACGGCCGATGACGAAAACCATCCGAGCCGTCGGCGTGATCGCGCATGATCCTGAGCTCTACCAGGTGCAGACGGAGTTCATCGGGGCGCAACAGGCGTGGCAGCAGGCCCAGAGTGGTGCCTCGCCGGAGGTGGCGGACCAGGCGAAACGGATGGTGGAGTCCAGCCGGCTGCGGCTACGCCACCTCGGCTTGAGCGATGAGATGATTGATGAGATCGCCAGGTGGACAGAAGCTGACCACCGACTGCTCGTGGGTGGCGCAGGGCAGCACTGGGCGTACGCCTCCATCTATGAATATGAGATGCCGCTTGTTCGCATCGGACAGATCGCCAGCCTGAACGTCGATGCCTACCCTGGAGAGACGTTTACCGGCACCGTCAAGGCGATCGATCCGATGCTCGATCAAGCCACCCGTACGACGCGCGTGCGGATCATCATCGATGATCCTGAGAATCGCTTGAAACCTGAAATGTTCGTCAATGTCTCAATTGCGGTGAACATGGGTGAGATCCTCGCCGTGCCGCAGGAGGCGGTGTTCGCCACCGGGCAGCGGCGCACCGTCTTCGTCGACAAAGGGCAGGGGCTCTTCGAGCCGCGCGAGGTGACCGTCGGTGTCAACGCAGATGGGTATGCTGAAGTGAAGAGCGGTGTCGCCGAGGGAGAACGCGTGGTGACCAGCGGCAACTTCCTCATCGATTCGGAAAGCCGGTTGAAGGGCGCGTTGCAGAACCCCGAGGGAAGCCACCAGCATGGCCAATGAGGACGCGCCCCGATTGCAGGGGCGCGACACGTTCATCCAACGGGTGATCGAGTTCTCGGCCAAGAATAAATTCCTGGTCTTGATCGTCCTGGTCGCCGCCATGCTCGGGGCCGTCTACTGCCTGCGTCGCATCCCGCTCGATGCGATTCCGGACCTCTCCGATACTCAGGTCATCATCTACTCACGGTGGGACCGCAGCCCGGACATCATCGAGGACCAGGTCACCTACCCCATCATCACCGCCATGCTGGGGGCTCCTAAGGTGAAGGCGGTGCGCGGCTTTTCCGACTTTGGATTCTCCTACGTCTACGTCATTTTCCAAGACGGCACCGACCTCTACTGGGCGCGCAGCCGCACCCTGGAATACCTCAGCAAGATCATCCCGCGCCTGCCCGAGGGTGTCCGCACCGAGCTGGGGCCGGATGCGACCGGTGTCGGCTGGGTGTTCCAGTACGCCCTCGTGGATAAGACCGGTCAGCACGACCTCCAAGAACTGCGCAGTTTTCAAGATTGGTACCTCCGCTACTACCTGCAGAGCGTGCCGGGTGTGGCGGAGGTCGCGTCCATTGGGGGATTCGTGAAGCAGTACCAGGTCACCATCGATCCCAACCGGCTGCTCGCCTACAACATTCCCATCACGACGGTGGTGAATGCGATTCGGCAAGGCAATGAGGAATCCGGCGGCCGCTTGCTGGAGTTCAGCGGGGCAGAGTACATGGTGCGCGGGCGCGGCTATGCGAAATCGGTGAGCGATCTTGAGCACATCGTCGTCAGTACGGATCGGCAGGGGACGCCCGTCCTCATGAAGAATATCGCGACCGTTGCGATCGGCCCTGAGATCCGGCGCGGACTCGTCGACCTCAACGGGGAAGGCGACGTGGTGGGTGGCACCGTGATCATGCGGTCCGGGGAAAACGCCTTGAACGTCATCAACCGGGTGAAGGCGAAAATTCAGGATGTGGCTCCCTCGTTTCCATCGGGCGTCGAGCTGGTCGTGACCTATGACCGCTCCGAGTTGATCCATCGGGCCATGGAGACGCTGCGGCATCAGCTCTTCGAGGAGATGCTGATCGTCAGCCTGGTCATCCTCCTCTTCCTGTGGCACTTTCCATCCGCTGTTATCCCGATCGTCACGATCCCAGTCTCCGTTCTCCTGGCCTTTATTCCCCTGTACGGGATGCGCCTGACCTCGAACATCATGTCGCTGTCCGGCATCGCGATTTCTATCGGGGTCTTGGTGGACGGCGCCATCGTCGAAGTCGAAAACGCGTACAAGCGCCTGGAGCAGTGGATCGAAGGCGGCCGCAAAGGGGACTACCATGCCGTCCGCCTGCAAGCGCTCAAGGAGGTGGGGCCGGCGGTCTTTTTCTCGCTGCTCGTCATCGCCGTCGCGTTCTTGCCCATCTTCACGCTCGTGGACCAGGAGGGCCGCCTCTTCCGGCCGCTGGCGTGGGCCAAGAACTTGGCCATGGCCATTGCGGCGATCCTCACGGTGACCTTGAACGTGGCGATGCGGGTGCTGTTCCTTCGGATGGAGCCGATCAGACTGAAGTGGCGGTTGATCCCGAGCCAGGTTAAGGGATGGGCCTCAAAGATGGCGACGAACCTCCTGGTCGGCACCTATTACCCGGAAGAGAAGCATCCGGTCAGCAAAGTCCTCTTTCGGGTCTACGAACCGGCGTGCCGCTGGGTCTTGGCGCATCGCAAGCGCACGGTGACATGGGCGGTGGCACTCGTCGTGATTTCCTTGCCGCTCCTCACCGGCCTCCCGTGGCCGCTGAATCGCGTCGTGCCAAGTGCGTGGCGGTACAGCAGCGGCCCTCAGCGCCTCGTCGGGGTTTGGGCACACGGCCTGGGCTCGGAGTTCATGCCGCCGCTGAATGAAGGCGCGATGCTCTATATGCCCACGACGCTTCCCGGGATCTCCGTGTCGGAAGCCCAGGGACTCCTGCAGAAACAAGACCAGATCCTCAAGAGCTTCCCGGAAGTCGAGCGCGTCTTCGGCAAGTCCGGCCGTATGGAAAGCTCCACCGATCCGGCCCCGTTTTCCATGATGGAAACGGTCGTCTTGCTCAAACCTCGCAACCAGTGGCGCAAGGCGGGCGCGTTGCCGTGGTCCCGCCGCGTCACCTACGACGAACTGGTCGCCAAGATGGACGAAGCGCTGAAGATCCCCGGCACCACAAACGCCTGGACGATGCCGATCAAGAACCGCATTGACATGCTGACGACCGGGGTCCGCACGCCCATCGGCATCAAGATCTTCGGAGACGACCTGAGCAAGATCGAAGAGATCGGCACGCACCTGGAGCTGATCCTGAAGAACGTACACGGCACACGCAGCATCTATGCCGAACGGGTGGCCGGTGGATATTTCTTGGATTTTGATCTCAAACGAGAGAAATTGGCACGTTACGGTCTCTCGATTGCGGATGCCCAAATGGTCATTATGTCGGCGATCGGCGGTGAACCCATCACGACAACCGTCGAGGGACGCGAACGCTATACGGTCAATGTTCGCTACGCCAGGGAGTTTCGGGACGACCTCGACAAACTCAACCGCGTGCTTGTGCCGACACCCTCAGGCCAACAGATCCCATTGGGGCAGCTGGCGACGCTGACGATGCGCTCGGGCCCCGCCATGATTCGTGATGAAAACGGCTTGTTGGCGGGGTACGTGTATGTGGACATGGCGGGCCGCGACATCGGCGGGTACGTCACCGAGGCGAAACAGATCGTGGCAAAACAGCTCAAGCTTCCGTCAGGCTACTCGCTCCTCTGGAGCGGGCAGTACGAGAATATGCTCCGCGTGCGGGAGCGCCTCATGGTCGTGATTCCGCTAACGCTCTTCATTATTGCGTTTCTTCTGTATCTGAACACGAAATCTATGGTGAAGACGGGAATCGTCCTGTTGGCCGTTCCGTTTTCGCTCATCGGGGCGCTGTGGCTGCTGGCGGTCCTTGGGTACAACCTGTCCATCGCGGTGTGGGTCGGCATGATCGCGCTGATGGGACTCGACGCGGAAACCGGCGTCTTCATGCTGTTGTTTCTGGATCTGTCATATCACGATGCGGTCCGGCAGGGGAAGATGCGCACCAAGCAGGACCTGGAAGAGGCGGTCATCCACGGCGCGGTCAAGCGGGTGCGGCCGAAGATGATGACCGTGATGGCGGCCTTCATGGGGCTGTTGCCAATTATGTGGTCAACCGGCACGGGGGCCGATATGATGAAACGGATCGCCGCGCCGATGGTCGGCGGCCTCGCCACGTCGTTTATCTTGGAGCTCCTGGTGTACCCGGTCATCTACGCCGTCTGGAA
>CAYZKG010000169.1:0-1214 GCA_964478915.1 uncultured Nitrospira sp.
GAGGCGCGGCCCCGCGAGTGACGAATGACCACTGACGAATGACGGCTGCAGCAGTTGACGGCGGCGGGGCTTCTGACGTATGGTGAACCCCGCTTGCGCAGGGTGCGTTTCACGCTTCACGAGGAACGATTAACGATGAAAATCTATCTCGCCAGTCCGCGAGGCTTCTGCGCCGGCGTGGACCGGGCCATCGACATTGTCGAGTTGTCGCTCAAGATTTACGGCGCCCCGATCTACGTGCGGCACGAGATCGTGCACAGCCGCCATGTGGTCAATTCCTTGCGGCAGAAGGGCGCGGTATTCGTGGAAGAACTCAGCCAGGTGCCCGACGGCTCGATCGTGATCTTCAGCGCCCACGGCGTGGCGAAAGCGGTGTGGGAAGAAGCGCGCCGGCGGGGGCTGAAGATCATTGACGCCACCTGCCCGCTGGTGATCAAGGTGCATAACGAGGTCAACCGCGACCACACGCAAGGCTACGAGCTGATTCTGATCGGGCATGCCGGGCACCCGGAAGTCATCGGCACGCTGGGGCAGATTCCGGACAAGTTTCATCTGGTCTCCTCCGTCAGCGACGTGGAGAAGCTTCACGTCGAAAACACGCATCATCTGTCCTACGTCACGCAGACGACCCTCAGTGTCGATGAGTGTCGGGACATCGTGGAGGCACTGAACCGCCGCTTCCCGGGGATCAAGGGCCCGCACCAGGAAGACATCTGCTACGCCACTCAAAATCGGCAAAATGCGGTCAAAGAACTCGCCAAATTGGTTGATGTGATCCTGGTCATCGGCTCGCCGAACAGCTCCAACTCAAACAGGCTGCGCGAACTGGCCGAGTACTGCGACATCCCGTCCTATCTCATCGATTCCTCGGCGGACATCGATCCGCAATGGATCGCGAACGCCAAAGCGGTGGGCATCACTGCCGGCGCGTCCGCGCCCGAGGTCCTGGTCACCGAAGTGGTGGAGTACCTCAAACGGACCAGCCCCCACGGGGTCGATGCTGTGGAGGAGCTGACTGTCATCGAAGAGGATGTGGAGTTTCTGCTGCCCAAGGAACTGCTCAATCCACAGCCTACTGCCCGCAGCTCGTGACCCCGGAAACGCTCCCGACTCAACCCTAGATCTTGTGGCTTAAGGGCCTCTCCTGCCCTCTATCCTGTATTTCTCTTTGATTTTTGTGCATCGCTGTGCTACAACCGCGAGCCGGCAACCTT
>CAYZKG010000169.1:1314-4336 GCA_964478915.1 uncultured Nitrospira sp.
TCGCATGAGGGGATGATGCATCTTAAGTTGCTGGAGCTGACGGCGTTCAAGTCGTTTGTCCAGGCCCGCATCGACTTTCCTTCCGGGATCACCGCCGTGGTCGGCCCCAACGGGGTAGGCAAGACCAACGTGGTGGACGCCATCCTGTGGGTGCTGGGCGAGCAGAGCACGAAGGCCCTGCGGGGAGAACGGATGGAGGACGTGATCTTCAACGGAACCGAGACGCAAAACCCCCTCGGGATGGCGGAGGTCTCGCTGATCATGAACGGGCTGTCCGACCGAATCCTCGAAGGCGTGAGCCTGCCGCACGGGCTGGGCGACTGTCACGAGGTGATGATTACGCGACGGCTGTTCCGGAACGGCGACAGCGAATACCTCATCAATAAGACTCCCTGCCGGTTGAAAGACATTCGGAGCCTGTTTCTCGACACGAGGGCCGGGACCAAGGGACATACCGTCCTCGAGCAGGGTCGGATCGATCAGATCCTGAACGCGTCCCCACAGGACCGTCGCGAGTTGATCGAAGAGACGGCGGGAATCGTCCGATACAAAAAGCAAAAGGCCGAGGCGCTTCGAAAGCTCGAGGCGACTCAGCAGAACCTGCTCCGTGTGCGGGACATCATCACCGAGGTCCGCCGCCAACTGACTTCGCTGGAGCGCCAGGCCCGACAGGCCAGGAGCTATCAGGCCCTCCTGAGCGAGGCGAGGATGCTGGAGCTCCGTCTGCTTGTGAGCGAGTACCAAGGCCTGGTGGGGGCCCACGACAAAGTCGAGGCCGAGTTGGCGGCGCTCGAATCGGTGGAAGCCGGCCAACTCGCCGAACAGGCTCGCCTGGACCGGGACATCGAAGAGGTGAAGCTCAGCCTGGCTGCCGGTGAGCAGTTGATGAGCAGGGCCCGCGAAGAGTTGGCTGGAGTCGAGCATCGGCAGAGCCAGGCCGTGACCGCCACCGAGGTGGAACGGGAACGATTGAAGCTCTATGAGCAGCAACGCGGCCACGCGGTCCAGGAGTTGGGGCGGCTCAAGCAGGAATCCGAACAGGCCAGGACGACCATCGCGGAATCGGAGGCGACGCTGACCAGGTCGGAAGCTGCGATAGACGAACAGAACCGGGCCGTCTCGTCTCTGGAGCAGGAAGCCCAGCATCTCGTGGCGGGCCGCGCCGCCGCAATCGAAGAGATAGATCAGGTCCGGCGGAGGATCTTGGATCTCACCGTCCAGGTGGCTGCCGGCGACAATGCCGCGGTGAGTTTCGAGGCCCAGCGGCAGGACGCGTTGCGCAGGGCCGAACGGTTGGCCGGCGAGCGAGCCGAACTGGAGAGCCAGCACACCGCAGCCTCTAGCCGGCTCCAGGAGGTCGTTCGAACCCGTGAGGCCGTCCAGGCCCGTCTCCGGGAGCTTCAGGGCTCGCGCGCGGTGGCGGCACAGGAGCGCCAGGGCCTGGAAGAGGAGCTTCAGGAGCTTGGTCGGCTGCTGGGGCAGCAGCAACAGGAGCTGGCCGGCGCCGAATCCCGGGCCAGGGCGTTGAAAGGGATGCTCCGCGAGGAGATGGGCTATGGCCAGGAAGGCGCGGAAGATTCCACGTCGTTGCGGCAGGCCTGCGCCGGTATCCGCGCCGCGATTGCCGAAGGGCTGGAAGTTCCGCCGACGCTGGTGCCGGCCATCGAAGCGGTCTTGGGGGAGCGGGTCCGTGCCTGGATCGTGAGCGGCCCGTCCGAGGCTCGCCAGGCAATCCGGTTCCTGACGGAGCGTGGCCTCGGGCGCGGCGCGTTCGTTCCCCACCGCCCGCGGTATCTCGGCGGCACCGGCCGTCGAGCGCCGGGGTGGTGGGCAGCGGTGCAGGGCCGGCCCGGCGTCCTGGGTCGGGGCATCGAGCTGGTGAAAGTCTCGGATGAGTGGCGGGACGCCTTGACCTGCTTGTTGGCCGACGCGGTGATCGTCGAGACCCTGGAGGCGGCGCTGCACATCTGGGAAGGCGGGCGTTGGTCGGCGCCGGACGGGCCGACCCTGGTCACCCTCGAAGGCGTGACGATCGATCCGGCCGGCGTCATGACCGGCGGACGGCCTGGGGCTTCCGGGGGCCTGCTGCAACGCCGTCAGGAAAGCCGGCAATTGGAGGCGAAGCAGGCGGAGCTCATCCGGGCGATTGAAGCGATGCGACGAGGCGCCGATCAGAAATCGGCGTGGAGTGACGCTCTCCGAGCGGCGCTTCAGGACCTCGACGCGGATGTCCGAGCGGCGGAGATGCAGGAGATTGCGCTGGCGAAGGATGCGGAAGGCCTGACGCAGAAGATCGAGGAGCTCGGCCGAGGGGTCGAGGTGATCGGCTCCGAGCAGGCGAACGAGCAGGAAGCCCGACGTGGGTGTGAATCCGAGATGGCCGCCGCCCAGGCGCGGCTCGCTCAGGCGCGCCAGGAGAAAGAGCGGCAAGAGAGCGTGCTCAACGCCTTGGCAGCAGCGCTCGAGACAAAGGAACGGGAGAGCAGCGCCTTACAGGACCGGCTCAGCCAGGCACGCTTGACGCTGGCAGCGCTCCGCGAGCGACGCGAGCGTTATGAGACCGACTTGGCACGGCTTCGAACTGCGATGGAAGAGCGGGCCGGCTCGATTCAAGCGCTGGAGCGGCTGATCGCTTCCCTGGACGCCCAAACCCGGCACAGTCAGGGCGAGCGGGAGCGGAACGAGGCCCTGTTCAAGGAACTCGAGCAGCAGGCCGGCCGCCTCAAGGCGGATCTGGGGTCGGCCCAAGAGGCCCAGACGCGGAATCTGGAAGCGGTGAGAGGGGTGGAGCGCCGGCTCGCCGCGGTCCGAGAGGCGCTGGCGTCTGGCCGCGAGGCGCGGACCGCGGTAGCGGTCCGGCTGGCCGAGGTCAAGACGCGGGAAGCCGCCGTGGAGGACGTGCTCGCGTCCACCTATCAGGTGACGGTCGAGACGGCGCTCGACGAGGTCGCGCGCGCCGAGCCGGCTCAGGAGGGTCGCGACGGCCCGCTCGCGGACGAGCTCATACTGGCGTTGAAAGAAC
>CAYZKG010000170.1:0-4327 GCA_964478915.1 uncultured Nitrospira sp.
CCGGTGATCAATTCCTCCTGGGGCGAGAACGGAATCATCGTGAAGCGGGACGTCCATATGGGAATCGCCGTGGCGTTGGAAGAAGGGCTGCTGGTCCCGGTGGTGCGTCAAGCCGATCGAAAGAGCGTGACCCAGCTCGCCAAGGAGATCACCGACCTGGCGGAGCGGGCGCGGAGCAAGCGGTTGAGCCCCGAAGAGGTCCAGGACGGCACCTTCACGATCACGAACCACGGCGGCTTCGGCAGCCTGTTCAGCACCCCGATCATCCATCAGCCCCAGATCGCCATCATGGGGATCGGGGCGGTCCAGAAAAGGCCGGTCGTGATCAATGACGCGATCGCCATCCGGCCGATGTGCTACCTGAGCCTCTCGTTCGATCATCGGGTTATCGACGGCGCGACCGCCGACCAATTCATGGCGAAGGTGAAAGCTTATCTGGAGCAGAGCGACTGGGAGACGTTCTTGTGAGCGCACTATGAAGGCGAAATGCGACGCAGTGATCGTCAGCGCGGCACGGACCCCGCTGGGGGCCTTTAACGGGGTGTTCAGCGCGGTCCCGGCCACCAAGCTCGGCAGCGCTGCGATTGCCGAGGCGTTGAAACGGGTTCGCCTCCCCGGCGACCGCGTAGATCAGGTGTACATGGGCTGTGTCCTGACGGCCGGCCTCGGGCAGGCGCCGGCGCGACAAGCGGCCATCGGGGCCGGGATTCCCCACTCCGTCCCCGCCACGACGGTGAACAAGGTGTGCGGCTCCAGCATCCAGACCGTAATCATGGCGACCCAGGCCATCGGTCAGGACGATGCCCGCATTGTGGTGGCGGGCGGCATGGAGAACATGACACGGGCCCCGTACCTGCTGGAGAAAGCGCGGCAAGGCTACCGGTTGGGGCATGGGGAGTTGACCGACAGCTTGATCAAGGACGGGCTATGGGACGTCTATAACAATTTTCACATGGGGAACGCCGGAGAGCTGTGCGCGGCCAAATATCGCCTGACCCGGAGTGAGCTGGACGACTTCGCGCTGGAGAGCTATCGGCGGGCCCGCGAAGCGATCGCCACCGGCGCCTTCAAGCGCGAGATCGTTGCGGTGGAGGTTCCCCAACGCAAGGGCCCGCCGCTGCTCGTGGCTGAGGACGAGGAGCCGAACCGGGTGGACCTCGGGAATCTGCGCTCCTTGAAGCCGGTGTTCAAGGAGGACGGCCTGCTGACCGTGGGGAACTCCCCTTCCTGCAACGACGGTGCCGCCGCGCTGGTGGTGATGGCGGAAGACGAAGCGCGGAGAATGCGGTTGAAGCCGCTGGCCCGGATCATCGGATATGCGGGAGCCGCGTTGGCGCCCGAATGGTTTACGATTGCCCCGATCGAAGCGATCAAGCGAGTCCTGAAGCAGACCGGTCTGACGCTGGCGGACATCGATCTATTTGAGATCAATGAGGCATTCTCGGCCGTATCGCTGGCCGTCAACCGGGAGCTGGGACTGGATCCGGAGCGGGTGAACGTCAACGGTGGCGCGGTGGCGTTGGGTCATCCGATCGGGGCGACCGGCGCGCGCATTCTCACCACCCTCCTGCACGCCATGGAGGCACGCGGCGCCCGGCGCGGCCTGGCCAGTCTCTGCATCGGCGGCGGTGAGGCCTTGGCGATTCTTATCGAAAGAGGCTAGAGGGGGCACCCATTGCACTTCCCAGAGCAATGGGTCCCGGCTATGGGCAATAGGCAAGACGGTCCTCTCCATAGCCTATAGCCCCGCGCCTATTGCCCTTTGACCATGAAGATCGACGACATCAAATGCATTGGGGTCGTCGGCGCGGGCCAGATGGGACGGGGGATCGCCCAGGTGCTGGCCGCGAGCGGCTGGACAGTCCTGCTCCTGGATATTGAGGAGGCGGTGTTGCAGGGCGCTCTCCGGAAGATCCGTGAGGGGCTGGACAAGGCTGTTGAAAAAAGCGGGCTGACCGCTGCTCAAGCCAATGCCACCATGGCGCGGATACGACCGATCCAGCGCCTCGAGCAGATCCGGGAGTCTCACGCCGTCATCGAGGCCGCTCCCGAAAATCTCGCCGTCAAGACCGACCTATTCCGGAACCTCGGGGCGCTTTGCAAGCCCGAGGCGATCCTGGCCAGCAACACGTCTTCCATCTCCATCACCAAGCTGGGCGCGGCTTCGGGGCGGCCGGATCGCGTACTCGGCCTGCATTTCATGAACCCGGTGCCGGTCATGCGGCTCGTCGAGGTCATCCGGGGGCTTGGGACTTCAGAGCAGACGATGGCCCTCGGACTGGAATGGGTGAATCGTCTTGGGAAGGTCCCGGTTGTTTGCAAGGACAGCCCCGGGTTTCTGGTGAATCGGATGTTGATGCCGATGATCAATGAGGCTGTGTTCGCCCTGCAAGAGGGAATCGCTAACGCCGAGGCGATTGATCTGGCCATGACCGCCGGGACCAACCACCCGGTCGGGCCCCTGGCTCTGGCCGATCGGATCGGTCTCGACACGATGCTGGCGATCTGCGAAGTCCTGTACCAGGATCTCGGGGATCCCAAGTTTCGCCCGTGCCCATTGCTGCGAAAGTATGTCGAGGCCGGGTGGTTGGGACGCAAGACCGGCCGGGGCTTTTACACGTACAGCCGTGAGGCGTGAGGCGTGACGGAGGAGCGGAGAGAGCGGTTTACGTCCCTGTCGGGCTTGCCCATTGCCCGGGTGTACACAGCCGAGGATTTGAAAGACTGGGATCCGAAGCGGGACCTGGGCCGGCCCGGCGAATATCCCTATACCCGCGGCGTCTATCCGACGATGTACCGGGGCCGGCTGTGGACCATGCGGCAGTTTGCCGGCTTCGGCTCGGCCGAAGACACCAATAAACGCTTCCAATATCTCCTCCAGCACGGACAGACCGGTCTCAGCGTGGCCTTCGACATGCCGACGCTCATGGGGCTGGACTCCGACGATCCCCGCGCCCGCGGGGAGGTGGGCTACTGCGGGGTGGCGGTCTCGTCGCTTCCCGATATGGAGCGCCTGTTCGAGGGGATTCCGCTGGATCAGGTCACCACCTCCATGACGATCAACGGCCCGGCAGCCGTGCTGTTCGCCATGTATCTGGCTGTAGCCGAGCGGCGCGGCATTCCGATCGACCGCCTTGGGGGCACGCTCCAGAACGACATCCTCAAGGAGTACATCGCCCAGAAGGAATGGCTCTTTCCTCCGGAGCCGCATCTCCGGCTGATCGTGGACATCATCAAATATTGCACGAGCCACGTGCCGAAGTGGCACCCGGTCAGCATCAGCGGCTATCACATCCGGGAAGCCGGCTCCACCGCGGTGCAGGAGCTGGCCTTCACGCTCCACGACGGCCTCACGTACGTGGACGCGGCCGTGAAGGCCGGCCTGGACGTGGACGCCTTCGCGCCTCGCCTGTCGTTCTTCTTCAATGTGCACAACGATTTGTTCGAGGAGATCGCCAAGTTCCGGGCGGCGCGCCGTCTCTGGGCGCGAGAGATGGAGCGCCGGTATCATCCGAAAGACCCGCGCTCGCTCCAGCTTCGGTGTCACGCGCAGACCGCCGGCTGCTCGCTGACCGCGCAGCAGCCGATGAACAACGTCGTGCGAACCACCTTGCAGGCTCTGGCGGCCGTGCTGGGCGGGACGCAGTCGTTGCACACGAACTCCATGGACGAGACGCTGGCGCTGCCCACCGAGGAAGCGGTCAAGCTCGCGCTGCGCACCCAGCAGATCATCGCCCAGGAGAGCGAGGTCACGAACACCGTGGACCCGCTCGGCGGGTCCTATTATGTTGAATCGCTGACCCATCGGTTGGAAGAGGGAGCCCGCGAATATTTCCGGAAGCTCGACGAGATGGGCGGCATGGTGCGGGCGATCGAGCAGGGCTTCCCGCAGCGGGAGATTCTGGAAGCGTCGCTGCGGTATCAGCAGGAAGTGGAGCGGAAGGAGCGCGTGATCGTGGGGATCAACGAGTACGTGGAACCGGAGTCCGGCACGATCCCGACCCTGAAGATTGCGCCCGAGGTGGAAAGCGACCAGATCGCGCGCCTATCCGATCTAAGGAAGTATCGAGATCCGTTCAAGATGGCCGGCGCGGTGCAGGCGCTCCAGGAAGCGGCCGCCTGCGACGAAAATCTGATGCCCTATTTGATCGAGGCGGTGAAAGCACACGCCACGCTGGGCGAGATCTGCGCGGCGCTCAAGGAAGTGTTCGGGACGTATCAGGAGCCCGTGGTGCTATGAGAGCCATGGCGACCGGCTCTGCCCTGCTCAAAGGCGTCGGCTCGACCGCACTACGCCTCGCCTCTGCTCGCCTCCGCAACTTGCTGC
>CAYZKG010000171.1:0-4322 GCA_964478915.1 uncultured Nitrospira sp.
CTCAGAGCGAGCGCAAGCCGTCGGGCAAGAAACCGGGCGGACAGCCGGGGCATTCTGGCAGCACGCTCCGGAAGTCCCTGAATCCGGATGTGCGCGTGCGCCATCGCGTGAACCAGTGCGCCGGCTGTTCGCGCGATCTTTCCGGGCGAAGGCCCGACTCGATCGAGGAACGGCAGGTTTTCGATCTGCCGCCGATGCGTTTGCTTTGTACCGCGCACGAGGCCTACGCCGCTCACCAAGAGGGACCCATCCACGCTCGGATAGAGGAGCCCATCCCGGTGTCATGATTTCCACGGGCTGGCGGTGACGAGGGGCGAGCCCCAGGGTCGGCCGGGGCCGTGTTCACGCGGCTCTTCTGAGTGGATCGACCGCGTCAGTCCTTTTTGTCCGGCTCGACGGTGTTTCTGATGCTCACACACTTGAGCATGTTGAAGACCTGGCAGTTTTCCGTGAACCGGTCGATCAGGGCAGTGACCAGGTGGGTGTTTTTCAGGAAGCCGGCCCAGTCCTTGAATCCGAGCTGGGACGTGATGATCGTCGTCGCTTTCTTGTGCCGGCGTTTCATCAACGTGAAGAACAGCCCCGCCTGGTGCGGGTCGATCTCGATGTAGCCCAGTTCATCGCAGACGAGGCAGTCGTACGCGGCGTAGCGGCCGAGCACGTGCTTTTCGGTGTGGTCCGCGACCGACTGGTAGAGTTCGTCCAGGAGCTGCGGGAACGTGATGAACCGCCCGGTGTACCCCTTGTTGATCGCGTGGATCAGGAGCGACGTCGCCAGGCCCGTCTTTCCGACGCCGGTCGGGCCCACGAACAGCATGTTCTGCTTCTTGTCGATGTAGTTCATCGAATCGAACGGCTCCATGACCTTTCGCTTCTGGAGGTTCGGCTGCCGCTCGAAAGGGTAAGTCTCGATGCCGAAAGGCTCGTCGATCCTGGCGCCTCTCAGCCTGAGCAGCCGGGCCCGCTCGCGCTTGGCGGCGTATTCGCGGTCGATGAGCTGCTTTGTGAACGCGGGATAGGACGGACCCTTGGCCTTCGCATGCGCCATTGTCTCGTCCCAGCCATGCAACAGCTCGGGAAGCCTGAGATACCTGAGCTTGTCTTCAAGTTCCTTGTCCATTATCCGACCCTCCGTCGTCATCCGTCTCAGCGGCCTCATCGGCCACTCCCATGCGCGCGTCGTATCGCTCGAGGTCCGTCTCTTCCGTCACGCTCCCGTCGCGATACGCCTCCCGGTTTTCAAGATCGGGATCGCCGTCGGCAAAGGATTCCGACATGCTTCCGAGCTCGTCGTCCCTGAGCAGGTAGACGGCAATCCGCTCGATGGCCTCAAGATCGGTCACGCCGTATTTCGCGGCTCGTTCGATGGTCCTGACAAAGAGCGGAGCGGAGAGCTTGAGCGAGAGGCCAAAAAGCCTGCGGACGAACTTGGCCCAGACTACCGGCGCGTCCCGGCGTTCCCGGACCGCCGCGAGATAATCCGCGACTGAGGGGCCGGCAGCGATCAGCCGGCGCTCCTCGGCCTCGACCGCGCGCTTGCAGCTTTTCGGTGTCAAGCCGCGCATCGGCACGCCAGCTGGCCGGATCTTCTCGTTCCGGGAGCCGTGAGCCGGCAGCCTGTACTCGGCGAGCTGCTCACGGTTCTTGTAGAGCCGGATCCGCTCGTCATACTGCAGCACCTTCACCGTGCCGCGCCCCGTACCTGGCACCCAGTAATAGTTCCCGTCAAAGGCGATGTACCCGTACTGATCGGTTTCGCGCTCGTGCTCCTGGTACGGCGCGGGAAGAACCGGCAGGATCTCCGTCAGGTAAGGTTTCTCGAACTCGAAGAGCTGCGCCGGGATCAGCCGCGTTTTCGAGTGCCGTTTCACCGGGATCTCGACCGTAGCCCATTCCAGCGCCTGGCGGTTCAGGTCCTCGAAGCTCTCGAACGTCCGGTTCGGGAAGAAGTTCGTTTCGACGAAGTGAAAAGCCTTTTCCACGCCGCCCTTCCTGTTGGGGTGCCCTTTGGCATGAGCCTTCCACTTGAACCCGTACTGCTCGGCAAACGCGATCATCTCGGGGACGAACACGGCGTCGTCGCCGGTACCCCGAAGAACCGCGAGATTCGTGTTGTCGATGATGCACTTGCCGCAGGAACGCCGGAAATGCATCAGGGCTTCGTGAAAGAAGCACTTCATCCGGAATCGGGTGAAGTGCGGGTAGAACTTCAGATAGCGTCTCTTACTGTACCTGAGATAGAGCTGACTACCGACGACAGGCGTGGGTTTCCCGGAGAGCTCGACCACATATGGCGACGTGTCGTGCTGCATCTCCTTGCCCGGCTTGTCCGGGTGCTGTTCCGCTCTCTTGTCCTTGGCTTCGTCGAGCTTCAGCTCGCGAACAAGCCGGGTGAGCGTCGAGTAGCCGATTTCAAGGCCCTCCTTGCCAAGACACTCGTGCATCCGCTGGACATACCCCCGGCACGCCGCATGGAGATCCCTGAGCCGCTCGGGATCGACCGCGGCCCGGTCCGCCCGGACCACACGGATCGGCTCGCCCTCTTCCTGGATGATTCTGCGAACGGCCTTCCGGGAAAGGCTAAGCCGTCTGCCGATCTCCCGGATCCCCATCCCCTCGCCGTGAAGAAGGAAAACCGCCTTGCGCTTGTCGGGTGCGATCATAAAAACCTCGCAATGTGTCGATGAACGGTTCGATACGGCTGAGCACGCCCTCGACAAGGCATGCGGCCTGGGCGAAAAACGAGGGCCCCTTGAGCTCGGGTTTCGGAAGCTTGAGCCCAAGCCTGCCCATCGCTCCTTGCAGCAGCTCCAGGTCGCGTAAAACCCGCCGCTCAAGATCCGTCAGCCCGGGAGCGGCGGCGGCGGCTTCGCGCTCGCGCTCCTTCAGCTCGCCTAGGCTCCACAGGATGTCGCCGCTTACGATCTGTCTGCGCACCTCGCTTCCGCCGCGAAAGTAGGCTGAAGCCAGGCACTCGATATCCCGCGTGCTGAGTTGCTTTCCAGACGCTGCCTGGACAAAGGCGTCCGTGTCCGAGCGGGTCGCGCCGTTTAGGCGCCTGAATTGCCGCAAAGTGTAAAGCACGCTGTACGCCGGAAACCGCCCGGCGAACACGGCGTCGCGCACCACATCCGAGAGCTCTCCAAGCACATTGATCCGCACGACGACCCACGAGGGGCTTCGCTCCAGCCGGCGAGCGATCTCAACGACGCTCATGCCATGGCTGCTCTTGAGCTCGTCCACAAGCCGCGCCTGCTCGAGCAACGTAAGCCCCCGCGCGTTGGCGTTTCGGATGAGCTGCAAAATCCCCTGGGCTTCATCCCCCGCAAGCGACGCGAACGGGACGATGTTCGCGCCGATCTTGATCGCACACCTCAGGCGCTTGAATCCGTCGAGCAGGATGGGCCTTGAGCCGTTTTCCCCCAGCACCCCACGAAGTGGCTCCTCGATCCCGCGCGCGGCGATCGAAGCCAGCAGCGCCTTCTCCTGGCTCCTCGACTTCAGCCGATGACCCTCGTATTTCCGGTCAATCTGCCCTGTTTCGACTTCGATTCTCATCGCGGCAACCTCGACAACGCCCTTGGCTCAGTCGTCGCGGTTCTCGCGCACCTCGTCGCGAAAGTCTTGGCTCCGTTGTCTCACCTCGCGCGCGAGGTGGCTGCGAAGCTCGACGATAGCCGCAGTATCCAGCTTCAGGCCGTCGAGTGCCCGGATGAGCCAACAATAATATCGGATGATCGCGGGAACGGCCGGTTCCTGGATGGCCGGCACCGCTGTCGCCTTGGATTTACGATGCTGGTTCAGGGCGCGCTTCTTTTCGCGACCCGCCTCGGTCTTGTAGTATTCCCCGGAGCGCCGACGCGAGGCCTCCTGATCGTGCCGATCCCGGCAGCCGGTCGGACATCGAAGGTCCGTTCGTCCCTCATTCGACCTGCTCGTCAGGAGCGGTATCCCGCAATCCTGGCACCAGACGCGCGCCAGGTGCCCCGGTTCCGCCCGATACGCATCCTCGACCGCGCGGAGATACCCACGCATCAGCCCGACTACGTCGTCCGCCTGGTGCCAGCCGCGCTGCCCCGTGTTCCTCTTTCGCAGCGCCTCTATGAAAAAATCAGTTTCTTGCTTATCCTCGAGACTTCTTTCTTCACGTCCCCATTGTGACACGGCGATGGTCGCCGGGCTGCGATGGGGATTTTTCATCTCAGGCAGCGCTCAGGTGGTCCCTTTTTGCTGAGCAGGGATGGGTCCTTTTGGCTGAGCGGCATAGCGCTCGGAGATCAAGACGACTGCGGTGCGCTCTCTTCCCCAGATAGTCCTTCGCG
>CAYZKG010000172.1:0-4218 GCA_964478915.1 uncultured Nitrospira sp.
GCGACGAAGCTGAGCAGGTCGGATACTTCCGTTTCAGACTTCTCCGAGGGAAGGCCTGCGACCACCAACACGCCCTCCAGATGGTGTCTCCGCTTCAGCGGGAAGGCAATGAGGTCGTCAATGGTGACGATCCGATCCTCAGCCAAGACTCGCGCGACGATCGGCTGCCATTTCGATACACCACCGTCTCCCAGGCCGCCGCAGACCGCCGCAAGGCGCAGCTCACGGCTCTGCTCATCCCGGAGATAGACCGCTGCGGCCCGCGCGTCGGTCAAGCCGAGGAAGACCTGGAGACAGACCTGCGCGACCTCTTCCGGTAGCTGTCCGTTCTCGACCGCTGTGCTGATCGTGGTGAGGAGTTGTTGTTGGATTTTCTGAACGAGAGAAAAAGGTGCGGAGGTCTTCGGAGGCCGGGTTTTGGGTCCAGTGGGAGCGCGTGAGCTGCGGGAGCCGACACGCCCGCCATCCGGTCGTGATCGCATCGCCATGAAGCCCTTCCTACACGGAGGTAGTGAGCCGCTCAGCGCTGACAGCCGATTTCAGTACTCCGATAAAGCGTTCCATGCGCTGCGGGAGATGCGGATCGTGCCGGTGCTGCTCGATCTGGCGAACGATGGCGCTTCCGACGATGACCCCGTCGGCAACGGCGGCGACTCGGGCGGCGTCATCAGCCGTGGCGATGCCGAAGCCGACCGCGACAGGCGTCTCGGTGACCCGCCGGATCTTCACCACGTTAGCCCGTATCTCGGAGAGGGCCGACAACTTGGCGCCGGTAATACCGGTCAGCGAGACGTAATAGATGAAGCCCCGGGACCGGCGGGCCACGAGCGCGCGCCGCGCCGGCGTGCTGGTCGGAGCGACCAGAAAGATGATGTCCGGGCCTTCGTGCGCCGCCGCGCACAGGCCGGTGGCTTCTTCCGGCGGCATGTCCGGTACGATCAGGCCGTCGACGCCGGCCTCACGGGCTGCTCGGCAAAAGGCCTGCTCGCCGAAGGCCTGGATCGTGTTGTAGTAGGCCATGAGCACGAGGGGAATCTGGGTACGCTTGCGCAAGGTCGCGACGGTCTCCAGGATTCGCTTCAGGGAAGTCCCGTTCGAGAGAGCCCGTTCGGCCGCTTTCTGGATGACCGGCCCATCCGCGATGGGATCGGAGAACGGCACCCCCAGTTCGACGATGTCCGCTCCGGCTTTCTCGAGCGCCAGCACCAACTCTTCGGTGTCCTGGAGCGACGGATCGCCGGCCATCAGATAGGGAATCAAGGCCTTCTGGCCATTGGCACGCAGCCTTTCAAATGTGGACTTGAGACGACCCATCACCATCTTCACAACGTCACGCCCTTGAGGCGCGCTACCTGCTGCACGTCCTTGTCGCCACGGCCGGACAGATTGACGATGATCACCCGGCTCTTCTTCATCGTCGGGGCAAGCTTGAGGACTTCCGCCAGCGCATGTGCGCTTTCGAGAGCCGGAATGATCCCCTCCTCACGAGAGAGCAGATCAAAGGCGTTCAGAGCTTCTTCGTCGGTCGCGGCCGTGTAACGGATGCGGTTGGCATCATGGTAGTAGCTGTGCTCCGGACCCACGGCCGCATAGTCCAGGCCGGCTGAGACCGAGTGCGTGAGATTGATCTGGCCGTCCTCGTTTTGGAGGAGATAGGTGCGGGTTCCATGGAGCACGCCCGGCCGTCCACCGGCGAAACGGGCGGCGTGCTTCCCGCTCCCGAGCCCCAAGCCCGCTGCCTCCACCCCGACCATCGCCACGCGCCGATCTTTGAGGAACGGATAGAACAGGCCGATCGAGTTGCTCCCGCCCCCGACGCAGGCGATCAAGCAGTCAGGGAGCCGCCCTTCCGCTGCCAGCACCTGGCGTCTCGCCTCCCGACCGATCACCGACTGGAAGTCACGGATCATCATGGGATACGGGTGCGCCCCCAGGACCGACCCGAGGATGTAATGGGTGGTCCGGACGTTCGTCGTCCAGTCACGCATGGCCTCGCTGATCGCGTCCTTGAGCGTCCGGCTGCCCGCATCGACCGCAGTCACGGTCGCGCCCAGCAACCGCATCCGGAAGACGTTCAACGCCTGCCGCTGCATGTCTTCCGTCCCCATGTAGATCTCGCACTCCAGGCCGAACATGGCGGCCACGGTCGCCACCGCCACTCCGTGCTGGCCGGCGCCCGTCTCGGCGATGACACGGTGCTTTTTCATCCGGCGGGCCAGCAGCCCTTGGCCGATCGTATTGTTGATCTTGTGTGCGCCGGTGTGGCAGAGGTCCTCACGCTTGAGGTAGATCCGGGCTCCGCCCAACTTGCGCGTGAGCTGCTCGGCGAAGTAAAGCGGGGTCGGCCGGCCGGCATAGGTCTTCAGATACCGGCGCATTTCCTCCTGAAACCGACGGTCACGGCGAGCGGCCAGATAGGCGCGCTCCAACTCGATGAGCGCCGGCATGAGGGTCTCCGGGACATAGCGGCCCCCGAATTCCCCGAAGCGGCCTCGTTTGTCAGGTAAAGTACTCAATCAGAACCTCCTGCGACTTTAGACTTTGAGACTTTACGACTTGATAGACTGTCAGAGCGCAGTATAGCCCTCGGCCGACCCTGCCGCAAGTTTTGCCTCCCGGATGAAGGCCTTCAATTTCGCCTGATCTTTCTTTCCTGGACTGGACTCCACGCCGCTGCTGACGTCCACTCCATAAGGCCGGACCGTGCGGACCGCCTCGGCGACATTGAGGGGGGTCAACCCTCCGGCCAGAAGGATCGGCAACGTTCTGGCCGCCTCGGCAGCGAGATGCCAATCGGCTACGCGGCCGGTTCCCCCGTAAGCCGCCTCCGAGAACGCATCGACGACGAAGCCTCGGACCTGGGCGCGACCTTTGTATTCCGCCATGGCCAGAAAGCTGCTCCGGTCACGCAGCCGAATGCCCCGCAGCACAGGGCGCCCCAGTGACTCGCAGTAGGCAACCGTTTCATCTCCATGGAGCTGAGCGATCGCCAGTCCGCACTCATCCATGACATCACGGACGACCTTGACCTCTTCATTAACGAAGACGCCGACCGGCAAGATGAACGGGGGAAGCTCAGCGACGAGCCGCCGAACGACCGATGGGGGCACATACCGGGGACTGTGGCGATAGAGTAAAAAGCCAAGCGCATCCGCTCCAGCCTCGACCGCTGCCTGCGCGTCCTCGAGATTGGTGATCCCGCAGATCTTGACCTTGATCGACGTCATTGCTCGTTATCTCTCCACCCGGCCTGTCGCGGCCACGAATGCTTGCGCCCAGAAGGCGCCTGGCTGTCTGGACCAGACTTTCAGGGCCGCCCCCAGCTGCGCGACCAGGGTGGAGGCAGGCTTGGTGTTCTCCGGAGGCGCAGCCATCTCCGGGGATGCCTCGATCAGCTCGGCCAGCAAGTCAGCGACCAGCGGGATGTCCTCATAGCAGTCGTACAATGCCACCATCGCGACCTCTGAGAATCCGGCCTCGCGCAACAGGCGGCCCAGTTCCCGGCCGACGTATGGGTTTCCTCCGTTGCTCCGCAGGAGGCGCTTAAAAGCCTCGAATGCTTCGATCGCTTCCGGCTCGCGCGGTGTGAAAATGTTGCCTGCCCAATCGGGGCTGCAGATGGCGGCGATCCCTCCAGGCCTGAGGACACGCCGGATCTCGCGCAACGCCGCGATGGGATCGGCCAGGTGCTCGAACAGGGCGTGGGAGAACGCGGCATCGAACGAACGGTCCGGGAACGGCAAGCTATAGACACTGGCCACCTCGAAACGAACGTGCAATGCCCTCCGCTGTCGAGCGAGCTTCCTCGCAAACTCGATCTGGCTCTCTTCAATGTCAATGGCGGTCACCGAACCGGGCGCAACGATCTGAGCGAGCTCGATGGACAGGTTACCGGGCCCGCAGCCGCAATCCAAGAGGCTCACGCCCTTCTTCAGATGAGGAAGGAGAAACGCGGCATCCCTCACGGCATGGCGCCGCATCATGTATCGGACCGCAGCCTCGCCATAGCCGGGGGTGTAGGTTTCTTGCTTGTCCAAGGACATTGCCGAATCATCCGACCCACAGCACTTTCAACTCCAAGTGCTCAGCAGCCTCCCGCTGTCGCGCATCTCCCGTGATGAACGGAACACGAATCCCCGACATGGTTTGGAAAAGAGAAAAAGAGAAAAGGGGTCGCCCATCTCGAAGGCTCCGGTCAAGGGGGAATAGGACTCTTCT
>CAYZKG010000173.1:0-4183 GCA_964478915.1 uncultured Nitrospira sp.
CAGAAGTCAAGAAAAGTCCTTAGCCCTTCCAAGGCTTTAGCCCCGTTCCTGTGCTTGACATCTTGATGATGCTTGTTTAGACTGATCCGTCCGATTTTTGTAGATTTTTCGAGGTAGTACGAGCCTTTCCATGCTGGATCTCCTTACTGAAAAATTCGAGAGGATCTTCAAAAAGCTCCGGGGCCAGGGGGTGCTGACGGAGCAGAACATTGCCGAGGCGCTCAAAGAAGTTCGGCTGGCGCTGCTCGAGGCAGACGTCAACTTTAGGATCGTCAAAGAGTTTATTGAGCGCGTCCGGCCGAAGGCCTTGGGCCATGAGGTGCTGAAGAGCCTGACGCCCGGCCATCAGGTGGTGAAACTGGTTTGGGAAGAGCTTCGCAACCTGATGGGGCAGGAGCGAACCGGCCTGCAGCTTGCCTCGGAGCCTCCGACCATCGTGATGCTGGTGGGTCTGCAGGGCTCCGGCAAGACCACCACGTGCGCGAAACTCGGTCGGCTCTTCAAGCAGCAGGCAAAGCGCGTGCTGTTGGTCGCCGCTGATCCTCGCCGGCCAGCAGCCGGTGAGCAACTGGCCAGTCTCGGGGCGTCCCTGCAGATTCCGGTGTATCGGGCTGAGCGGCCGGGTGTCTCGCGATCAGAAGTGGTGCGGACCTGCGTTGAAGGCGTCACGCAAGGCGTAGCCCAGGGCTATGATCTGGTGATCTTGGATACCGGCGGACGGCTGCACATCGACGAGGAATTGATGGCGGAGCTGACGGATATCAAGCAGGCCGTAAGCCCGCATGAAGTCCTGCTGGTGGCCGATGCCATGACCGGCCAGGATGCGGTGGCCATGGCTGAGCGGTTTGACCAGCGAGTCGGCCTGACCGGCGTCATCCTGACGAAGGTCGAGGGCGACGCGCGGGGCGGGGCGGTGCTGTCGATCCGAGCTGTCACCGGGAAGCCGATCAAGTTCGTGGGGGTCGGCGAAAAACTCGACGCGTTGGAGCCCTTCCATCCTGATCGCATGGCTTCCCGCATCTTGGGCATGGGCGATGTCCTGTCGCTTATCGAAAAGGCCCAGGAGGCTTACACCCGCGAGCAGACCGACGCCCTTGAGAAGACGCTCCTGAACAAGAGCCTGACCCTGGAGGACTTTCGAGAGCAGATCGCGCAGGTCAACCGACTCGGATCCATGGAGCAGATCCTGGCCATGCTGCCCGGCGGGCAGCGCGTCAAAGACGTGGCAGGAGTGCCGGAGCGGGAGATCACGCGCGTCGCGGCCATGATCGATTCCATGACTCCGAGCGAGCGACGCGACCATACGATCATCAACGGGAGTCGCAAGAAGCGCATTGCTCGCGGCAGCGGAACCACCGTCCAGGAGGTCAACCGGCTGATCAAGCAATTTTTGGCCATACGGAAAATGATGAAGACCTTGACGGCCGGCGGCGGGCGCCGCCAGTTGGCCCAGTTGCTGCGCCAAGGTTGAGAGAAAAACCCGTTTAAGGAGGAGAAAAGAACGTGGCAGTTCATCTACGACTCACACGCACCGGCCGGCACAAGCGGCCGTTTTTCAGAGTGGTAGCAGCCGATTCCCGCATGCCGAGGGATGGGCGGTATCTTGAAGTCGTTGGGACCTATGATCCGCTGAAGAATCCGGCTGAAACCCGGTTCAACGAAGCACGGGTGCTGGACTGGCTCAGCAAGGGCGCGCAGCCTTCCGTCACGGTGCGGACCTTGTTGCGCCGCGCCGGCATCCTCAAGAACAAGTAGAAAGGCATACAGCAGCGATGGCTGATGCGGAGGAACTGATCGCGGTCGGGCAGATCGTGAAGCCGTTCGGCATCAAGGGAGAGGTCCGTGTCCGGTCCCTCAGCGATGTCCCGGGCCGGTTGACGGGGCTCAAGGCCGCTACGCTGGTCAACCCGTCGGGACGGGAAGTCGCCACGACCGTGAGTCGAGTGCGGGAAGAAAACAGCGGATTCTATATCATGGGCTTCGAGGCGTTCTCCACTCCAGAGGAAGCCGCAGCCTTTCGCGGCGGCCTGATCAAAGTCCCGCGGGAGCAGTCCCCGGCGTTGCCGGAAGGGCAGTACTACGAATGCGATCTGATCGGCCTGACGGTGGTGGAGAAGAATGGCGCTGCGGTGGGCACGCTCGAAGAGATTTTGGAGACCGGCAGCAACCATGTCTTTGTGGTCCGCCGCGGGACCCGTGAACTCCTGATTCCTGCGACGAAAGAAGCGATCGTGTCTGTGGACGTTGGAGCTGGCGTCATGACGGTTCGGCGGATGGAAGGGCTGTGGGATAACGATGCGGTGTGAGGTCATCACGTTGTTCCCGGAGATGGTCCGGCCGGTGCTGGACCAAAGCATCCTGAAGCGCGCGCAGGACAAAGGGCTGCTGTCGGTGCGGGTCCTGAACCTCAGAGATTTCACGACGGATCGCCACCAAGTGGCGGATGATGCCCCCTACGGCGGGGGCGCCGGGATGGTGATCAAAGCGGACCCCATTTTCCGGGCCGTCGAGAGCGTGCAGAAAGAGCAGACCGCCCTCCGCCTCATGATGCCGTCGCCCCAGGGCAGACCGTTCACGCAGCGGCTTGCCCAGGAGTTGGCTGAGGAGGCCCGGACGCTGGTGTTCTTGTGCGGCCACTATGAAGGTGTCGACGAGCGGGTGAGACTGCGGCTGGAGCCGGAAGAGATCTCCATCGGAGATTACGTGCTGACCGGCGGCGAACTTCCCGCGTTGGTGATGATCGACGCCGCCATTCGCCTCGTTTCTGGCGTTGTCGGCGATCCCGAGTCGGTGCAGCAAGAGTCCTTCATGGACTCGCTGCTCGATTTTCCGCATTACACCAGGCCGGCAGAGGTGGCAGGGCTTGCCGTGCCGGAGGTGCTGTTGTCTGGAAACCATGAGGCCATCCGAAAATGGCGACGCATGCAGGCCTTACGCAGTACCTATCTGAAGCGCCCTGATCTGCTTCACGATCTGGCTCTCACCGATGAGGATAGGCGGCTGCTGTCCGAGATTGGCGCAAACGGGTTCGACGAATGTCGGCGGAGCGGGGAGGAGGGGTAATCGTATGAATCGGTTGGAGCGGATCCAGCGGTCGTTGGCCAAGAAGACCATACCAACGTTCGAAATCGGCGACACCGTGCGGGTCCATGTCAAGGTGATCGAGGGCGAGAAAGAGCGCATTCAGGTGTTTGAGGGAGTGGTCATCGCCCGCAAGGGACGGCAGAACAGCGAGACCTTTACGGTTCGGAAGATCTCCTACGGCGTCGGCGTCGAACGGATCTTTCCGGTGCATTCGCCGGTTGTCTCACGGATCGACGTGGTGCGGCAGGGAAGGGTGCGAAGGGCTAAGCTGTATTACCTCCGTGAGAAGAAAGGGAAGATGGCCCGCGTCGCCGAACGGGAATATTTAGCGGAGACCAAGTCTCCAGACCCGAGCGGGCGGACCAAAGTCAACCCGTCGGCAGCGACAGTTGAGCCCGAGCAATTCGCGACCGTCGACAAGACCTAGGCCAGAGGAGTCACGGCCTGAGTGGAGCCTACGGACTTTTTTGAGTCAGAGGCTCGCCGGTGTGGATACCGGTGGATTGCCGGGATGGACGAGGCCGGTCGCGGGCCGCTGGCGGGTCCCGTCGTGGCCGCGGCGGTGATCCTGCCGCGACGGTGCGTGATCCGCGGCTTGAATGACTCCAAGCAGGTGCCCGTCCGTCAGCGCGAACGGTTGTACACTGAGATCACCCGCCGGGCGGTCGGGATCGGCATCGGGCTCTCCACTGAGCGCGAAATCGACGTTTTGAACATCGTGGAAGCCACTCGCCTGGCGATGCGGCGGGCCCTCCATGCGCTCACACCGGCTCCTGACTTCCTGCTCGTGGATGCCTTGACCATCTCGTTCGTCCACCTGCCGCAGCGCTCCCTCATTCACGGGGATGCGTTCTCCATCTCGATCGCCGCAGCGTCCATCATAGCCAAGGTGAGCCGCGATTACCTCATGTGCGAGTATCACCGGCGCTTCCCTTCGTACGAGTTTGGCCGCCACAAAGGATACGCCACGACCCGGCATTTGGAACTCCTGGCAGCACATGGGCCCTGTGAGCTTCATCGGTTGAGCTTCCGGCCCCTGTGGGGTGCGCGATGCGACGAATAAGGGTTCACCCGCAGGGCGGGTACCCGGTTTGCGCAC
>CAYZKG010000174.1:0-4081 GCA_964478915.1 uncultured Nitrospira sp.
CGAAAGAAGCCCTACCCTGGGATAGGCCCTTTGGCCCCCCTAACCGCGCGCGTCTACAATTAAAATGTGCCCGCTCCGCCTTCCTATCGGCACATCGGTCGCCCCCGTTGCTTGACGCTCTAAGGACTTCTTCCATATAATTGCAAAAATTTATTCAGAGTTAAGAGCACTTAGGAAGTTTAGTCCGCTCCGTCGCGAACCACAGCGGCGACGTCGGAGAGGCGGGTCACCATGGCTCGATCGGTCGGGATCAGTGCTGTGACCGTCGAGAGTCTGGATAGGGTCAAGCGAATTGCTCTCGATGTCGTCCGGCAAGCCCGAAGACGTTTCCGTCACTGCCGGTATGCCGACCTCCGTCTTGAAATTTCAGAGGTCAAAACGGCTGAGGCCGAAAATGGGACGGCAAAATCCAGTCGCTCGGACTATGTCTTCAGCTTCGGCGTTCGCGTCCTCGCCGGCGACCCGTACCTCGCGCCGGGCTATGTCGGCCATCCGCTCGGACAGGCGGATCTGCCCCATCTGACGACGCTCCTCCGCGTTGCCCTCCGACAGGCCTATGACCGAGCCATTGCCAATGCCCGGCAGAAGGCGTTGATCCGCAAAACGTTTAAGGAACTCGGCGGAACCCTGGACGGGTTACCGCTGGCGCCCATCGAGGTCCGGCAGGACACCGTCAAGGCCGAGTATGCCATCGACCCGCGATCGGTTCCCTTGACCGAGGTCACCCGCCAGGTCGAGGAAGCCTCCCGGGCGATGGCGGGACTCGGGCCGCGCATCCGGTACAACGCCGTCACGGCCACCACGAGTTTCTCCCGGGAGCTGTTCGCCAGCTCGGAGGGCGCGCTGCTCGATCAATCCTTCGCCACCACCCTGGGCTTCTGCTCCGTCGTCGCAGAAAGCGACGAAGGGGCGGAGCAGTCGCTGTTCGATTACATCGGCCACCAGCGCGGCTGGGAGGTGATCACCGAGGGAACGCGGAGCGAGATCTATCGCCATCTCGATCTGTTGACCTTCGCGAGCAGCCTCGCTCGGGATTGTCTGAAGCTGGCCGATGCACCGCCGCTCCGCGCCTCCGACAAGGAAGTGGTGGTGGTCACCGATCCCCATTACAACGCCCTGAAGGCGCACGAGATTATCGGACACCCCTCGGAGCTCGACCGGGCGCTGAAGATGGAAACCGGCTATGCCGGGCGCAGTTGGCTGCTTCAAAATCTGAAGCGCTCGCAGATCGGGCGTCAGGTCGCCTCGCCTCTTGTCTCGGCTTACTCCGACCCGGCACTCCCCGGACTCGGCCATTATCTGTATGACCACGAGGGGACGCCGGCGCGCCGGGTGATGCACATCGAAAAGGGGATCTTCACCGGATTCATGAACAGCCGCCAGACCGCGGCGATCCTTGGCGCGGAGCCCAACGGATCTTACAAGGCCACGCACGCCGCGATGGTTCCGCTGATTCGCATGTCCAACACCGTCTTTGCCGCCGGCACCCAGGATCCGGCCAAGATCATCGCCGAGGTGGATCGCGGCTACTACCTCGTAGGGCACCGGGTGCCCTCCATCGCGGAATCGAGGGAAAATTTCAGCATCTCCGCCCAGAAGGTCTATGAGATCCGGAACGGCCAGATCGGACAGCTCTATCGCGGCGGCGGCATGACGGCCGACACCAAGGATTACCTCATGAAGGTCGATGCAGTGGGACGCGACTTCAGGCTCACTCCCATCCCTCACTGCGGGAAAGGCCAGCCGATGCAAACGAAGCGATTGGGCAACGGTGGCCCGACCATGCGCAGCCGCGCCCGCCTCACCGGAATATGATCCCGCTCGCCACGCTGAAGGCCACCGCCCAGCGGGCCCTCCGTCAGGTGTCCCGCGCGAAGGATGTCCGCGACGCGGAGGTCTTCGCCTCCAGTCTCGGCCAGCTCATCTGCCGGTTGAACTACACTTCCGAGATCCCGTGCAACGGCGTGGAGGAACCGAAGTCCGTGGAATCGTTCGGGGTCGGCGTACGTGCGTTGTTCCAGGGCCCGGACGGGCTGCGCCTTGGCTTTGGAAGCGAGGCACGCGATCTCTCCGCCCGCGGGGTGGAGCAGGCGCTTGAGAAAGCTCGACGCGGCGCGGTGCCTGATCCGGAGTTCGTCTCCTTCCCCGCAGGCCCTCTTCCCGAACGGCCCTCGTCCCGCTACCACGACCGCGCCATCATGGACGTGAAAGACAGCAGGCTAGTAGAGACCGGGTGGAAAGTCATCCACGAAGCCTTGCGGGCGTTCCAGGGCTCCGAGGCGTTGGCGCGGCTGGCCGGCTCGAAGGAAAAGGTTCCTTCCCTCGGGCTGATCGTCAGCGGCGACGTCAGCCTGTCCCGGCAACGGATGGCCATTGCCTCGACCCACATGCCGAAAGTCCGAGCCGACGAATCGAGCCTCATCACCTCCTTCGTCACCGCCATGGTCGAGCGCCACAATGCCAAGGGGAGCGGCTATGGCGCCGCTTCGCACCTCAGCGGCTTCAAAGGGGAGGCCGGAGCGGAAGCCGCCCGCAACGCCATTCGCGGCATACGCGGCCAGCGCCTGCCGACGGGCACCTATACGGTGGTGCTCGGTCCCCAACCGCTGGCCGATCTGATGATCAATCTCATTCTGCCGAGCCTCAGCGCCGATGCGTTCTACAGCTCGCGGTCGGCCTTTCTCGGGGAGCTCGGCCGGCCGGTGGCGAATCCGATGCTGAGTATCTATGATCACGGGGCCGGCCGGGGCTTTGCCGGGAGCAGATATCTCACCTGCGAGGGACTTCCCACCGGCCGAACCGACCTCATCCACGGCGGGGTGCTGACCGGCCTGCTGTCCAATCATTACGAGACGCAGCGCCTGCTCCATGATCCTCGCGCCCGGGAAAAATTGGGCGTGAACCCGCAAGAGCATGCCGAGGCGCTGGAGCCGCGAAACGGCTTCCGCGGCTCCAACATGGGGCGACGCTCCTTCGACGTCCCTCCGTCGATTGCCGCCACCAATGTCTTTCTCGAGAGCGCCGCGCCGCAGACCCCAGAGGCGCTGTACCGGACGGTCGGCGCCGGGGTGTACATCGGCCGGATCTGGTACACCTACGCGATCAACGGGCTGCGGGCGGGCGATTTCACCTGCACGGTGGTGGGCGACTCCTACCTGATTCAGGACGGACGGCTGGGCGCGCCGTTGCAGGCGAACACCGTGCGGATGACCGGCAACATCCGGCAGTTGCTCCGGGGCGTCATCGGTGTGACCAGGCAGGCTCGTCCCATCCTTGGATGGTCCAACGATGAGGTGATCTACGCCCCCGAAATGGCGGTCCGTGAGATTCAGCTCAATGAGATTGCTCAATTCATGCAAGCGGTGTAGAGTGGCCGTATGCCGTTGCGGGTGATCATTCCCGGGGAAGAAGACGGGCAGATTCATGCCGGAGGCGTGCACAACCGGCCGCCCATCCCTGACGGCTCCCCCAAGGCCGAGTGCCCCAAATTCATGAGCCATGGGCCCTGCGGAGGCGTGCGCAAGGGCGGCTATTGCGAAGTCTATCCCGAGATGATGTGCCCTTGGGTCACGCTGTACTTCGAGCTGGAGAAGATCGGGCAGGTGGAGTGGATGAAACAGCCGTGAGGCGTGAGGCGTGAAACAAGCGAGGAGTGAGGAGTGAGGAGTAAGGAGAGAAAGGCGGTCACCCGTCACCCGTCACACGTCACCCGTCACGGATACAGCGAGGCGCATGCGAAGAGCGGGATTGACGCGAAGCTGCCCGACATTGAAACCTGGCCGAATCAGTACAAGGGGTACGAGATCACCATCGAGATCCCCGAGTACACCGCCATCTGCCCCAAGACCGGCCTGCCGGACTTCGGGACGATCCGGCTGCGCTACATGCCCGACAAAGCCTGCCTGGAGCTGAAGTCCCTGAAGCTGTACATCCATGCCTATCGCAATGTCGGCATCTTTTATGAAAACACCGTGAACCGGATCCTGCAGGACGTCGTCGCGGCCTGCCGCCCGGTCTGGGCCACCGTCACCGGCGAATTCACCGCCCGCGGCGGGCTCCGGAGCACGATCGAGGCCAGGTA
>CAYZKG010000175.1:0-4078 GCA_964478915.1 uncultured Nitrospira sp.
GCGCTCGATCCCGGGACTGCCGGTGGAAACGATGCGCGTGCCCGGCAACGGCTGGCTCTTTCCGGAGTGCCGGCTGTCCGACCACTCGCCGTTTTGGGACCGGGGCTACCCTGCGGTGCTGGTGACGGATACGTCCTTTTTCCGCAATCCCCACTACCACCAGCCCACCGACACCGTCGAGACGCTGGACCTGGCGTTTCTCACCAAAGTGACCCAAGGAATCGTCGCCCTGATCGAGCGCCTGCAACAGCCGAGCTGACTCGTTCGGCTATTTTTCGATTGGAAATCCCGCTTTCTGCCACTCCGCGATCCCACCGAGCATCTCCTTCGCGCGATACCCTTTGGAGGCCAGGACATACGCTGCCTTGGTACAGAGGATGCAAGTCACATCCCAGCAGTAGGTGATAATGTCCTTGTCCTTCGGCAGCTCCGACAGGCGCCTCGGCAGTTCCTCAAAGGGGATGTTGACCGCCCTCGGCAGATGTCCTTCTCGGAAGCCATCGCGCGAACGGACATCTAACACGACGATGTCATCGGCGCCGGCATCGAGCAGCCGCTTCACATTGTGCGGCCCAAGCTCCGCCGACAACTTGGCCTCAAAGTACTTCTTCAGTTGCGCGGGGCTGGCGCGCGTGATCGCTGCGCGGCGTACCATCTGAACCGCCATGATTCACCTCCTGTCGTTCGGGACGTTTCTATTTTTGCGTTAGTTTCTCGCGAAGCGAAAATAGAAATGTCCCGCGAGATTATGGACTCACCAGCAGCTTGCTGATCACGAGCGAGGCGCGTAAGGTGCGTCCCTCCGACGCGCGGGCTAATAGCTCAGGCTAGCATGGAGCGCCGTTGAATTCAAGCGCCCCTAAGTCCGACGAGGGAGAGTCCCGTTGCGTTACGTCGAGGGTTCTTCGTGGAGGTGGACGGCACCAGAGGGGCTCGTCCGCAACTGAAATTCCCGTTGGAAGGCTGGCGCGGCAAGGATCATGGAGATGGATGACATCGCACCCGTCGGAGAAACGGTGAGCTGATCCGGCGCCTGCATGATGTTCAAGCCCGGGGGGAGCCAAATCGTCTGCTCCACCGATTCTTGCGGCAGTGGGGCGTCGTCGATGGCCGTGAGCTGCAACCGCCGCGCTGAAGCGTCAATGTGCATCGTAAATGTCCGCCGGGCAGTGAGGGCGCGCAGCCGCATGTGACGTACCGTGCTGGCGACCTCGTGCATCGTCATCCGGTAGCCCCACAACTCCGCTTGACTCCACATCCACCGGTGGGCCTTTGCCCCGACGAGGCTCACGAATCCGATGCTCGCGATGAGGATCAAAGTTTCAACCAACGTCACAGCCCGCTTCATGTCTCAGGCACCACTCGTCACCCGGAGGATTTCCTCCGGCGTCGTCTGCCCCAGCGCAACCTTCTCCGATCCGTCTTGGCGCAGGGTTTTCCACCGCTGCTGGAGGAGCCGCGCACGAATCTTTTCCACCGGGGAGTTCTCCATCATCAGGCGGCGGATGGTCTCATCGACCACCAACAGTTCATAGATCCCCGTCCGGCCGCGGTACCCGCTCATCCGGCAGGCTTCGCAGCCTGTGCCCTTGCAGTCTGGGCAGATCAGGCGGACGAGCCGCTGGGCGAGAAATGCCAGAATCGTCGAGGACATGAGGGGTGGCTCGATCCCCCACTCGAGCAGCCGCGTCACGCCGCTCACGGCGTCGCTCGTGGGCAGCGTGGCGAAGACGAGGTGGCCAGCCAGCGCCATTCGAAGGGTGAGGTCCGCGGACTCGTGATCGACCACTTCCCCGACCATCACGACGTCCGCGTCATGCCGCAGGAGGCGGCGCTGCCCCTCTCTAAAGCTAAACCCGCGCGTGGGTGCTACGGGAATCTGGGTCACGCCTTTCAATTCGTACTCGACGGGGTACTCTAAGGCTACGATCTTGCGGTCCGGGGTGTTGAGCCGCGCAAGGCAGGCGTACAGCGTCGTCGTGGTGCCGGATCCTTCAGGGCCCGTCACAAAGACGACGCCGCGGGGCTTCGCGATGATCTGTTCCAGCGTGTGGAGGTCATCCGGCAGCAGGCCCAACTGCTCCAGATGAAGCAACCTCGTGATCGGTCCGAGGTGCAGCACCACGTTCTCGCCGTGGAGGGACGGCATGATGGACATGCGCAGAACCAGCTGTTCCTGGCCGACGGTCGCCCGAAAGCAGCCCTCCTGCGGCCGTCGTGTCTCGACGGGGTCAAGCCCCGAGAGGTTCTTGAGGTGTTCGACGATCGCCGGATGGAACTGGCGAACCTCATCGGGCACTGGAACGGTGACGAGGCGCCCGTCGATCCGATAGCGGATCTGCAGGGCATCACGGAACGGCTCGAGATGCACATCCGACGCCCGGGCCCGAGTAGCCTCCACGAGCAGCTGGTCCACAAGCCGGTTGACCGAGGCGTCTTCACCCGCGCGCTCGATGCCAGCGGCCGGCTCCGCGGCCCCTTTGGCGTCGACTGGACCGTTCCGGGGTGAAGCCTCCAGAATCTCGCCGGTGGGATCGGTGCCCACCCCGTAACAGCGCTGGATCGCCGCTTGGATGTCCGCTTCTGTCGCGAGCACGATCTGGGCCTCTAAGCCGTGACGTTCCCTCAGGTCGTTCAGCAGGCGCCCCTGCAGCGGATCAGACATTGCCAGCGTGACGGTCTTGCCGGACACCCGCACCGGCATGCACCGGTAGTGCCAGGCCAGACGCGCCGGCACGGTCTGCATCACGCGCCGGTCAATGGTCAACTGCGCCAGACGCACAATGGGAAGCTCGAGATGCTCGGCCAGCCCCTCGAGGAGCTGCTGTTCGGTGAGGTACCCCAACCGAATGAGCGCCTGGCCCAACAACTCGCCGGTCTGCTGCTGTTCCCTCAGCGCATGGTCCAGCGCCTGTGGGGAGATGAGGCGGCGCTGCAACAGGATATCGCCCAATCGTCGGGTCATCGCCTAGTCCGCGGAGAGGTTCGTGCGCGATTGGATGAAGGCGTGCAGATCATCCGGCTTCACCAGCCAGCCGCCGATCTTCGTGGCCTTGATTTTGCGCGCACGGATGAGCTGCCGCACCCGCTCCTCGGTCAACCCGATGCTACGGGCGACTTCGCCCACGGTCAGCCACTGCCAGTGCGGCAGGCCGTTCGTGTGCTCAACGGAGGCTGGATAGGGCATGAGATGAGAGGGCGTGGTAACGCATGGTGTTGTGCGATGCCGTCTTTTGTTGCATCCGGGACACAAAAAACGCTACTTTGAAAAGTATGCCTGATGGATGAAGAACGCGTCAACCCCACCACCTCTTTTGGCACCGCTGTGCAGAAACACAGCGGCGCTGCCAACCGTGGTTGGCAGCGATCCGCTAATGGCGGATCGTAAAAAGAGGTGGTGGGGTCAAGAGAGCGGGGAGAAACGGAAGGCGCGAAACAGCCACGCGGCAAGCCATCCGACGAACGGCGGCACGGCGACCGAGGCGAGGAACCGGACGAGGGCAACCTTCGGCCCTAGAATCGGCAGCTCCCACACGATCAAGCGGTTCAATCCAATGAGCGCCCATGCCGCGATGTAGGCGCAGACCGGCCCAACGCCAGCCCCTCTCGAGAGGAAGGAGGCGAGAATGGGAAAGTGGGTGAAGGGCCCGCCCGGGGTCAGCATGCCCGCCCCGGTGCCGATCAACAGTCCGGCAACCCCTGAGCCGTGGCCCATCCATCGGCTGATGAGTTCCTGCGGCAGCAGGACGTGGAGAAACCCGGCCAGGGCAAAACCGAGGAAGAGGTTGGGCAACACGCTGAGGAACAGCTCGCTGCCGCTGGTCAGCGCCTGGCCCACGCGCTCCGGTCCTCCGCTGCGCCAGGCGATCACCGCAGCGATGGCGACCAGCGTTCCGATGATCAGCCACGAGCGCCACATGGACTGCAGCGGCGGGGCCATCACGTTTCTGTGTCCGAAGACCGCACGAGGAGGCGCTGAATGGCGCTGATGAGATCCGCGCTGCCGAAGAACCGGTAGGCGATGCGTCCGTCACGGTCCAGGAGATACGTCACCGGGATCCCCCGGACCCCATACGCG
>CAYZKG010000176.1:0-4074 GCA_964478915.1 uncultured Nitrospira sp.
GGTGCGCGAGCACAGGAGGCTGCCGGACAACCGGCTCCCCTTCACTCGTGGCGGAGGATGGCAAGCGGCGGCTGGCGCAAGAGATGGAAGGTGGCGAGAAAGCCGACGGCGAGGGTGAGGAGGATCGTCAGGACCATCCCGCCGGCCCAGACGGCGGGCTCGGGTGTCCAGGACAGATCGAGGATGTAGTGCAGCAGCGCCCAGGAGAGGGCGGTCGCAAGGAGAATGCCGATGAGGCCGGCCACGGCGCCCACCAAGGCATACTCCACGGCGAAGGCCCGGGCGATGACCCCCCGCGTCGCCCCCAGGCTCTTGAGGATCACCGATTCGTACAGCCGCCGATAGCGCGTAGCCGCCAGAGCGCCGGCCATGACGATCCCGCCCGCTAGGACGCAGAACACCGCCACGGCGCGAATCGCAACCGCGAGCTGCTCGAGGATGTGGACGAAGTTCTCCATCACATCCCTGAGGTTGATCGCGGTCACGTTCGGGAAGGCCTGCACCACCGTCCGCTGGAGCGCCAGCTCATCATCGGGAGGCACGCGGGCCGTTGCCACATAGGTGAATGGGACACCTTCCAGCGCGCCGGGCGACAGGATCATGTAAAAATTCGTTGAGAAGTTCCCCCACTCCACTTTCCGTATGCTGGTCACCTCTGCAGTGACGCGCCCGCCCTGAATGGCGAATTCCACGGTCGAGCCCAGATCCAGCCCGAGGTTCCTGGCGGCTTCCTCCTCCACTGACACCAGCGGCTTGGCGCCGACCTCATCCGGACGCCACCAGCGCCCTTTGATCACCGTGTTGTCCTTCGGGAGCCGTTCCAGAAACGTCAGCACGTACTCACGCGTGAAGTACCAGCTCTTGGGCCGTTCCCGGTCTCGACCATCACCGCGCGCCCGGTAAGCCTCCGGGTCGATCGGCTTCCCATTGAGCGCCTGCAGCCGCGAGCGGACCAGGGGCATCAGTTCCGGCTGGACCTGTCCGGTTCGCTCGTGCAGCAGACGCGCGAAGGCCTCCTCCTGATCCGGCTGGATGTCAATGAAGAAAAAGGTGGGTGCATCCGTCGGCCGGCTTTCGCCGATCTGCCGCACCAGCGACCGCTCCAGCAGCGAGACGGTGACGATGACCATGACACCGATGCCCACGGCCAGCATCATGCCGGCCGCCTGGTTCCCGGGCCGAAGCAGGTTGCTGATGGCTTGGCGGAGGGCAATCGAACGGGGCCGTGGCAAGGAGGCTATGAGCCGCATCAGTACCTGCGCGCCCACAACGAGGCCGGTCACGGCGGCGACGAGGCCGCCGATGAACAACAGCCCGACCTTCACGGAGCCGGCCTGCCACAGCGCCAGGGCCGCGAATCCTGCGAGCAGCCCGAGGGCTGTCAGGGCACGGAGCCGGTCGCGGAACAGGCCTTGCCACCGGCTCGCGGCCGATTCTGTTCCGGGCCCGGCGGGGGACCCCAGCGCTTCGCGGCGAAATACGAGGGCCGGCCGGACGTCCCTGACCTCCATTAAAGGCCACAGGGTAAAGAGCAAGGTCGTGAGGAGCCCCATGGCCATCCCTTTCAGGAGCGGCACGAGCGTCACGCTCTTGGTCAACTCCAGCGGGATCAGGCCGGCCACAAGGCCAGGAAGAAACTGGTACAGGCCTGTGCCAAGCGCCGTGCCGGCCAGACTGCCGATCAGGCCGAGCAGCGTGGCCTGGAGCAAATACGTGCGAACCACCGTGCCCGAGTCGGCTCCCAAGGTCTTCAGGATGGCAATCGTGTTCAGTTTTTCCCGGAGGAACGCCCGGATGCTGCTGGCTACGCCGATGCCGCCGACAAACAAAGCGGTGAGGCCGACCAGCCCAAGATACCGTGTGAGCTGATCGAGGAATCGGCGGAGCTGCGGCTGCGCATCCTGGTACGGCAACACGCGGGCGGACTCCCCCCCAAGGCGCCCCCGCAGCTCGTACAGCAGGGCCTGGACCGACGCGGTATCCGGCGCACGGAGCAGGTACCGCTCGCGGACCCGGCTGCCGGGCTTCACGAGATCGGCTGCAGCGAGCCCCTCGCGCGAGATCATGACCCGGGGGCCCAGACTGAAGGCGTTGACGCTGCGATCCGGTTCTTTTTTCAGAATGCCGGTAATGACAAAGCTGGCCTGCCCGATCTTGACCCGATCCCCGACGGACAGCCCCATTCTGACCAGAAACGCCTCTTGGACGACTGCTCCATAGCAACTCCCCTCTCCCTTCCCTCTCTGACAAATTTTCTCTGACCACGCGAGCAATTCCGCCAATGGCCTGGCGGGATCGACCCTTAGATTTCCGTAGAAGGGATAGCCGCTCTCCACCGCCTTGAGCTCCACGATCTGGGTCGGCGCCAGAGTCGCTGACCCGGGAGCAGAGCTGGAAGCCATCGCCACGAGCTCGCTGACGTGGACAGTCTGAATACCGCGAGAGGTTAGGGATCGAAGCACGGCTTCGCCGTGGTCACTCAATCCCCGGGACAGGCTGACCTCCACGTCCCCGCCCATGAGCCCGCGGGCTTGGCGGGAGACGGTCCGATCCACGTTGGCAGCGAACAGTCCCACAGCCACCAAGGCGCCGACGCCGAGGGCGATGCAGACGAAGAAGTAGAGGAAATGCCGCCAGGCCGCCCGCATCTCCCGCCAGGCCATGCGGAGCGTAAAGAGGTGCGCGCCGTGGAACCGGCTTGCGCGAAAAAGCGAGAAGGGGGTATAGTGTCGCAAAGTGAGATCCGTATGAAGAAGGCTAAGAAGACCCTGTCACTCGATGAAGCGGCGAACCGGCTCGTCGCCTTGACTGAGGCTTACCTGGGCCGTTTGTCTCCGGCCGAGAGAAAGAAACGGCTCAACGCGTTCCAGACCCTGGCCGCCGAGGCTTCTTCTCGGCTTCAGCGCGACCGCGCTGATAGTCGCGCCACGTCCGGTAGAAGTCATCGTACTCCGCCGCCCCGGGTTGCAGCCCGAGGGCATCGCTGACTTCCTTCCACGTCATCGTCTGTAAGATCTCGCGCCACTGTTTCCTGAGCTCCCTCCGGGCCTTGAGTTTCTCTTCGTCTGGCGGCGGGCGACGTTTCCCGCGCTGTTCTTCTTCACGCCGGACGCGCTCAACTTCATCGCTCTTGTCGTCACTCACCATAGGCCGCCCGTGTCTCCCGCCACGCCATCATGAGAGAGAATGGACTGGTCATTTAGGAGTTTCCCTTGGACACGGCTTGGGTCGCTTCAGACCGGTAGGGAGCTTCGTCTCATTGTCGACACAGGCTTGGTTAAGCTGTGCTTGGGTCAGTTGCATTGTGCCTCTCAAGTCGGCTCCCTGCAGCCGGGCGCCCTCCATTTGGGCACCGAGAAAAACGGCAAACTGGAGGTCGGTGGCCGAGAAGTCGGCCCCCTGGAGTTGGGCATAGGCGAAGGAGGCGCTCCGGAGGTAGGGGCTGCGGAGATTGGCTCTCTCAAGGTAGGCGAAGGCGAGGTCGGCTCCCTCGAGGTGGGCGCCATCGAGCTTGGCCCCGCTTAGAATGGCGCCCTGAAGGTTGGCCCCGCTTAGGTCGGCATCCTGGAGGTTGGCCTCTAGCAGATTAGCCTGCTGAAGTTGGGCTTGTCTCAGATCTGCCCTCTGAAGGTTGGCGGAGGACATGATGGCCTGCTGTAGGTTGCTCCTGACTAAGTTGGCGTTGACGAAAAAACTTCGAGCAGCTAGGGCATGTTTAAGATCACTTCCACTCAGTCGCGCTCCCTTGACCAATGTGAGTTCATCTTTTTCTTTCAGTCCTGTCCAGCTAGGTGGCTTGATCGAAACATCGGCCTCTCTCAGATCGGCAACAGAGAAAATACCAATCATGAACAAGGGCGTTCGCAGGAAGGACTGGATCGGGGTACTCCCTTTCATGGCCTCTTCAACAAACATGCCCTCAATAGCCCCAAAAGAAAGAAAAGAGAACATGGCTACGGTCCCAATTGCTACGGCGGTTCGGGAATATGTTCTGACATCCAAGAGTCCTTTTTTCCAATTAAAAGGCTTTTTCTCTCTACCTCGAAGAGTATCCCTTGTTAAACGCTGGAATAG
>CAYZKG010000177.1:0-2798 GCA_964478915.1 uncultured Nitrospira sp.
GGCGTCGGCTCGACCGCACTACGCCTCGCCTCTGCTCGCCTCCGCAACTTGCTGCGTTCATTGCAGGTGCAAACGCAGCTTCAGACAGTCCTCGCCGTCCCAACACCCTTGCAACGAAGAGCAACGGGTACCGGGACCGCGGCGGTTCGACAAGGCGGTGCCCTCGCCTACGCGATTCGCGATGCAGGCTCGACCCTCCCCTCTGAAGCCGTCTCGGCGGTGGTCTTGCCAGCTATATACGTCAGGGGAGGAACGGGGGTTGCTCGGACGATGACAAATGACGAATGACCATTGACCAATGACGGCCTATGAAGCTGGGGAAGTTTGAAATATTCCCGGTGCGGGATGGGACATTTCGGCTGGACGGCGGAGCCATGTTCGGTGTGGTGCCCCGCGTCCTCTGGGAACAATGCTGCCGGCCGGACGACAAGAATCGCATCCCGCTGAGCCTCACCTGCCTGCTGATCCGGGCACACGGGAAGAACATCCTGGTGGATACGGGGTTGGGCGGAAAGGAAGACGCGACGTTCCGGGACCGCTTTGCGGTGGACCGGACCCCTGCGCTGCCCGAGTCGTTGCAGCGGCTCGGCCTCTCGGTGGACGACATTGATCTTGTGATCAACACCCATCTGCATTTCGATCATGCCGGCGGCAACAGCACGCAGGAAAAGGGGGATGTCCGGCCGGCGTTCCGGAAGGCACGCTATGTCGTCCAGCGCGGCGAATACGAGGACGCGCTTCGGCCCAACGAGCGGACGAAGGCAAGCTACCGAATGGAGAACGTCGCCGTGGGCGAGCTGGCGGGCCGGTGGGAACTCCTGGAAGGCGACGCCGAGCTGCTTCCGGGGATCTCCGTCATGGTCACGGGCGGACACACTCGGCACCATCAATGCGTCAAAGTCGAGTCGGACGGGCAGGTGGCGCTCTTTCTGGGCGATCTGATTCCCACGGTGTCCCACCTGCCCCTCCCCTACATCATGGGGTACGACCTGTACCCGCTGGACACGCTGGAGCAAAAGCGGCAGTTGTTGCAGCGGGCATGCGAAGAACGGTGGCTGCTGGTGTTCGAGCACGACCCTAAAGTCCAGACGGGGTATGTCAAAAGGGACGTGGAGGGGAAGTATTTCTTGGAAGAGGTGAAGGGATGAGGAAGCCTCGGCTCCGTGTGTTGATCGGCAAGATCGGCCTGGACGGCCACGATCGCGGCGTCAAGCTGGTGGCCCGGGCGCTCCGTGACGCCGGGGTCGAGGTGATCTATACGGGGCTGCACCAGACACCGGAACAGGTGGTGAGCACCGCGATCCAGGAGGATGTCCAGGCCATCGGGTTGAGCCTCCTATCCGGGGCGCACAACTTTCTTCTCCCTCGGGTCCTCGAGCTGCTGAAGGAACAGGGGGCCGATGACATCGCGGTGTTCGGCGGGGGCATCATTCCTGATGAAGATGTGCCGCGGCTCAAAGCGGCCGGCGTCCGAGCGCTGTTCCGTCCCGGGACGCCGCTGAGCGAGATCGTGAATTTCGTCAAGGAGCTTGGATCGTGCGTCCGGTCTACATGATCAGTGGAGGGATCACGAAGTTCGCCAAGGCTCATCCGGAAAAGGATTTCCGGCTGATGGTCAGGGAAGCGTATGACTACGCCCTCCGGGACATTCCACGGTTGACGACGGACATGATCGACGGGGCGGTCGGCTCGTATTTCTCCGACCATTTCACCCGCCAGCTCAAGGCGGCCAGCATGGCGCAGGACTATCTGGGTCTCTGCCCGCGTCCCTCGAAGCGGATCGAAGGGGGCGGAGCGACCGGGGGGCTGTGCTTCCAGTCGGCATGGGAGGCGGTGGCGTCCGGTCGCATGAGCTGCTGCGTCGCGTTCGGGTTCGAGACCATGTCGCGGGTCAATACCTGGAAAGGGAACGAATTCATCGCGCTCGCGTCGGACACCAACTTCGATTTCCCGGTCGGGGGATTCTATACCGGCTACTATGCGATGATGGTCAGGCGCCACATGCACCAGTTCGGCACCACCGTCGAGCAGATGGCCATGGTGTCGGTCAAAAATCATGTCAACGCGCTGTATAACCCGTATGCCCAGAACGCCAAACGCCTGACCATCAAGCAGGTGCGAGAGTCTCCGATGGTGGCCACGCCGCTCACCATGGAAGACATCTGCACGATGTCGGACGGCGCCGCGGTCTGCCTGTTGGGGTCCGAGGAGATCGCCGCGAAGGTGTGCGACCGGCCGGTGAAGGTCACCGGCGTGGGCTCCGGCTCCGATGCCATGCGCATGGCGGACCGGCCGCACGGCAAAGTCCTGCTCCTGCCCCACGAGCGGGAATCGGATTACGCGCATCTCAAATACCCGGGGGTCCATTCCTTTCGCGGCGGGCGGATGGCCGCGAAGCTGGCCTACCGGATGGCGGGCATCTCCAACCCCCGCGAAGAGCTCGGTTTCGTCGAGCTGCACGACGCCTACACCTCATCCGAGATCCAGACGTACGAGGACCTGGGCCTGTGCAAGTACGGAGAGGGCGGGCGATTCGTGGAGAGCGGGATCCCGTTCATGCCCGGTGTGGATTACGGGCTCGAATTGCCCAGGCAGGGTCGGCTGCCGGTCAATCCATCCGGGGGACTCCTGGCCTGCGGCCACCCGGTCGGGGCCACCGGGTTGATGCAGGCGGTGTTCGCCTTTTGGCAACTACAGGACACGATCGGCCGGCACCTGGGGAACCCGACCCTGCAAGTGCAGGGCGCCAAGCGCGGCCTGATCCACAGCCACGCCGGCACCGGGACGTATATCACCGT
>CAYZKG010000177.1:2898-4026 GCA_964478915.1 uncultured Nitrospira sp.
CCGCTCATCATCCACGATCACTACGAGATCGACTACCGTCACAGCTATGCCCAGGATTCGCCGTTTTTCGTCGGGCTGTCCAAGGGCAAATTACTGGGCTCCCGCTGCCCGGCCTGTCGTTACACCTACGCCACACCCCGGTCGCACTGCATGGAGTGCGGAGCGCCGACCGAATGGCATGAACTGCCGAAGACCGGCCGAATTCACACCTTCACCACGTGCTACTACGGGGGCGAGCTGTTTTTGAAAGAGACCCCGTTCACGCTGATCCTGGTGGAATTCGATGGAGTGGACACCCTGTTCCTCTCGCGCCTCAAGGGTCTTCCCCCGGACGCGGTCCGGATCGGCCTGCCGGTCGTGGCCCGCTTTGCCAAAACTCCGTCGTTCAAGGTCACGGATGTCTGGTTTGAGCCGGTCGGCGGACCGGCATGAGAAGACCATGACCCTGGCTGAGCGCGTCACGGCGGGGGAAGTCCGCGCGGTGTCGCGCGTGATCACGCTGTTGGAGTCCGATGATCCTGCCGCCGAAGCGGTCCTGGAGAAACTGAAGCCGCGCGACCGGCACGCCGCGATCATCGGGATCACGGGCTATCCCGGAGTCGGCAAGAGCACCTTGATCGATCAATTGGTCAGAACCTATCGTCAACAGGGTCGCGCAGTTGGTGTCCTGGCGGTGGATACGAGCAGTCCGATCACGGGGGGCGCCATCCTCGGCGATCGCATCCGGATGCTGGAGCATGCGACCGACAAGGGCGTGTACATTCGGAGTATGGCGACGCGCGGCCATCAGGGCGGCGTGGCCCGCGCCACGTCCCAAGCGGTCCGGGTCCTGGAGGCCGCGGGCTACGATCCCGTACTCATCGAGACGGTCGGGGTGGGTCAGGATGAAGTGGCGATTGCGGAGGTCGCTCAAACGGTCGTGGCGGTGGTCGCACCCGGATTAGGCGATGAGGTGCAGGCGATGAAGGCGGGGCTCCTGGAAGTGGTCCACATCGTCGCGGTGAACAAAGCCGATCGGGAGGGGGCGGACCGGACGATGGCCGAGCTGCAGGATTGGGTGCCCACGGTCCTCAGGACGGTGGCGATCAAAGGCGAGGGCATCCCGGAACTCCTGGAGGCCATTGACCG
>CAYZKG010000178.1:0-3823 GCA_964478915.1 uncultured Nitrospira sp.
AAGGCAGACGCGACGGAGGATGGAAAACGGCCTAGGACCTGGACAGGATGGATTCCCCGGATAGTCGGGCCATACGACCATGCGCATGAACGTCGGTGCTTTCTCGGTTCGGACAGGAACGAAGCGGCGCGGGGCTCATTCTGTGTGCGGACCCGCACTGCATCGTAATGGACGCGTCGCAAGAGTGTCAAGGAACGTTGACTTGGCTTCAAAGCCCCTGTTATTCTGCGGTCCTTTCCACGCTTGGGAGCGAGACACGGAGGAGCGGTGACGGCGCGACTCATTGACGGAAAAGCGTTGGCGCAGAGCATTCGGGAGCGGATTGCCAAGGATGTCGCCGAGCTGCATGGCCGAACCGGCGTGCGTCCGGGGCTGGCGGCCATCCTCGTGGGCGACGACCCCGCCTCGAAATTGTACGTCAAAAACAAGCAGAAGGCCTGCGATGCGGCCGGCATCTACGTCGATGAGCACAAGCTCCCGGCCAGCACCACGCAGCCCGAGCTCTTGGCGCTCATCGAGAAAGTGAATGCCGACTCCAAAATTCACGGCATCCTCGTGCAGCTTCCGCTTCCGAAGCAAATCGACAGCCAAGTGATCCTGAACGCCGTCTCGCCGGAGAAAGATGTGGACGGATTCCACCCGTACAACATGGGGCGCCTTGTTGAAGGCGCGGCGAAATTCCTCCCGTGCACGCCGAAGGGCATCATCACGATGATCGAGTCCACCGGCGTGATGATCGAGGGCAAGCGGGCTGTGGTGGTCGGGCGCAGCAACATCGTGGGCAAGCCGACGGCGCTGCTGCTGATGCATCGCAACGCGACGGTCACGGTCTGTCACTCCCGCACGCGCGACCTGCCGGCGGTCTGTCGGGAGGGGGAGATTCTCGTCGTGGCGATCGGGAGAGCCCGTTTTGTGACCGCGGAGATGGTCCGGGAGGGGGCCGTGGTCATCGATGTCGGGGTCAATCGGCTGGAAGACGGGACTTTCGTCGGCGACGTGGATTTCGGCCCGGTCAGCGAGCGGGCCGGCTGGATCTCACCCGTGCCCGGCGGCGTCGGGCCGATGACCATCGCCATGTTGCTGCAGAACACGCTCGAATCGGCGATCCGTGCGGCCGAGAAACGGTGAGACGTGAGGGTCGAACAGTGAGAGGTAAGGGGTGAGGAGTGAAGGGGGTTCAGCTAAAGAACGTGAAGCGCCAGACGACGAAGGCAGGATGAGATACGAGCGGCACTTCACGATTGACGCGATTGCACGACGAGTAAGGAGCGGGGAATGAGCAGCTCGAGGCGTTTGAGAGAAGCCCTAAGCGGGGGGGATTTTGCGGTCACCGTCGAGTACAATCCTCCGAAAGGCACCAACGTCTCGGCCTTGTTGGACAGCGCCAAGGGATTGCTCGGCCGCGTGCACGCGGTTAATGTGACCGATAATACCGCCGCCATCATGCGGGCGTCTTCCCTATCCATCTGCCGGCTCCTGTTCGAGATGGGCCACGACCCGGTCATGCAGATCACCTGTCGGGATCGCAATCGCCTGGCCATCCAGTCCGACCTGCTCGGCGCACATCTCTTGGGAGTCCGCAATATCCTGTGCCTGACCGGCGATTACCCCACGGTGGGCGACCACAAGGACGCCAAGCCGGTATATGATCTGGACTCGGTGGAGATCATGCAGCTCGTGAAAGGACTGAACAGCGGCAAAGACCTCGCCGGCAATAAGTTGGACGGGGCGACGGACTTTTTCATCGGCGGCGCCGTGACGCCGGAAGCGGACCCGATCGGGCCCATGCTCGCGAAGTTCGAAACCAAGGTGAATGCCGGAGCCCAATTCTTTCAGACCCAGGCGATCTATCACCCGGACCGGTTCGCGTCCTTCATGCAGGCGGCCCGGAAGTTCGACGTCAAGGTCCTCGCCGGGATATTATTGTTGCGCTCCGCCAAGATGGCGGAGTTTCTGAACGAGAACATCCCCGGGATCTCGGTGCCGGCCGACATGATCGCCGAGCTGCGCGACGCGGGCGACAAACGCGGGGCGGACATCGGCGTGGAGATCGCCGTCCGGACCATCAAGGCGGTCCGGCCCCACTGCGATGGTGTGCACATCATGGCGATCAGAGCGGTGGATCGCCTCCCGGAAATCCTGACCAAGGCGAAATTGGGATGATGACCGTTCCCGACTTCCAAAAAAGAAAGCGCGAGGGCAAGAAGCTCACGGTCGTGACGGCCTATGACGCCCTGTTCACCCGGATCGTGGAGCAGGCGGGGCTGGAGGTGATCCTGGTGGGGGATTCCCTCGGGGTGGTGGTCCAGGGGAGAAAGGACACCCTGTCGGTCAGCATGGAGGACATGCTGTATCACACCCGGCTGGTGGCTGGCGCCGCTCAACGGTCGCTGATCATTGCCGACATGCCGTTTTTGTCCTACCAGGTCGGCGTCGAGGAAGCGGTCAGGAACGCCGGCCGATTCCTGCAGGTCGGCGCCGCGGCGGTCAAGTTGGAAGGGGGGGGCGAAGTGGCGGATCGGGTGCAGGCCATGACGCGGTTCGGCATCCCGGTCATGGGCCATGTGGGGATGACCCCTCAGTCCGTGCATCGGTACGGCGGCTATCGGGTGCAAGGCAGGGAGCGGGAGCGAGCTGAGGCTATTCTGGAGGATGCCAAGGCACTGGAGGCCGCCGGCGCCTTCGCGGTGGTGCTGGAAGCCATTCCGGCTGCGTTGGCGAAATCGGTCACCAAGGCGCTGGCCATTCCGACGATCGGCATCGGGGCCGGGCCCTACTGCGACGGGCAGGTCCTCGTGCTCTACGACCTGCTGGGCCTGTTCGACGAGTTCGCGCCCAAGTTCGTGAAGCCCTACGCCCATCTCAAAGCGGATGCGCTCCAAGCTTTGCGGCGCTACAAGGAAGAGGTCGAGCAGGGCAAGTTTCCGACGGAGACCGAAAGTTATCACTGAAAGGAAGTCGTTCCATGTTGACCACGTCGTCGTCATCGATCCGGGTGGAATTCAACCGGAACCGGCTGCTTCAAGCTCTGTTCGGCTGGTATGTCCTGTTCTGGACGGCCATGGCCATTTGGCCGCTCGATCGCCCCACATGGCTCCTCTTGAATCTTCTGCCGGTATTGTTCATCGCGGGCCTGGTGCTGACCCACCACCACTTTCCGCTCTCGGACATGTCGTACGTCTTGATCACGGTGTTCCTGACGTTGCATGCGATCGGCTCGCATTACACCTATGCGAAGGTGCCGTTCGGGTTCTGGCTCCAGCAGATGCTGGATCTGCAGCGGAACGATTTCGATCGCATAGTCCACTTCGGGTTCGGCTTCTTGATGGTCTATCCGCTCCGTGAGGTCCTCATGAGAGCGGCGCGGGTGCAAGGCTTCTGGGCGTACTGCCTCGCGCTGAACGTGGTTCTGGCGGCGGCGGGTCTGTGGGAGGTCATTGAGTCCTGGACCGCCCGTCTGGTCCGTCCGGAGCTGGGGGCCTCGTTTCTCGGCTCGCAGGGCGACATCTGGGATGCGCAAAAGGACATCGCAGCGGCGTTCTACGGCGCGCTCCTGTGCATCGCCATGGTGGTCATTGCCCGCCACGTCCTGGAAGACGAGTCAGAGGATACCGCCAACGAATCAGAGCTCGAGGCAGCGTTGGGGGATTGAAAACCATCGGGCGCATCTCCTTCCGGACCAACCGTCTGCATCAAGCGTTGCTTTCCTGGTACGTGCTGCTCTGGATCGTCCTGGCCATTGCGCCGGTTGACCGCAAAGACTGGCTGCTGGAGAATCTTCTTGCCTTCGCGTTCGTCGGCGTGCTGGCCGCCACCTACCGCA
>CAYZKG010000179.1:0-3776 GCA_964478915.1 uncultured Nitrospira sp.
TCCCGCTCACCGGCTTCATCCTAAAACATCCCAGCACTAAAGGCCACTCTATTTAAGTTGCATAACGATATACTTTGTGTATGGAGGTCGGTTGTACTCTGTGCTATGCCTTTACACATCGTAACCTGTCGTGATCAGCGGATACAACAACGAGTGCCCCTGAGAGGCGACAGTGACCGCATGGCCGGATTTGTGGTAAGAACTACATCATGAACACCCGAGTCGCGCAGCCCAAGACAGCCATGAAACGGGAGTTGGACATCCTGAGCGAGGCGGTCTGGCGCGGGGGGGACCGAGTCATGCGGATTGCCCGGGACGGTTTTGAGACTCAGATCAAGAAAGATCGGTCGCCGGTGACCTCAGCCGACCTAGAGGTCAACCGGATCCTGTACGAGACCCTCCGGCGGGAGTTTCCGGCCGACGGATGGCTCTCGGAAGAGGGGCCGGATGATCCCGACCGCTTGGGAAAGAGGCGGGTGTGGGTCGTCGATCCGATCGACGGGACCAAATACTTCATGAGAGGAGAGCTTACCTATGCGATTTCAGCCGCCCTCGTGCAACAGGGGCAGCCCGTGATGGGGGTCCTCTTCAACCCGGCGACCGGAGAGTTCTTTTCTGCCGTGCGTGGCCAGGGGGCGTGCCTCAACGGGGATCGGATAGAGACCAAGGAAACTATCGTTGAGCCCTTGACCGTTCTGGTCCATCCGCCCTCGCTGCGTCAGGGCAGGCTCGCCCCGTTCGAGCCGTATGCCGATTGTCGCCCGATGGGGTCGATCGCCTACACCTTGGGGCTGGTGGCTGCCGGCCGAGCGGATGCGTGCATGAACTTCGAACGCATGAACGAATGGGATGTGGCCGCCGGAGTGCTGATCGTCGAGGAAGCTGGCGGCTCCGTGACCGACAGCAAGGGTCTGCCGCTCATCTTCAATCGAGCGGAAACCTCCGTGTACGGGATTCTGGCCAGCAGCCCGGCCGCCAAGGCGCCGCTGGAGGCCCTCTTGAAACGGGCCGAGGCGCCGGCGCCGGGCAGCAGGGCGAAGCGGTAGCGCAATGCCGGACACCCGCCAGCGCGCGTTGATCGCCCGGAGCGTCGGGATCGTCGCGATCGCTCTGGGATTCGTGGCCGGCATGTACGGGCTCGACCATCCGGGCTCTCCGTGGTTGCGCACCGCGCTGGGACTGATCGTGACGGGGCTGCTCGCCCAGAGCTATGCCCTCTATTGCACGATCCGCCGGGCCCGCGAATCCGACCTGCCGCCCAAATAGCGAAGGAGCCCAGCATGAATTACTGCAGCCACTGCGGCGCCCAGGTCGCGCTAAAGATTCCCCCCGGTGACTTCCTGCCTCGGCACGTGTGCGACACCTGTCAGACCATCCATTATCAGAATCCGAAGGTCGTGGTGGGGTGCATCCCCGAATGGGACGGCCAGGTGCTCCTGTGCCGCCGGGCAATCGAGCCCAAGGCAGGCTGGTGGACCTATCCGGCGGGGTTCATGGAGACGGGAGAGACGATTGAGCAGGCGGCGGTCAGGGAAACCTGGGAGGAAGCCAAGGCCGAGGTGGAGCTGGTCTCACTCTATGGCGTGTTCAGCCTGCCGCACGTGAGTCAGGTCTATGTGGTTTTCCGCGGCCGCTTGCGGGTGCCCGAGTTCGCCGTCGGCAGCGAAAGTCTGGAGGTCCAGCTCGTCCCGCCCGAAAAGATCCCCTGGGAGCACCTGGCATTCCCCGTCATCCACGAAACGCTGGCCCGCTACGTGCGGGACCGGAGCCAAGGCCGGTTCGATGTCCATGTCGGGTTGATCCCCCCGGCGCTCCGCTGAGCGCGCAGCCTTCCGTGCGGATTCTCTGGCCACAGATCGTGACGGTCGCGATCGTGTGCGGCACGTCCCTCACCGCTTGTGACCCCGGCGTGCAGGAGCTCCGAATTGCGGCGCAGGACTTCCGGTTCGTTCCGAGTCGGAGCACGCTGAGCGCCGCCTCAGCCGTGCGTCTGGTGCTCGTCAACGAGGGGCGCGAGGCGCACGAGTTTGAAAGCCCCCTGCTGGCGCTGCCGGGAGCCGAGGTGGAGCCGGGCGGGTCTTTGGCAAGCCCGACAAGCCTCCGCCTCCTCCCCGGCCGTTCGGTGGAGGTCCGATTCCACGCGCCTCCCGGCACCTATCTGTTCCGCTGCAACATTCGCGGGCACGCCGGCATGACCGGCACTCTTCTCGTGGAATGAGGAGTAGCCCTATCGCCTCCTGAGCTTCGCGAGAAACCACATGGGCACCGGTTCTCGCCCCTCGGCGAAGGATAGCAACTCGAACCGGCTCAAGACAAAGTCGTTGAAATAATCGGTGAAGGTGTGCGCGGGTTGTTTGATGGCGGGCTGGCCCTTCAAATCCGGGATCGTAAACGTGATGATTCCCTTCCTGCGGTACTCCTTCTTTTTCTTCGCGAAGAAACCGAAGAGTGGATGCTGGACCAGATAGATGAGCAGGCCACCCGGCTTTAGAACGCGGTGCATCTCCTGAAAGACCTGCTTGAGATTGAAGGCATTGTGGAGCGCATACTGGCTCATCACCACGTCGAACATCCGGTTCCGAAAGCTCGTGCGTTGCAGCCGCTGCACCGATAGGTTCGCGATCAAGGTCGGATTGTGTTGCCTGGCCAGCTCGATCATCTTCGCCGAGGCGTCAATGGCGTAGACGATCGCCCCGCGCCGGGCCAGATGCGGCAGGTCGTGCCCGTACCCGCATCCGGCATCCAGCACGGTTTTCCCGCGAAGCGGGAAGTTCAACTGCGCCAGGAACGCACGTCGGGAATCGCGTACGGGTGAGGTCAGTTGCGCTCGCATCCACTCTTTGCCGAAGATGTCATACTGCTTGAAAAACGTGTCCGAGGCACGTGCCATGCGTCTTCCTCCGGTGGGAAAGGAACAGCGGGGCTCACTGTGCCTGAATGGAGGGGTGCTGTAAAGGTGAAGAATCGCTGTCCGAGCAACAGGAGGTTTCGATGAACGTTGCTCTTCGGGGGCGGGGCTGATGGGCCGGCCCATGGCCGAATGGCTGGCTTGGCTGACCGGATGCGCCGGTCTCCTCGTCACGGCCTGCGTGCCGTACAAGCCCACGCTCTTGCTGGAGAAGAGCCCCGACACCATTCCCGTCTCGGTGTCGGTGCAACCCCTGCGCGATGCCACCCCGCCGGACGATAAAGAAAACCTTGCCGCGGACACGATCTCCCAAACCGGCTCGATGGAGGGGGAATTGAGCGCCCTGGTGACCCAGGCAATCGAGGCGGACTTCAGCGCCACGTCGCTGTTTCGCTCGATCAGCCAGGGCGAGCCCCATCCTGATCTGATCCTGAGCGGGACGATTCACCGGTTCTATGGACAGGCGACACTCTTGTCGTGGGTGATTCCGGGCGTGGGGTGGACGGTCAACGCCGTTGTGTCACCCGTGCAAGCCTGGCAAGGCGAGGTGGATCTGGAGCTGACCCTCGCCAGACCCAACGGCCAGGTTCTCGGCGCCTATCGAGGGCATGCGACCTATCAGGAGCTTGCCGACCATGACAGCCGCTACTGGTCCATGCCCCTCTATCCGGCCCATGCGCGCCTGAACCAGGCTTTCACCGAGGCGGTCCAGCACATCCGCGAGCAGATGCTCCGGGACCGGAGCCTGCTGGCGGCGGGTCTCAGCAATTAGGAGCCAGGATGAGACCTGAAGCAGACGTCGAAGGGTTCAGGCAGGCACGAATTTCAAGGCCGCGGAATTGATGCAGTACCGCAGGCCGGTGGGCGC
>CAYZKG010000180.1:0-3748 GCA_964478915.1 uncultured Nitrospira sp.
CAGGGGATGAGTTTTTCTACCAGATCGAGGGCGATATCGAGCTTCACCTTAAGCCCCCCGGCGAGAAAAGGCAGATCGTAGGGATCCGCCAGGGGGAGATTTTTCTCTGCCCCGGCGGTGTTCCCCACTCGCCGAGACGGGGAGAGGACACCTGGGGCTTGGTGGTCGAGCGTAAACGCAGGCCCGAGGAGGACGAAGAGTTCGTCTGGTTCTGCGAGCAATGCGATGCGGAGGTGCTGTCGCGGACCGTCGTCCAGGGGGACATCGCGCAGCAGGTGACAAAGATCTACGAGGCCTTCAACGCCGATTCAAGCATCCGCACCTGCAAGAGCTGCGGCTACGTATTTCCGACCACGCCGATGGCGGAGCGGCTGGGCTTTCTCGAAGCCGGGCGCTGACCGGGAAGCCTGAAGATTGGATCTGGAGAGGGAGGAGGCCCGGGAATGAAAATATGCCATTACGATTCAAATCAAGCGGGAGGCGTGGTCGGGGATCGGGTCTATCCGATCGGGGAGGCCCTGGTCAAAGCCGGCCATTTGAAGAGCGCTTGCACGATGGTCGAGGTGATCGACGTGTTGGCCAATCAGCCTGCCGCAATGCAGTGCGCGCGCGATTCGCTGCGATCAGGTTCGCCCGTACCCTTGAGCGCCGTCAAGCTCCTGGCGCCGGTCTTTAATCCGCCCTCGTTGTGGGCGGCCGCGGCGAATTATAAGGCGCATCAACAAGAGATGCGAGGCAGGATGGGAAGCTCCGACCGCTCCGCGCTGAGCAAAGATGAGCTGATGGCCGAGTTCTTTCTCAAGCCGACCTCGTCCATCATCGGCCCGGGAGGAACCGTCATTCTTCCCCGGATCTCGCAGGACGTCGACTTTGAGTGCGAGCTCTGCGCGGTGATCGGGAGAAGGGCGAGGCATGTGACCGAGGATAGGGCGTTGGACTGCGTATTCGGCTATACGATTTGCTGGGACATCAGCCAGCGAGACCCATGGGGACGCGGCAGGCACAATACCCGCAACATCCGCAAGGGCTTTGACACCTTCACGGGCCTTGGCCCCTGGATCGTGACCAAAGACGAGATTGATGAGCCGCAGAACCTTTCCATCATGGTGGAGCAGAACGGGAAGCCCGCCATGAGCGCGCACACCAGCGACATGATCTGCGGGCTGAGAGAGCACATGCGGTTCCTTACCAGCGTGCTGACGCTGCGGCCGGGCGATCTCATCACTACCGGTACGCCCGCGGGGGTGCGCAAGCTGAGCGACGGCGATCGCCTCAAGGGGAGTATAGAGAAGATCGGCGAGATGGAGCTTGACGTTCGGGCGGAGGCCTAGAGGCTTCGTCGTAAATCTTGAGCGACTTCGACCAGGAAGCGGGCCTTCGCTCTGGCCAGCTCAGGGCTGATGGTCATGAGCCCGCAATCCGGAGCCAAAAGAAGTCTTGCCGGCTCCACATACCTGAGCGCGGCGCGCACCCGCCCCACCACTGCCTCCACCGGCGGTAGAGGCGGATCCCCCGGATCGACACATCCGAACATCACGAGCCGGCCCTGACAGATGCTCAGCAGGGCGGGATCATAGTTGCTTCTGGCAAATTCCAGCGCGAATCCGCCGATCCTCGTTTTCATCAGCCGCTCCAGCAGCTCCGGGTATTCGTACTCGTGCTGATGTCCGGCGCTGCCCGGGTAACCGTAGCAGAGGTGCGCGATAGTCGGGATGCTGATTCCATCGAGGCAGCGTTCGAGTGCCGCCGCCCCATAGGCAGCGACCTTCTCGTGATACCGCGTCATGGCGGGTTCGTCGATCTGCAGCATGTCGCATCCTGCCGCCTGGAGATCCAGCAGCTCCGCATTGATGGCCGAAGCGACATCCATGGCGAGAGACTCCTCATCGCCATAAGCTTCATCCAGTGTGCTGTCCACGACTGTTAGGGGTCCGGGGACGGCCATCTTGAGGGGATGGAGCGTGTGCGCTTTGGCAAAGCGCAGATCTTCCAGAACGGCGGCAGTCCGGCGCTTCACTTTTCCCACGATTCTAGGGACTAGGCGCTGCTGGACTCGCCGGCGATAGACCGGCTTGATACCCTGGTTGGCGACATCGACACCGTCCCAGGCCGCCAGCACATGGTTGATGAAGTGAGGCCGGCGCTGCTCTCCGTCGGTGAGCAAGTCGAGACCGATCTCTTCCTGCTCGCGCAGGCTCAGCAGCGTGGCGTCGTCCAGAGCCTCGCGCAGCAGCGCTCCGTCCAGGCGGAATTTAACCTGGCTCCGCTCCGCCTCCGCCAGCCAGCCGGGCCGCGGAAAACTACCGATGGTGGTTGTCGCAATAGGCGGGAGCCGCATAAACCGGCCTAATATACCAGCGTGAAGGATAAAGGAGAAGGGATAAATTGACATCCATTCTGTGAGGGACTATATGTCCGGGCATGCGCTACGGTTTGTTCTATCTGCCGTCATCGCTTCCTTCCAGTCGGGCGGACGGGGCCGAGCGCCTGCGCGCTGTCGTGGAGCAGGCATGGTACGCCGAACAGCTCGGGTTCGATTCGGTCTGGCTTGCCGAACACCACTTTCACCCCTTTGGCGGTCTCTTTTCGGCCACCCCGCTCATCGGCGCGGCTATAGCGCAAAGGACCACCAGGATTCGGATCGGAAGCGCGGTAGTCCTGTTGCCGTACCACAACCCGATTCGGGTCGCTGAGGATTATGCCACGCTCGACTGTTTGAGCCAGGGGAGGCTCGAGTTTGGGATCGGCCATGGCTTCGTGAAATGGGAGGCTCTGACATTTGGCATCCCGCTGGATGAGCTGCGCGAGCGTTTCCGGGAAAACCTGGAAGTGGTCCTCAAGGCCTGGAGTGAGCCCGTATTGAATCACAAGGGCCGCTTTCATGAATACCACGGCATTGAGATCTGGCCGCGCCCGCTGCAGCAGCCGTATCCGGCCGTGTGGATGGCGGCGACTGCGACTGTGGAATCGTTCGAGTTTTTGGGGCGGCAGGGTTTTCACATGATGCTCATCCCTTTCCTGCATGAGGTCGAAGAGCTTCGCCCGAAGGTGGAAGCTTACCTGAACGCGCGGCGGGCGGCAGGACACGACCCGTCAACGGCGCGCGTGCTCGGGGTGTATCATACCTATGTGGGTGAGAGTTCTGCGGAGGCGCGCACGGCCGCGGCCCCGGGACTTGCCGAATACCACGCGGCGGCAACCCACGCGCACAGCTTGACGCCGGGGATGCCGGACCCGGAGTCCTACCACAGTCATGAACGGCACCGCACGCAGATGCGTCATCTCACCTTCGAGGACATGGTGGCCCGGAGCCGCGTGCTCGTCGGCAGCGCGGAGGAGGTGCGCGAGAAGGTGGAATGCGTGCGCGAGCGTCTACACCTGACGGATCTGGCCGGACTCTTCGCACTGGGCGGCTTGGCCGATGCTCACGCGCGCGCGTCGATGCGGCGTTTCCTGGAACAAGTGGCGCCGAAAGTCTAGAAAAGGAGGACGACAAACATGCGTGTAGTCAGATTTCGTAATTTGCCGGAAGAACCCATGGGCGGAGCCACACCTGTTCCCGGATGGGCCGGGGGGCCGGTAAGCCGGACACGGCAAACCATCATCGGTGACGGGGATTCCGATAACTTCCGCTGTAACGTGGTGAACTTCCGCGAAGGCGCGACCACCGGGTGGCATACCCACGACTGCGACCAGATCCTGGTGGTCACATCCGGCAGGGGCATGGTCGCGACAGACGAGGAAGAGC
>CAYZKG010000181.1:0-2278 GCA_964478915.1 uncultured Nitrospira sp.
CTCGGGTCATACGCAGCTTCTGGTGGGGCCGACCCCGGACTCGGCTTTGGCTCTCTAGATCCCACGATAAACAGGGCGCTGAGCCAGGCACTGGACACATTCTTTCAACGGATTGAACAGGACCGAGAAGTGCTTCTGACAAAATTAGGCAAGGGACCCATTCAGACCACGGTATCTCGGACACAGGATGCCCCCGCTGTACCAGCGAGCGATGTGGATATTCTTCAAGCAGTTCGAGTAGCGCCTAAAGCTAATGCCTACGCGATTCTGGTGGGTGTGGAACAATATCGGGAGAAGCTCCCGAAGGCAGACTTTGCCATGCGCGACGCCAAAATCATGGCGGAATACCTGACCAAGATGATGGGTTATCAAGATAAGAACGTGGCCGTTTTACTCAACGAGCGGGCGACCAAAAGCGATCTGGAGAAATATCTTGAGCAGTGGTTGCCCAATCGGGTGGAGAAGAACGACTCGGTGTTCGTCTATTTCTCCGGCCACGGGGCGCCGAACACCAAGAGCCGCGAGGCGTACCTGGTCCCCTACGATGGCGATCCCTCGTTTCTGGAGAAGACAGGCTATCCGGTGAAACGGCTGCAAGAGCACCTAGCGGCGCTGCCGGCGCAAGAAGTGATCGTCATGCTGGATTCCTGTTTCTCAGGAGCTGGGGGGCGGTCAGTAGTCGGCAAAGGAATGCGGCCGATGGGGCTGGAGGTGCAGCAGTCGCTCACGGTGAGCGGGCGGACGGTGCTGCTGGCGGCCAGTGCGGGTGATCAGGTCTCGAGCACCTACGAGGAGAAGGGCCACGGGCTGCTCACCTATTTCTTTCTCAAGGGCCTGCGGGGCGACGCAGATCAGAATAAGGATGGGACGATCGAGTTGGTGGAACTCTACGACTACGTGAAACCGCAGGTAGAGCGGGTTGCTAGGCGGGATTTCAACAACGATCAGACCCCTCAGTTGGTTACTCCTCCGGGGCTTGAGGCCAAGAAGATCAGACTGGTTGAACTTTCCAAGTAAAGCAAAGTAGCGGGCTGTGCGGGGCTTTCATCGGGAGCCCGCCTAACTGAAGGGGGTCAGCCTTGACTTGATGTGAATGGCTACCTCGGTCGGGGAGAGCTTGATAACCTCACCGGCTCGTCGGTTCTTGACCTCCACTAAGCCCTGCGCCAGCCCTTTGCCGCCGATCACGAGCTGATACGGCGCGCCGATCAGATCCGCATCGTTACACTTCACGCCTGTCCGGTCTCTCTCACCCACCAAAGGGCATCCACCTTGTTCATTGAGTTCAGCAGCCGGATGTTGCTAAGATGAGTTGCCTTTATGGAGGCAGGCTCCGATGAAAAGACACCTGCATACAGCCGGTCGGGAGGGGCGTGCCCGTATCAAAGATGCATTAGCGCGCGAACTGGCGGGCTACAATGACATAGCTTTCGCTTACCTCTTTGGGTCGGCCGCCGAGTCCGAATCCTTTCACGACGTGGATGTCGGAGTGTATCTCCGTGACACGCACTCGCAGAGCGCCGGTTTGGCTTTGGCATTGGCCCAACGTCTCAGTGACCGTCTCGGGTTGCCGGTTGATGTCAGAATCTTGAACGCGGCGCCGGTTCCGTTTCTTTACCGGGCGCTGCGGGGAGAACTCCTGCTCAGCGCCGATGATGAGCTTCTGGCCGACGTCATTGAGACCACCGTGCAGCGGTACCTGGATATCGAACCCCTCTTGCGCCGCGGCGCCAAAGAGGCGTACGCGGCATGACCATCAATGCCGATCTGATCCGCTCACGATGCGCTGAAATCGAAGAGTCGGTCCAGCGTCTTGAGCGGTTTGGAACTCTGACCAGGGAACAATTTCTCGCCGATCAGGATGCGCTCGATATCGCCTGCTATCGCTTGCTGGTAGCGATCGAAGCGGCTCTTGCGCTCTGCTACCACATTTCAGCGAGACGCTTGCGGAAGGTTCCGGAAGAGTATGCGCAATGTTTCTCGCTTCTCCACGATTCGGGTCTCATTCCGGCCGATCTGACGAGCCGGCTCCAGGAGATGGCGCGATTCCGTAATTTGCTCGTCCACGTCTATTGGAAAATTGACTACGGGCAAGTCTACGACGTGATCTGCCGGAATCTCGAGGATCTGCGCGCTTTCAGTGCGGCAATGGCCCGGCTCCTGTAGCCTCTCCCCCCAAAGGGGCGAGGGTAAAATAGGGGCTTCAGCTCAAAACATGTCTGAGGAGTTCGGCAAGGCGGGGAGTCAGTTCGGAGGGAGTGAGCTTGGTCACCTGGCC
>CAYZKG010000181.1:2378-3743 GCA_964478915.1 uncultured Nitrospira sp.
GATGGGCGCCGGCCAGATGATGCCCTTGGCATCGTGGTTCTGTTCGATCGCCGCGGCGGCAGTGCGGCCGACCCCGATCCCGTAGCATCCCATCACGGCCAGCCGTTCCTTGCCTTGCGCGTCGAGGAACGTGGCGCCCATGGCTTGGCTGTACTTCGTGCCCAGCATGAAGACATGGCCCACTTCGATGCCCCGAGCCATCAGCAGCTTGCCGCTCCCTTGCGGTGATGGGTCGCTGGCGCGGGCTTTCCGCAGATCGGCGAACTGCTCCACTGTGAAGTCCCGATCCCGGTTCGCGTCCACGTAGTGCGTGTCGGCCTCGTTCCCGCCGACGACGAAATTGGACAGGGCCTTGATCGCATAGTCCGCCACAATCCGGATGCGGCGCAGGCCGATGGGGCCGGCGAAGCCCACCGGCGCGCCGGTCGCCGCCGCCACTGTCTCAGGATCCGCCAACTCCAGGTCCGTCACATCCAGAAGCTTTTTGATCTTGACCTCGTTGGCCTCGTGATCGCCGCGGATCAGCACGGCCACGGTCTCCTTGGGGGTCTTGTACAGCAGGGTCTTGACCAGGCGGTCCGGCGTGGTCTTCAAAAGCCTGGTCACTTCCTCGACGGTGCGCGCGCCGGGCGTGGGGACCTTCCGGAGTGGCCTGGGAGGCTCCGGCGCGGCGTCGGGTGGAGCCGGCAGTTCGGCTCGCTCCACGTTGGCGGCGTAGGTGCCGTCCTCGGTATAGACGATTGCTTCTTCGCCGGTGTCGGCCAGCACCATGAACTCGTGCGAAGACGTCCCGCCGATCAAGCCCGTGTCCGCCTCCACGGCCCGGAAGGTGAGGCCGCAGCGGCTGAAGATCCGCTGATACGCGTCGTACATCTTCTGGTAGCTTAGGCTGGCGCCCGCCTCATCCTGATCGAAGCTGTATGCGTCCTTCATGATGAATTCGCGACCCCGCATCAGGCCGAAGCGGGGACGGATCTCGTCCCGAAACTTGGTCTGGATCTGATAGCAGTTGAGCGGGAGCTGGCGGTACGAGCGGACTTCGCGGCGGATGAGATCGGTAATCACTTCTTCGTGGGTCGGGCCCAGACAGAAGTCCCGTTCGTGGCGGTCCTTCAAGCGGAGCAACTCCTTGCCATAGAAGTCCCACCGCCCGGTCTCCTTCCAGAGTTCCCCGGGGGAGGCGATGGGCATGAGGAGCTCCTGGGCGCCCGCCCGATTCATCTCCTCGCGGATGATGGTCTCGATCTTGCGGAGGACGCGGAGCCCGAGCGGCAGGTAGGTGTAGATCCCAGCCGCGACCTTGCGGATCATGCCGGCCCGCAGCATGAGCCGGTGGCTGACGATCTCCGCTTCGCCGGGATCCTC
>CAYZKG010000182.1:0-3653 GCA_964478915.1 uncultured Nitrospira sp.
TGCCGGCCCGCAGCATGAGCCGGTGGCTGACGATCTCCGCTTCGCCGGGATCCTCTCGAAGCGTCGGGATCAGCAGGTGGGAGGTACGCATAGCGGGGGGGTCAGTGCGAAATCAATCGCTCGATGTCGTTCCAGAAGGCGAACACCATGATGCAGAGCAGCAGCACCAGCCCGACCTGTTGGGCGAGCTCCCGCTGCCGTTCGCCGAGCGGGCGCCGCAAGATTCCTTCGAGGGCGAAGAAGGCCAGGTGCCCCCCGTCGAGGATGGGAATGGGGAGCAGGTTGAGCACGCCCAGGTTGATGCTGAGGATGGCGATCAGGCTCACGATGCTGAATGCCCCTTGGGAGGCCGCCTCTCCGGAGATATTGGCAATGGTCAGCGGCCCGCCGATATTCGAGGCGGAGATTTCTCCGGTGATCATCTTATAGAGGCCCACCACGGTCAGCTCCGTCCAGCCCCACGTGGCGCGTACGCCTTCGTATATCGCGGTCAATGGGCTCGAGGCTCGGATGACCGCCCGGCCCGGCCCGGAGATGCCGATCTTTCCGATCTCCGCCGGTTTGCCGTCCACCACCACCTTTTCGGCGGCAGGAGTCACGGTCAAAGTCAACACGCGATCGCCGCGCCGGACCTCGACGCGCAACGGCCGGTTGGGGCTGTCGCGGACGAGTTTGGTCATCTGGCTCCAGGTGTGGATCGCGTGGCCTTCGATGCTCAGGACCCGATCGCCGTTTTCGAAGCCGGCCGCCATGGCCGGAGAGCCGCTCATGACCGCGGTAATGACGGGCGCCGTTTCCTCGATCCCGAGCTGATAGAGCGTCGTCTCTTCGCCGTCTTTCCCGCCGTTGGGGATCTTCGTGGCGCTCGGGGTCACCAATAGCGTTTTGATCTGATCGCCCCGGCGGACTTCGATGGTCATCTGCTTGCCGCGGCTGCGTGCCACCGCCTCCAACAGCTCGCTCCGGGTCGAAATCTCCTTGTCGTTGATCCGGATGATGCGATCGCCCAGCTTGATGCCGGCGAGATCAGCAGGCGAGCCCGGGCGGATCGCTTCCACGTCCGGCGAGAGGTCGCGGAACGTGGGCACGAACAGCGGGGTGCCGGTGGCCAGGGACCCGGCGAAGATGAGGTAGGCCAGCAGGAAATTGAATCCCGGACCCGCCGCCACGATGAGCGACCGGGCCCACAGTGTCTGATGAGCAAACGACCGCCGCTTTTCCTCGGGCGTGAGCGTCTCGATCTCCTCCTCGCCGAACAGCTTGACATACCCGCCCAGCGGAACGGCCGAGACGAGGTACTCGGTTTCGCCGATCTGCCGGCCGATCAACTTGGGACCGAAGCCCAGCGAGAACTTGAGCACTTTGACACCGACCCACCGCGCCGCGAGAAAGTGGCCGAGCTCATGAAAGGAGACCAGGACGCCCAGCACGATCAGGAACCACCAGAGCTTCTGGGCCATGAGCCAGACCGCGTCCGGTGACCAGGTCAATAGGAAAGCCATAATTTTTAATTCAAAATTTTAAATTTGAAATTATTGACGTAGCCTTCTCACGTGCCCACCGGTCCGCCTCGAGGGCGTCCTCCAGCGAGGTGAGCTCGCTGGAGCGATGTGCCTCCATCGTGGACCGGATCACGGCCGCGATGTCCAGAAAACCGATCTCCTCCTTGAGGTAGGCCGCCACGGCCATCTCGTTGGCGGCATTGAGCGTCGCGGGCATGGTGCCTCCCGTCCGGAGGGCGGCGTACCCGAGGCCGAGACACGGGAATCGGTCATGGTCCGGTTCATGGAACGTGAGCCTTCCCATCTTTCCCAAATTCAGCGGCGGTAGCTCCAGCGGAAGCCGTTCGGGATAGTTGAGCGCATACGAGATCGGCGTGCGCATGTCCGGCAGGCCGAGCTGGGCGATGACTGAGCCGTCTCGGTATTCTACCAGAGAATGGATGATACTTTCCCGATGGACCAACACCTGGATCTGCTCCGGCGGGACGTCGAACAGCCAGTGGGCCTCGACCACTTCCAAGCCCTTGTTCATCAGCGTGGCCGAATCGATGGTGATCTTGTCGCCCATCTTCCAGTTCGGATGCTGCAAAGCTTGCGCAGGTTTGACGTGCCGCATCTGCTCCAGCGTGAGGTCCCAGAGCGGCCCGCCGGAGGCCGTCAGAATGAGATACCGGATATCCTCGCGCCGGTGGCCCTCCATGGACTGGAAAATCGCGCTGTGCTCGCTGTCCACCGGGAAGATCCGGACGCCGTGCTTGCGAGCCTCCTGCCGGATCAGGTGGCCGGCCATCACCATCGGCTCTTTGTTGGCCAGGGCGACATCGCGGCCCGCTCGGATCGCGGCCAGGGTGGGCACGAGGCCGGCCCCGCCGACAATCGCCGAAATGACCAGGTCCGCGCCGGGATGGGTCGCGACCTCGGTGACCCCCTGCTGGCCGGAGAGAATCCGGACGCCCGTGTCGGGGCAGCGGGCTCGCAGGCGATCGGCCGCAGCCTGATCCGAGAGCGCCACGACGGCCGGCCTGAACGCGCGAACCTGCTCCTCCAGCTTGGCATCGTTGCTCCCCGCGGTCAGGCCAATCGCCCGAAAGCGATCGGGGAACTTGGCCACGATGTCCAGCGTGTTCGTGCCGATGGATCCGGTGGACCCGAGGATCACGATGTGTTTCATACCAATAGCCTTCTTCAACGTGACGGCTAGAGGCTCTGGGCTATAGGCGATGGGCAATAAGTCATGAGCTTCCCCGTCCCCGCAAAACGTGTCACCTATTGCCCAGTGCCTATCGCCTCTAGCCTTTCACCAGCGTGACGTAGTAGTAGAAAGCCGGAGCGGCGAACAGCAGACTGTCCAGTCGGTCCAGCATTCCTCCATGGGCCGGAATCAAGGCTCCTGAGTCCTTGACTCCCGCCCCGCGCTTGAGCGCGGACTCTGAAAGGTCCCCCAGCACCCCCGCTGCAGTCAGGAGCAGCCCGACCGCGAGGCAGTCGGGGATTGTGAAGGACGGCAGGAACCACGCCCGTCCGAGCAGGGCCCCCAGAACTCCCAAGGCCACGCCTCCAAGCAACCCCTCGAACGTTTTGTTCGGGCTGATCACCGGCGCAAGCCGCCGCCGTCCCAGGGCGGTCCCCGCATAGTACGCTCCGGTGTCGCCGGCCCAGGTCACCAGGAGCACGAAAAAGATCAAGAACTCTCCGCCCGGGAGCGCCCGCGTCAGCAGCAGGTGTCCCAGCGTGAGGCCCACATACGCCACGCCGAACAACAGGACAGCGGCATCCACCAGGCTCTGCTGGAGTCCGCGGGACGCTCGCATGAGCACAGCGCCGAGCTGATAGGCCAACACCGCTACCAGGATCGCCAGGACTATGGCACGATCCGAGATGAGGCCGGGCCACTGGAGCGCCGTCAGCCACAGCGCCGCCGATCCTAACCCGAGGACCATCGCGCCCCAGGGGCGATGATCGCGAAAGTGGAGACAGTAAAACTCCGCGAGGGCCAGCAGCGAAGCCCCAACGACCAAGAGAAAGAACGCGATGGGTGGGGCGTACCGAACCAGGAGGTAGAACAGGGGGAGAAACACCAGCGCGACATACACGCGCCGGCCGTCCAAGGCGCGGCTGGTGCGGTCACGGGCGCCCGACTCGGCCTGTAGG
>CAYZKG010000183.1:0-3494 GCA_964478915.1 uncultured Nitrospira sp.
GCGGACCGGCTCGCTCACTACGCTCGCTCGCTTACCTACAAGCGCCTGCCGGCGGACGTGGTGCACGAGGTCAAGCGCCGCCTGCTGGACAGTCTGGGCTGCGCGTTCGGCGCCTGGCATTCCACCCCTTGCCGCATCGCTCGACACGCGGCGGAAGCGGTCAAGGTCGCGGGTGGCGCGACCCTCTGGGGGACCTCTCACAAGACGCTTCCCGATCTGGCCGCGTTCGCCAACGGGGCATTGGTCCGGTATCTCGATTTCAACGATACGTATCTCTCGAAGGAGCCGGCCCATCCATCCGACAACCTCGCGCCGGTCATCGCAATGGCCGAAGCAACCCGGGCTTCAGGCCCGCGGGTGATCGAGGCCCTGGTCCTGGCCTACGAGGTGCACTGTCGGCTGTGCGATGCCGCCGCGCTCCGGCCGCGCGGATGGGACCACGTCACCTACGGACCGTTCTCCTCCGCCCTGGCTGCGGCAAAGGTCTTGAGGCTCTCCGAGGCTCAGACGGCGCAGGCGCTGAACCTGGCCGGCGTGGCCAATGTCGCGCTGCGCCAGACCCGTGTCGGGGACCTCTCGATGTGGAAGGCTTGCGCCTTTTCCAACGCCGCTCGCAACGGAGTCTTCGCGGCCATGCTGGCGCGAGAGGGCATGACCGGACCCTCGCCGATCTTCGAGGGCGAGAAGGGATTCATGAAATTGGTGTCCGGGCCGATCGAGTTGGCGGAGCTCGGTCCGCCGTTCAAGATCCTCGAGACCTACATCAAGCATTACCCGGTGGAATACCACGCCCAGACTGCCGTCGAGGCGGCGCTCGTCGTCCGGGACGAGTTGCTGAAGTCCGCGGGCCAGGGTGCGATGGATGCCGTCACCGACGTGGAGATCGGCAGCTACGATGTGGCCATCGAGATCATCGGCCGCGATCCGGAAAAGTGGCATCCCCGGTCGCGCGAGACCGCCGATCACAGCTTCCCGTATTGCGTGGCGGCGGCCCTGCTGGACGGAACCGTCACGCTCCGTTCATTCGACGAGAAGCGCCTGGGCGACCCGCGACTCTTGACCCTGATGCAAAAGATTCGGGTGACCGAGCAAGAAGAGTTCAAGGGCTGGTATCCTCAAGCCATGCCGACGCGCGTGACGGTGCGGACCGCGGGAAAAGAGTACGTCAAGCAGATCGACTTCCCGTTGGGTCACCCGCGGAACCCTATGTCCGACCGGGAGGTCGAAGAGAAGTTCAGGAGTCTGGCGGCCGGCAAGCTGGACCACGCGCGGGCGGGCAGAGTCATTGATCTTGTCTGGAAACTGGAGACACTCGACGACATCGGCGTGTTGATGTCGCTCCTAAAAGTCCGTGACGGGTGACGAGTGACGAGTGACGAACAACGAACAAAGCCGCGGCGATTGCGGGAACTGATCGCCAAGGGAACCGTTGTGATGCCGGGGGCCTTCAATGCCCTCACCGCCATGCAGATTGAAGCAGCCGGCTTCGAGGCGGTGTACGTCTCGGGGGCAGGCCTGTCGGCCGCCCGCGGACTGCCGGACATTGGACTGCTGTCCATGACGGAAGTGGTGGCGGAGGCCGGTGCCATCGCGCGGGCGGTGGGGGTCCCGGCGCTGGCGGATGCCGACACCGGCTATGGCCCGCCGTTGGCGGTGATGCGGACGGTCCGGGAGTTCGAGCAGGCCGGGCTGGCCGGGCTTCAGCTCGAAGATCAGGAAGACCCCAAGCGGTGCGGCCATCTGCCTGGCAAGCGTCTGGTGCCCGTGTCGGAAATGACCCAGAAGATTGCGGCGGCTGTGCAGGCGCGGCGCGACCCGGAGTTCCTGCTCATCGCTCGAACCGACGCCCGTGCGGTCGAGGGCCTGGATGCCGCCATCCGGAGAGCGCAGGCCTATGCGCGCGCGGGCGCCGATGCGATCTTTCCGGAAGCCCTGGAATCGGCCGAGGAGTTCCGCGCCTTCGCGCAAGGGCTTTCGCGAGCGGGCGTCACCGTGCCGCTGATGGCGAACATGACCGAATTCGGAAAGACCCCGTACCTGTCGGTGGATGAGTTCGAATCCCTCGGCTACCGGCTGGTCTTGTTCCCCGTCACCGCACTGCGGGTCGCCGCTAAGGCGATCGAGGACATGCTGGCCGAGCTGAAACGCCGGGGCACCCAGCAAGCCTCCCTGGCTCGCATGCTCACCAGGCAGCAGCTCTACGATCTGCTTCGATATACAGACTACGAGAAACGCGACCAGGAGCTTCATGAGCGATACGGCCAATCCAAAGACTGAGGGATACAGCCCCGGGCTGGAAGGCGTCCTCGCGGGGGAGACCGCGCTCTGCGAGATCGATGAAGCGCGCTCCGGCCTGCGGTACCGCGGGTACGCCATCGAGGACCTGGCGGAGCAGGCCTCGTTCGAGGAAGTGGCCCACCTGCTGTTGCTCGGGACGCTGCCGACGCGAAAGGATCTGGAGGATTTCTCGGCTCAGCTACGGAGCCAATGGCTGCTTCCCGGTCCGGTCGAAGCCTTCCTGGGCGTCATGGCGCCCGATGCGCACCCCATGGACATCCTCAGAACCGGGGTGTCGCTGCTCGGCATGGCCGATCGAGACGCCGCAGACGGCAGCCGCGAGGCCCAGGAGGTGCGCAACGCCCATGAGGTCAATGTCCAGAAGTCCATCCGCCTGCTCGCACAGATTCCGGTGCTCATCTCCAGCACGTATCGGGTCCTTCACGGGAAGCGACCCGTGCAACCGCGCGCCGATTTGACCTTCTCGGAGAATCTCCTGTATCTCCTCACCGACAGGCACGACGACGCCACCGCCCGGGCGATGGCGCGCGTGCTGAACGTGTCGCTGATCCTCTACGCGGAGCACGAGTTTAACGCTTCGACGTTCGCGGCCCGGGTGGCCGCTTCGACCTTGACCGACCTCCATGCCGCCATCACCGCTGCGATCGCCGCGCTCAAGGGCCCGCTGCACGGCGGGGCCAATGAGGCGGTGGCTGCCATGCTGACGGAGATCCGGTCCCCCGAGCGCGCTGAAGGCTGGATCCGCCGGGCGCTGTCGCAGAAACAGCGCGTCATGGGGTTCGGTCACCGCGTCATCAAGACCGAGGATGTCCGCTCCCGGATCATCCGGCGGCACGCCGAGGCGCTCAGCCGGCTCAGCGGGGAGATGCGCTGGTATGAGATCGCCACGATCCTGGCGCGGGTCATGCTGGAGGAGAAGGGGCTGCACCCCAATCTCGACTTCTACACCGCCGTGGCCTATCTCGTGATGGAAATCCCGCCGGACGTCTACACCCCGGTCTTCGTCTGCTCGCGGATCACGGGCTGGTGCGCGCATGTGATCGAACAGCAGGATCACAACCGCCTGATCCGTCCACGGGCCCTGTACACCGGGCCGCCACCGCTGCGCTATGTCCCCATTGACCAACGGACCTGAGCCGCGTTCACCGATTCTCTGGCATCCCACACCGGAATACGTGCAGCGGAGCCGGCTGCTT
>CAYZKG010000184.1:0-3494 GCA_964478915.1 uncultured Nitrospira sp.
GGATGGCCTGTTCTATCGAAACGGCACCATGACGCCCGGGACAGGACTCTCCGCGAATGAACTGTTCGGATCACAGGCGGTGGGGGACCATCGCGGCCTGGTCTTTGTGGACACACTGGATCAGACGCCGCCTCGGTCCGACAATCTCGGCACCGTCTCGCTGGAGACGGAATACGCCGAGGGCCTGTTTGTCGTGAACGCCCATGTGGTCTTCAAACCCCAAGGCTCCGGCAGATCGGTCCCGGCCCTCAGCCCGCCCGCAGCAGGGTCCACGTCCGTGGGCGCTCGCATTCCCGTGGAGCTCACCGGGATCCATCTCCGCGGCGTGCTGTCCGTGGCCGGCCACCTCTCGTTTGAAGGGCAGCCGCGCCTCTACGGCGGCCTCCTGGTGGGCGGCAGGGTGATCGGCCTGTCAGGGAGCGGCTCGCAGTTGGAGGTCTGGTACGATCACGATCTCCGCAGCGGGCTGATGCGGGGCATGCAACTGGTCTATCAGGCGCCCGGGACCTGGCGGGAGCAGTACTAATGGGAGAATGTGAATGGGGTCAGGAACCATTTGTGCGCAGCACCCACCGGGCCGTTCCGGCAAATGGTTCCTGACCCCCCCCAGAGATTGAATAATCACGTAGATTCTGCTACTTCATAGGGCAGATGCCAGCCCCTCCCTACGAGCGCCGAAAGACCGCCCGCCGACGCAAGCTCTTTGCCCTGCGCCTGGACGAATGGCTGCTCACGCGACTCCGCCATGTGGCGCTGGACTTCAAGCGACAGTCCAACCGCGTCCTCGAGGACGCCATCCGCCGATGGCTCGCCGAGCAAGCGGCTCTGGGAAACGCCGATCAGGTTTCCCTGCTTCAAGGTCACGCCGGCGGCAGGCTGCCCACCCTTCAGGAGGTCGAGAAGCAGCACATTGCGCGGGTCCTGAGCGAAACCGGCGGGAACGCGTCGGAGGCCTCTCGCATCCTGGACATCAACCGCCGCACGCTCGTCCGGAAAATGGAACGCTATGGTCTCGAGCCGGCGCGAGTCAAGAAGCGAAAGAAGGGATAGGTCCCGACTCCTACGGGCCGACTCCGGTCGCCAATCAGGGCAAATCTGCACAGGAGACGAGCGGGATCAGGAATTTTCTTTGACACTATAAATCTACGTTGCTATCATGCTATCACTAGCCGGTAAGGAGTGAGGGGTAAGGGGATGGTGAGAATTCGTCAGGCGTTAGCGTGAGGCGCGACTGAAGGTAGGTGATGCGACGTAAGCTGGGACGGCTTCGGCCCTTACTCCTCACTGCATTGGTCGTGTTGTTTGTTCACCCTTCACCCTTCACCCTTCACCCCTCACTCGTACTCGCGGCCGATTGGATCGAGGCGCAAATCAATAAGATCACCGAGAAGCCGCCGGAGATCGTGCTGATGCGATCCGAGCTGGAGGAGAAATTCCCGGTGGCGGAAGGCGTGAAAATTCTGGGCCCCAACGGACGCGCCCTGCCGTCGCTGCCGGTGCCGTCCTGGTGCCGCATCCTCCTGGATCGCGGGAAGGTGGTTCAGATCAACGTGATTCGGGTCAAGTAACCGTCAGGCGTGAGGCGTGAGGCGTAAGGTGTTGGAAAGGGATCCGTTAGGCGTCAGGCGTCAGGCGTTAGGGGTTTTGCTTCACGCCTTACGCCTGACGCCTTACGGCTTCCTGCTTGTCATATTGCTGGCCGGAACCGCCGAAGCGCAGACCCTCTCGGATTACACGGCCGTCCCGCCGTTTCTCAAAAATCAGGCGTCGCCTGACATCCTGTTCATCGTGGACAATTCCTCCAGCATGCAGTGCCCGGCCTACGACAGCGACTTCGACGAGGATGGCACCGCCAATGCGTCGGATACGACGCCTGGCAGCGAGAACGACGGGGTGGCGGCCAATGACTTCAATCCCAGCACGACCTACTACGGCTATTTTGACTCGACCAAGACCTATATCTATCAGTCAAGCGGGACGGAGCGGTTCGAGGAGCAAACCTGCACGATCACCACCGGGGGGACTTGCTGGAGCGGCAACTTCCTGAACTGGCTCACCATGCGGCGGGTGGATGTGGTCAAGAAAGTGTTGACCGGTGGCCAGACGAAGAACGATGGCTCGGCCAATGAGTTCGATCTCATCGGCCACAATACGAGCGGGAGCAGTTATTGCGAGCAGTTCGAGAAGCGGTTCACCGGCGCGACACTTGTGTCGCCATTCGCCAACACGGTCGGCTACAAGATGAAGAACGGCGAGGCCAAGTTCGAGGTGACCTCCACGCCGGGCGGCGGCTCAGGCCTGGGTGATTTTAAGGTTCGAATCAAGAACGCCACCGACCCGCAAGGGATCATTCAGAAGCAGAAGAGCAAGGCGCGGGTCGGGCTGATGTTTTTCCAGACCGACAATGAGGGCGGGAAGGTCATTTCTCCGATCTCCTCCCCCGGAGCCAACACCACGACCATTGTGGATTCCATTCGCACGATGGAAGCCAAAACCGCCACGCCGTTGGGGGAGGCGTTGCTCACGGCGCGGGAGTATTTCAAGCAGGCTACCCAGCCATACCACACCAGCGATTACACAATCGGGGTGGGGACCAGCGCCGACCCGTTCTGGTTTACCGAATTGTCCCCCGCGCAATTTGTCAAATGCTGCCAGGCGAACGTGGTGCTGCTCACCGACGGGCAGCCCTGTAACGACCTCACCATTGTCAACCCACTCCTGGACAGCCTCGTCCAGGTCAACGACTGCGGCGGCGTTCTGGCCGGAGCCGGCAAGCTGGACGACATCGCCTTCACGGCGCACACGACCGATCTCCGGAGCGACGCCGCCTTGACCGGCACGCAGGTCATCAACCTGTACACGGTGGGCATGTTCGGTCAAGGTGGAGCTTTACTCAAGTCCGCGGCGGCGTATGGCGGCTTCGACCGCAGCCAGGGCGCGACCGCGCCGAGCCCGACGCCACCGACCACGTCGGCCGGCTTTCCCTTCCAGGTGGGGACCGTCAAGAACTGGGACGCAAATGCGGACGGGCAGCCGGACAACTACTTCGACGCGCAGGATGGCGATCAATTAGCCAATGCCCTGGACACGATCACCAGCAAGATCACCGAGGCGACCAGCGGGACCGGCGCCACCGTGGCCAGCAATACCAGCGGGGCCGGTCTCTCCACGCAGGCGCTGTTCTTCCCGACCATGGATGACCGGAGCGGGACAGGAACAGTGATCAAATGGGCCGGCAGCCTGCAAGCCTTCTTCGTGGACGCGTTCGGCAACCTTCGGGAGGACAACGGCAGCGACGCCCGGCTGGTGCTCAAAAACAGCGATCGGATCATGCGCATCGTGCAGGATGTGACCACCCGGCAGTTGAACGCGCAGTTGTTCGCCGATGTGGACGGGAACGGCCAGGCCGACTCCAGCACGCCGGTCTCAACCGTGCCCATCGCCGATGCCCCGGCGCTCTGGGATGCCGGCAAGCGGCTGGCGCTCACCGATCC
>CAYZKG010000185.1:0-3485 GCA_964478915.1 uncultured Nitrospira sp.
CGGCACATCTGGCTCGTCAGCGCGTAGCCGCTCTTGTCGTAGAACAGATTCGTGCCGCCCTTGGCCAGGCTCTGATGAGTGTGCATGCCGGAGCCGTTATCCCCAAAGAGGGGCTTGGGCATGTACGTCGCCACCTTGTTGTGCTTGCGGGCGACATTCTTCGTCACGTACTTGAGCATCAGCAACCAGTCGGCCATTTGGGTCAAGGTACCGTAGCGCATGTCGATCTCGGCTTGGCCGGCCGTCGCGACCTCGTGGTGATGCTTCTCAACCGGAACGCCCACGGCGCGCGCTTTGTTCATGATCTCGCTGCGGATGTCCTGGAAGATGTCGTGCGGAGGCACCGGGAAATAGCCTTCCTTGTAGCGGGGTTTGTAGCCCAGGTTCGGCTTTTCATCCCGCCCGGTGTTCCAGTCCCCTTCGACCGAGTCGATGAAGTAGTACCCGGAGTTCTCCGTCGAGTCGAAGCGGATGTCATCGAAGATGAAGAACTCAGGCTCCGGCCCCCAGTAGCTGACGTCGGCGATGCCGGTTTTCTTCAAATAGGCTTCCGCTTTTCTGGCGATGTAGCGAGGATCGCGGGAGTAGGCGTCTTTGGTGAGCGGATCATAGATGTCGCAGATCATGCTCAACGTCGGCACGTCGCAGACCGGGTCCAGCACGGCGGTCGCGGGGTCGGCGAAGAGGTTCATGTCCGACTCCTGGATCTTCTGGAAGCCGCGGATCGAGGAGCCGTCAAACCCGATGCCATCGATCCAGATGCCTTCCTTGGAGCTCTGAGCGATTTCCTCCACCGGAATGGAGAAGTGCTGCCACAACCCCGGCAGATCGTTAAACTTCAGATCCACGACGCTGATGTTGTGCTGCTTGATGAGCTGCCAGACGCGTTTGACTTGCTCATCGGTCACGCCGGCGCCGGGGCGGGAGTTGTTCGTCGTCTCCGAAGTTGCGGGCAGACGGCTGGGGCTTGCGCGGGAGACTCGGCGGGTCGAGACAGTCGTTTTGGGCATGAAAACCTCCCTGTGGTTGTGGAGTCGACTCAACCAGAGTCTGCGACTATCGCGCAGACTCTGCGGGCGAGCGAAGGGAACCTCCGCCGTGCCACCCGCGAACTACGATGCTCCTCTCTCAGAGGGCTTGCTCGCCGCGTTCGCCGGTGCGGATGCGCACGACATCGCGGACATCGGAGATGAAGATCTTGCCATCCCCGACGCTGCCGGTGCGCGCGGCGGTCGTGATCGCCTTCAACACCTGATCCGCATCCGATTCCGCGACGACGATTTCCAGCTTGATCTTGGGCAAGAACTCGACGCGGTACGTCTCCCCGCGCCATTGCTGCGTCACGCCCTTTTGCTTGCCATGCCCCTCAGCTTCGGTGAGCGTAATCCCCGGATAGCCCACGGCCTCGATGGCTTTGCGGACTTCATCCAGCTTCTCCGGCCGGATGATGGCCTCGATCTTCTTCATGGTGGCACTCCGTGTCTTAGGCTGCACGCCGGTTGGCGTGGCGACGGTTTCAAAGGCCATGGTTACCTCCTTGCCGGCTCAGCCGAGCCGGCGAGTGCCGTTGCCGAGACCGGAAGCGTTTTGCGGACGACGAAGTCCGGGTAGCACGAGTTGCCGTGCTCGCCGATGTCCAAACCTTCGATCTCTTCCTGCGCCGAGACGCGAATGCCCATCGTCACCTTGATGAGCCACCACGCGAGCAGCGCGATCACAAAGACCGTCGCGCCAGCCGCCACGACCCCGGTGAGCTGGGCCATGAGCTGTGTGGTGCCGCCGCCGAAGAAGAGCCCGTTGGCTTTGTTCGGCATCCATTGGGACTGGGCGAAGAGCCCCACGCATAATGTGCCAAAGACCCCGTTCACGAGGTGGACTGAGAGCGCCCCAACCGGATCATCGATGCGGAGCTTGTCGAACATGATGACGGAAAAGACCACAATGACCCCGGCCAGCAGCCCGATGATGGCCGAGCTGCCCACGCTGACAAACGCGCAGGGTGCTGTGATCGCCACCAACCCAGCGAGACAGCCGTTGATGGTCATGCCCAGATCCGGCTTGCCGAGCAACAGGACGGCGGTCACCGTCGAGCTGAGGATGGCCGCGGCGGCCGCGGTGTTCGTCGTGACACAAATGCGGGAAATCGCATCCACGTCGGCGGCCATCGTGGACCCCGGATTAAACCCAAACCACCCCAGCCAGAGCACGAAACACCCAATCAACCCCAGGGAGAGGTTGTGGCCGGGAATCGCATTGGCTGATCCGTCGGCATTGTACTTTCCGATGCGCGGGCCAAGGACCAAGATCCCGGCCAACGCCGCCCACCCCCCAATGGAGTGCACCTGGGTCGATCCAGCGAAGTCGAGGAAGCCCTTCGAGGCGAGCCATCCTCCCCCCCAAATCCAGTGGCCGACGAGGGGGTAAATGATCGCCGTGATGATGAAACTAAACACGATGAACGAGAAATACCTGATCCGCTCCGCCACCGCCCCGGAGACGATCGTGGCGGCGGTCCCACAGAACACGAGCTGAAAGAAGAACTTGGCGAGGAGCGGCACCCCGGTCCAGTTCAGAGCCGTGTACGCCCCTTTGTAGGCATCTGCGGTGGCCGGGCTGTTATCGACGCCGCCCAGGAACCACAACCCCTCGGCCCCGAACCACGGCGTCCCATTCCCGAACATCAGGCCGAACCCGAGAATCCAGAATCCGATCGTGGAGCAGGCGAACACAATGAAGTTCTTTGAGAGAATGTTCACCGCGTTCTTGGTGCGACAGAATCCCGACTCCACGCACGCAAAGCCCAAGTTCATGAAGAACACGAGCATCGCGGTGATGAGCGTCCAGAGCGTATCCGCGACCACTTTAGGATCCATGCCCTCCTCCTTCCGTTCCCCTCGCCTGCGTTCTGCTCTTAAAAGTGGTAGATGAGCTCCGCGGCGACGGTGTCTTGATAGCTTGAGAACCCTTCGTCACGGATAAACACCTTCTCATCCGCCTTGTCGTGCCGATACTCCAGCCGCGCGAGGACATGCTCATGCAGCTTCCATTGGCTCGTCAAGGTCAACCCATAGAAGTCGATGTCCGTGGGGATGCCGCCCCCGATGCTGGTGAGGAGCGTGCGCACGTTATCCTTGTCATCAAACCACTCCCACCGGCTGGCGAGCGACCAGGCGTCGGTCAGGTCATATTTGGCGTAGAGCGCCAGCCCTTGCCAGTTGGCAGATTCAAATCCGGTTGCGCCGGTCCCTTGGGTCAGACTGCTCTCATGGCCGTAGTCGTAGTTCGTCATGAGCGTGAGCTGCTCGATCGGCTGCCACGTGCCGACGAAATCGAAAACCGTGCGCTTGTTATGATTGTCGGCGGAGCGTTCCGGCCCCGTGATCCCATTGAACGAGAGGGTCACGCCCTCCATGGGCGTGAGGGTCACATTCCCGAGGAGCGACTTGCCGTTGTTGTTGTCGTCCACGATGTCCCAGCCGTTGACC
>CAYZKG010000186.1:0-3385 GCA_964478915.1 uncultured Nitrospira sp.
GGATTGTGGCCACCGCTTCGGAGGCCCGTCTGCTATCGGAGCGGGCGGCGGAGCTGTTGTACGGTAAGATGCGGCTCCGCGTGGTCCTGACCCCGTTCAATCGCACCACCGGCAGGATCGGCACCGACGTGGCGACCGGGGCCATCCGTCAAGGCGAGCGGTTCGTCGCGCTGAATGATGTGACGACCCGTGGAAACTGCGTCAGCAAGCTGGGAGAGGTCATCACCGCCCACGGCGGAGTGTTAGCCGGAATGATGGTGTTCGCACGCCGGGACAACGGCCAGTTCCCGTTGGTGGAGGAGCTCACCACCAAGTTTCCGTTTTACCACACCGCTGACCTGGGCATGCCGCAGTGGGAGCCGTCGGCTTGCCCCCTGTGCCAGACAGCTATGCCGTTGCTCTCATGGAAGGACCTGCCGGAATTTTAAGATGAATGAGGTGAACATGCGCACGGAACTCGATACCGAGATCGAACAGAGCGAGGAAACCGTCAGCCGGACCGACCTGCTGCAGATGTATTATTTCTTGAAATTGACGCGGGTCCTGGAGGACCGGATCACCGCGCTGTACCGGCAAGGGCGGATCGTCGGCGGCGTGTACACCAGCAACGGGATGGAGGCCATCGCCGTCGGGTACGCCTCGGCGCTCCAGCGGGATGACGTCATCGCCCCGTATCACCGCGATGTGGGAGCCTTCCTCGTGCGCGGCATCACGCCCGGCGAGGTGGTTGCGCAGTATCTCGGGAAGCGGTCCGGCCCCACCAAGGGCAAGGACGGCAACGTGCACATGGGCGATCTCAAGCGGGGCATCATCGGGTTCGTCAGCCATCTCGCCGACAACCTCCCGGTGGCCACGGGGGCGGCGCTGGCGTTCAAGCTCCGGGGGGAGCCCCGGGTCGTGGTGACCAATACGGGGGATGGCGGCACCAGCCGAGGCGATTTCCACGAAGCGCTCAATTTCGCCTCTGTCCGGAAGCTGCCGGTCGTATTCTTCTGCAACAACAACCAGTATGCCTACTCCACTCCACTCCATCTGCAGATGGCGATCAAAGACGTGGTGGAGCGTGCCAAAGCCTACGCGATGCCGGGCGAGATCGTGGACGGCAACGATGTGGCCGCCGTGTATCGGGCGGCCCAGCGGGCCATTCACCGCGCCCGGACCGGCGGAGGGCCGACGTTCATCGAGTGCAAGACCCTGCGAATGCACGGGCACTCCGAGCATGACTCGGCCAAATACGTCCCTCGCGAATTGCTGGAAGCCTGGAGGCGCAACGACCCGATTGTGAAAACCGAGCGCAGGCTGCTGGACCTGGGGTACGCCGATGAGGCCACGTTCCACGACGTCGAGGAGCGCGTCAAGAAAGAGGTGGGAGAGGCGGTGGAGTTCGCCGAGCGCAGCCCGCTGCCCGACGGCAAGGAGACCCTGGAAGGCGTATTTGCCACGGACGATGAGGTGCCGACATGACGATGGCGACGGAGCAATGCGAAGTCACCTATCTGGAAGCGATCTCCCAGGCGCTCGATGAAGAGATGGCACGCGACGAGCGGGTGTTCCTCCTGGGCGAAGACATCGGCCCGTACGGCGGCGCGTTCCGGATCACGGAAGGGTTCCAGAAGAAATACGGCGAATGGCGCGTCCTCGATACGCCGCTGTCCGAATCCGGCTTCGTCGGCGCGGCGATCGGCGCCGCGATGATGGGCATGCGGCCGGTGGTGGAGATGCAGTTCGCCGACTTCATCTCGTGCGCCTTCGATCAGATTACCGAGGTGGCGGCGAAGAACCACTACCGGTGGGGCGCGGCGGTGCCGCTGGTCATCCGGGCGCCGTTCGGCGGGGGGGTCCACGGCGGCCCGTTCCATTCCGAGTGCCCGGAAGGGTGGTTCTTTCACTCCCCCGGCCTGAAGCTGGTGGCGCCCTCGACTCCCTATGACGCCAAGGGCCTTCTGAAGGCCGCGATCCGGGACAACAACCCGGTCATTTATTTCGAGCATAAGTTCCTGTATCGCCGACTGAAGGCGGTGCTCCCGACCGAAGACTACATCGTGCCCATCGGCCAAGCCGACGTGAAGCGGACCGGCACCGACATTTCGGTGATTACCTATGGCGCGATGGTCCATGTGGCGCTGGAGGCGGCGGAACTGCTCGCCCAGGAAGGTATCGATCTGGAGGTGGTGGACCTTCGATCCCTGATTCCGCTGGACAAAGAGACCGTCTTCGGATCGGTCCGGAAGACCAGCAAGGCGATCGTCCTGCACGAGGACAACAAGACCGGCGGCATCGGCGCCGAGGTCGCGGCGTTGCTCGCCGAGGAATGCTTCGACTGCCTGGATGGGCCTATCTTGAGAATCGCCGCTCCGGACACACCGGTTCCGTTCAGCACGCCGCTGGAAGAATTCTTCCTGCCCAAGACGGGCGATGTGGTCAATGCGGCGCGCAGGCTGGCCGCCTACTAACCTAGGCGATAGGCTAGGGGCAATGGGCTATAGGCGATAGGGCATAGGCTAGAGGCGCGAGGCAATGGGCTAAAGGCAAGACAATCCGACCTATTGCCCATAGCCTATCGTCTAATCCTATTGCCCATAGCCTCGCGCCTATAGCCTGCGATCGACGGAGGTGAGCGTGCCGACTGACATCATCATGCCGCAGCTCGGGGAAAGCATCGCCGAGGGAACCATCGTCAAGTGGCTGATCCCTGTTGGCGGCCGGATCGACAAAGATCAGCCGCTGCTGGAGGTGGAGACCGATAAGGTCGCCCTGGAGATCCCCTCCCCGGCCGCGGGGTTCCTGACCGAGGTGCTTGTTCAGGAAGGCGAGAAGGTGCCGATCGGCACGGTGCTGGCGCGCCTGGAAGAGACGGCGCCGAGCAGCGGGGTGATCAATCGGGTGGGCGGCGTGGTGGTGCGGCCCGCCGCTCCAGCCGAGGAAGGCCAGGAACGGTACTCCCCCGCGGTCCGGCAGCTCGCCAAGGAGCATGGCGTGGACCTCTCGCAGGTCACCGGTACGGGGGCCGGCGGGCGGGTCACAAAAAAAGACGTGCTGGACTTCGTTGCCAGGCGCGAACCGTTAGGTGAAGCGCAAACCCCTCACCCCTCACCGGGACCCATTGCTCCGAAGCGTGCAATGGGTACCCCCCCTCACGGAGAGGTTTTGCCGTTCACCACGATGCGGAAGACCATCGCCGAGCGGATGGTGAAGAGCCGGCAGACCTCGGCGCACGTGGTAACCTTCTTCGAGGCAGACTTCTCCGGCATCGCCAAAGTGCGCGAGCAGCACAGGCTGACCTATCTGCCGTTCGCGGTCCATGCCGTCGCCCGGGCGATCAAGCAGGTGCCGGTGATCAATTCCTCCTGGGGCGAGAACGGAATCATCGTGAAGCGGGACGTCC
>CAYZKG010000187.1:0-3324 GCA_964478915.1 uncultured Nitrospira sp.
CGCTTCATGGCGTGCTGGAAGATGCACTTGGGACAGGTGTAGTGGACGAACTTGCCGCCGCCGACCAGGCGCTTCTTCATGGGCACCTTGCACCAGGTACAGAGGCGGTCCGGCACCTCGGCCGGCGCCGCGGCGGGGTCCGGCTGGTTATGCGGCTGCGGGGAGCCGTTTGTCATTGCAACGATATCCCGGAACAGCTAGACTGCGCCGATGGAACCGAACGCCCTCAAAGAATTTTTTCTCACTCTCCCCCACAAGCTGGATGCCGAGGCGGCTGAGGGCGTGCTCGCCGTCTATCAATTCGACCTCAGCGGCCCCCAGGGCGGCCAGTACCATCTGGTGGTGGAGGGCGGCGCCTGCTCGGTGCGCGAGGGAACTCATCCGGCACCTCACGTCACTTTCTCGCTGTCCGCCGAAGACTGTCTCAAGGTGCTGAACGGCCACCTCGACGGTCCCTCGGTGTTCATGTCCGGCCGGCTCCTGGTGCGCGGCGACCTAGGCTTGGCCCTCCAATTGAAAGCTCTGTTTCCCTCACTCGGCTGATTCCTTTTTTGACCGACCCTAACGCCTCACCCCTTACGCCTCACGCTCCGGCACCGGGACCGGATAGCTTGGGCTGCGCACCGAGCCCGGCACGGCTCCGCGACCATCCCCCGACTCTGGCATCATGTCGAGGTCGTGCCTTCTCCCGAACCGCTCCTCCAGCATCAGGTACAGCGTCGGGATCAGGAACAGCGTGAGCGGCGTGGAGACGCTCAACCCCCCGACCACCGCCCGGGCCAAGGGCGCGTTCGTCTCGCCGCCGACTCCCCATCCCAGCGCCATCGGCAGGAGCCCGAAGACCGTCGCCAGTGAGGTCATCAGGATGGGGCGGAGTCGTGTCCGGGCCGCCAGGACCACCGCCTCCCGCAGCGGCACCCCGCGCCGCCTGAGCACGTTGGTATAGTCCACCAGCAGCACGCCGTTGGACACGACGATGCCCAGCATCATGATCACGCCCATGAACGACGTAGTGGACAGCGTGGTACCGGTCAGGAACAGGATCAGGATGACCCCCGGGAATCCCATCGGCACCGAGAACATGATGATGAAAGGATCGATCAAGGATTTGAACTGCGCCGCCATGACCATGTATACGAGCAGGATCGCCAGGATCGTGGCGAAGCGCAGGCCTTCGAACGTCTCGCGCTGCTGCTGGACCTGCCCCGCCAGCCGGATACTGAATCCCGGCGGAAGCTGCAGCTCGGCGAACCGCGTCTCCAGTTCTTCCGCGATGGACCCCAGATCCCGGCCCACCGGATTGGCCGTGATGTGGATCACCCGCTGGAAGTACTTGCGGTCGATCTTGACCGGCCCGGCGTTGAATTTGATCGAGGCGACATTCTTCAGCAGCACCGGCTCGCCGGTCCGGGTGGTCAGCAGGATGTTCTCCAGGTCGGTCAGGTCCTTGCGGTACTGCTCCGCCAGCCAGGCGCTGATGTAATACTCGTTGCCGTTGTTCGGATCGGTGAAGATGATCGGGTCGGTCTGCCCGTTTCCGTTCAGCGAGAACAGCACGGCGTTGGCGACGTCGGTCTCGGTGACTCCAAGCAACGCGGCCTTCTCCCGGTCCACCGTGATGTCCAGTTGGGGATAGTTTTCCTCGCGGCTGACCTGGATGTCGGCGATCCCGGAGACCTGATGCATGATGCTCTCCACCTGGCGGATGACACCGCGGGCCTTCTCGAAGTCATAGCCATAGATTTCCACGTCAACGGGGGACTGCGAGCCGAAGCTGGTAATCCGCTTGATGATGCCGCCTGGGTCGAAGAACATGGCCACGCCGGGGAAGAGCTTGAGGACCTTCGGCCGCGCCTCGTTCATGATCTGCACCTGACTGCGCGTCCGTTTATCGGGAGGGACCAGGTACACCTGCACAATAGCTGTGTGGGGACCGGTGTTCGGATTGAACAGCGACGCCCTCCCCTGGGTCAACACGCCCGAGCTCGACACCATCGTTTCAACCTCCTCGGGACGGATCGTCTCCCGGAGCACCCGCTCGATCTCCATCACCTGCTGCTCGGTCTTTTCCACCCGCTGGCCCACCGGCGCGCGGACGATGATCCGGAACTGGCTCTCGTCCGTGACCGGGATGAACTCGGTGCCGATCCACGGGATCAGCGCAAGCGAGCCCACGAAGAAGATCACGATCCCGCCGATCAGAGTCTTCCGGTGATCCAGCGCCCAGGACAGCATCTGCTGGTAGCGCTCGTCGATCGCCTCGTACCGGTCCCGGCTCCAGGCCATGAATCGCTTCCACCGATCCGGCATCGACCGCTCGTACTCGGTCTCCGGCTTCAGAAATTTGAAGCAGAGGGCCGGCGTCACCGTGCGCGAGACGAAAAACGAGGTGAACAGGGCGATCGCGATGGTGAAGGTCAGCGGGATGAGCAGGAGCTTGGCCACTCCGACCACGAAAAAGATCGGCAGAAAGACCACCACGGTGGTCACGGTCGAGGCGAAGATCGGCATCGCCACTTCCCGGGCCGCCTCCAGGATCGCCTCCCACCGCAGCGGCGTCTCGAGGGAAGTGCTGGATTGGCGCTGACTCTGGTTGAGATGCCGCTGGATGTTCTCCAGCTCGACGATCGAATCGTCCACCAGCCGACCGATCCCCAGGGCGAGCCCGCCGAGCGTGAACACGTTGAGCGTCATGCCGGAGAAGTACAGAACGATGAACGTGACCAGGATCGAGAGCGGGATGGCCACCGAGATGATGGCCGTGCTGGTGAGGCTCCGCAGGAAGACCAGGATCACCGCGGCCGCCAGCAGCGAGCCGTGAATGGCCTGCTCCATCAGGTTCTTAATGGACATCCGGATGTACAGCGACTGGTCGAAGGACACGCCGAGCCTGACGCCGGCTGGAATGCCGATCATCTTGGGCAACTGCCGCCTCAGAGCATCCACAACCTCCACCGTGTTGGCGTTGGGCTGCTTGTTGACGCGGAGATAGACCGACCGCCGGCCATCGGTGCGCACGATGTTCGTCTGGATGTCGGAGGAATCAGTGACCGTGCCGAGATCCCGCACGCGAACCGGATTGCCGACTGCGTTCACCTTCACCACGATGTCGGCGATGGGCTCCACGGTCTTGAACTGATTGTTGGTGAAGACGTTGTAGTCCAGGTTTCCCATCTTGATGTCGCCGGACGGCAGAATGAGATTCGCGGCCTTGACCGCACGGACCACATCCAGGATGGACAGGCCGCGGGCGTTCAGCAGCGCCGGATCCAGGTTGATGTTGATCTGCCGGATCTTGCCGCCCTCGACCGTGGCCGCCGCCAC
>CAYZKG010000188.1:0-3179 GCA_964478915.1 uncultured Nitrospira sp.
GGGGTAAGAGCCCACCGCACCTGTGGTGACACAGGTGGCACGGCAAGCGTCGTCTGGAGCAAGACCAAATAGGAGGACGCTCCGTGACCTCGGTCCTGTTGGCCTGCGAACAGTCCTGGAGGGCCGCCGTCACGGATCCGGCTGACCCGGCCGGAGTCCTCGGGTAGGTCGCTTGAAGCTCGGGGCAACTCGAGTTCCAGAGAAATGATCATCCCTGTTTCGGACCAAGTCCGAGCCAGGACAGAATCCGGCTTACAGGTCCACTCCAGCGCGCCCTCTTAATGGCTCGCCGAAGGTCCCGTTCGGTGACCGGCTCCACCCGTATCTCTCTCCGATCCACCATCACGACCGGGATCCGGGTCCCGTATCGCGCCACCAGGTCTCGATCGGTCTCAATGTCCACATAGTCCAGGCGAAACGGGAGTTCTGTCTGCAGTCGCTGGGCCATGTCCCGCACCGTTTCACAAAGATGGCAGTTTTGTCGGGAATAGATGGTCACCCGGACCATGGGGTTGATCATCACGTGGAGGGTTCTCCGGGGACGCTCAAAAATGGCTCGACTTCTGCGGCGTCCACTTGACTTAAAAAACATGAGAATGCTACCATGAGCCCTCTTTTTCCTAGTTTTTCATGGGCTTTTGTGGGTCCACCGGTCGCACGAGACCGGGTGACGGCGTGCGACCCGTGGGGACAACTACATAAGGGCGGATAGCCATGATGAAACTCACAGGGGCGGAGATCTTCGTCGAGTCGCTGAAACGCGAGGGCGTCAAGACCATCTTTGGCCTCCCCGGCGGGGTGGTGTTGAAAATCTTCGATGTCTTGCATCAGCAAAAGGAGATCGAAGTCATCCTTGTGCGCCATGAGCAGGGTGCCGGTCATATGGCGGAGGGCTACGCGAAGGCCACCGGCAAGGCCGGTGTGGCACTGGTGACCTCCGGGCCCGGGATGACCAACGTGGTCACCGCCTTGGCTGATGCGTACATGGACTCGGTTCCGGTGGTCTGCTTCTCCGGGCAGGTGCCCACCAGCCTGATAGGGAACGATGCGTTCCAGGAAGCGGACAACATCGGGCTCAGCCGGCCGGTCACCAAGTATAACTTCCTCGTGAAGGACGTCAATGATCTGGCCGTGACGATCAAGGAGGCCTTCTATCTGGCGACAACGGGAAGGCCCGGCCCGGTGTTGGTGGACATTCCCAAAGACGTCGCGATGGGAAAGGGGGATTTCAAGTACCCCGGGTCCGTCTCCATCAGGGGCTACAACCCCACCTATGACGGCAACAAATGGCAGATCAAGCAGGCGGCCATTGCGATCGCCAAGGCGCGAAAGCCGGTGCTCTATGTGGGAGGCGGGGTCGTCCTCTCGGGAGCCTCCAAGGAATTGATCGAGCTGGCCGAGATGACGAGCATTCCGGTGGACATGACCCTGATGGCGCTCGGCGCCTTCCCCGGCGAGCACCCGCTCTCGCTGGGTATGATGGGCATGCACGGGACGTACTGGGCGAATATGGCGGTCCACTATTCGGACCTTGTGATCGCCGTGGGGGCGCGCTTCGACGACCGGGTCACCGGCAAGGTGTCGGAGTTCTGCCCGTACGCGAAGGTCATTCATATTGACATCGATCCGACGTCGATTCGCAAGAACGTGAACGTGGATATTCCGATCGTCGGCGACTGCAAGCGCGTCTTGCAAGAGCTCAACAATATGCTTCGTGCGACAGTGGACGGGGACCAAAGGGAACTTCGGAAACCGTGGTGGGATCAGATCAGCGAGTGGAAGCAGGCCCACCCGTTGACCTATGAGCAGGATCCGGAGGGTGCGATCAAGCCCCAGCATTTGATCACGCGCCTCTACGAGCTCACGAAGGACAGGGATCCGATCGTGTCCACCGATGTCGGCCAGCATCAGATGTGGGCGGCGCAATACTTCAAGCTTGCCAGGCCCCGCACGTGGCTCACCTCCGGAGGCCTCGGCACGATGGGATTCGGTTTCCCGGCCGCCTTGGGCGCGCAGGCGGCGTTCCCCAAGCAACTCGTCCTGTGCATCGCAGGGGACGGCAGCTTCCAGATGAACACCCAGGAGCTGGCCACTGCCGTCGTCCACAAGTTGCCCGTCAAAGTATTCGTTGTGAACAACCAATATCACGGGATGGTCCGTCAATGGCAGGACCTGTTTTACGAGGGCCGCTACGCGTCGAGCTATCTCGACACGGTGCCGGACTTCGTGAAGCTGGCGGAGGCCTACGGCGCCGTTGGCTTGCGGGCCAAGAAGGTATCCGAGATCGACGGCGTCATTCAGGAAGCTCTGTCGGTGGACCGTCCCGTGGTGATTGACGTGCCGGTGGATCGATACGAGAACTGCTATCCGATGATTCCGGCGGGCGGATGCAACCACGAGATGATCGTGGCGGATCCACCGGAGCTGAAGAAGAAGCAAGCCGTCGGGACCAAGGTTGGGCCTGAAGACAAAGATACGGTGCTCACCGCTTAAATTATGGAACATATCATCTCGGTCGCGGTCGAGAACAAGTTCGGGGTGCTATCGCGGGTGGCGGGCCTGTTCAGCGGGCGCGGTTTCAACATCGAAAGTCTCTCGGTGGCGCCAACGCTCGATCCATCCATGTCCATGATGACGATCGTCACCTCCGGCGATGATCGGATCATCGAGCAGATCGTCAAGCAGCTCAACAAGCTGATTGACGTCATCAAGGTGGTGGATCTCAACGAGACCGAGTTCGTGGAGCGGGAGACGGCGTTGATCAAGGTGTTCACCAAGCCGGAGGATCGGGCGGAGGCGCTCCGGATCGCCGACATCTTCCGGGCCAACGTGGTCGATTCGACCTCGACGACCTATACCATCGAGGTCACGGGCGACACCAAGAAGATCTCGGCCATCATCAACCTGCTGCAGCCGCTCGGCATCAAGGAGTTGGTGAGGACCGGCCGGGTGGCGATCGCCCGGGAGCCGATCCGCCCCGCCGCCGTTCAACCGAGGCGGGTCGTGAAAGAGTAGCCTTCCTGCCGGCTCACGGATTTCCAACGTCTCAGCGGTAGTCAGGAGTCATCGATGAAGATCTATTACGATCAGGACACCGACATTCAGCAGATTCGCAACAAGAAGGTGGCCGTCATCGGCTACGGCAGCCAGGGCCACGCGCACGCGCACAACCTCAAGGA
>CAYZKG010000189.1:0-3152 GCA_964478915.1 uncultured Nitrospira sp.
TTGCAGGAGGAAGCGGGGTCCGTGGGCGCACTCTTGAGACGGTATGCGGAGGTGCCCATGTCCTTGGCCGATGCCTGCCTGGTGCGCATGGCCGAACGGCATACCAAAAGCCGCGTGTTGACATTGGACCGGGATTTCCGGATTTACCGCAAACATCGCCGCCACGTTATCCCGATCACCAGCCCGCCTCACGTGTGATCGCGGCCACGCCACCCAGGCGCCCCAGTCATTCGGGCGGCTGTCGCCGTCGTGTGGAGATTGTGGGGCTTGCGCGTGGAGATAGGGCGTCAAGCCCGGAGACCGAGGACGCGCCGGATTCCTGCCTCAACCGGCGCCCAGGCCTCCGGAGGGAGCGTGCCGATGCGCTTCTTGAGACGGGACTTATACAGAGGCCCTACCGACTCGCACTTGGCATAGCTGGTGGTTCGCAGGCCGGTCTGCTCCGGTTCTTCGGGAAGGCGTACGCGGAGCGGGCCAGGAACAGAGGTGAGCGGAATGATCAGGACTTCCGGCCAGGCAGATTCATTCAGCGCGTTGATACTGATGACCAGAACCTGACGTGGTTTGGGGTGCCTCGGCGGTACGACAGTCCAGATCTCGCCGCGCCTTATTCCTCCCTCCACATCGCCTCCTCCATCAACTCGAGCAAGGCAGCGTGGCCACGTTGCTCATCCTCGGGCTCCGTGTGCTTGGCCAGAGCACGCCGCAGGGCCAGGTCCTCGGACACTTCCTGAAAGCGCCGCAGCACCCTCTCTAACTTTTCTGAGCGTGATTGGCCAGGGAGGGAGTCCAGGAAGCGCACCAGCGGCTGGTCCATCGTTACTGACAGCTTTTCTTTCATTGTCTCGACCCTCCCAGCGGTAGGATAACAGGTAGGATAGAGTATCAGACCCCTGGAAAGCCCGTCAAGAGCGCTCCCCCTCTCCGCTTTCCTCTCCCCGAAGGGGGAGAGGGGAGGGTGAGGGGGGAGGGCCTTAGTATTGGTCCCTGTCACGAGGAAAGACGCTGGGGGGACGTGGTGAGTGGTTACCGGAACCGTTCAATGAAGCGCTGCGTGTCGCGGAGAGCATCCTTGACGATCGTGGCGCGGTCAAGCAGGCCCCGGTAGTAACCCGCAATATGCAGGAGGCGATACAGGCTCTCGAATTCCCGAACCAACAGGCCGTTATGCGCGGCCAAATGCCGTTTGATTGCCGCCCGATAGGCATCCACCGAGCGCGGAAGTTCGCGGGTGCGCACCCCCCTAGCCAGCAGCGCGGCGTCAATCGCCTCCAGGATCGCCAGGTACGCGGTCCCGAAGGCTTCACGGACCGGTTTGAGGTCGGTATAGATGTCACCTTCAAGAGGTGCTTGCTTGAGCAAGGTCTTAGCATTCTGCAGGTATCGCGACGGTTCTCTCGGCATGGGCGGCCCTCCGCAAGACGCTTATACCAGAGGCTGCCCCCGCTGTCTACTCGGTGTCTTGGGTCACAACACGTGAGAAGGGACGGTGGTTGACCAGCCACAGGGCGAGATCGTAGGCCTTCGTGACGATCGGTGGAAGCTGATCCATCTCCTTTTAGGTCAGGAAGCCCCGCTCAGATCAAGACCAAGGGTTCGAGATTTCAAGAGCCAAGGGCTCAGGGAGTCTTCGCACAGCGGAACCCGACGGTGCCGCCCCGGATCGACGGATGGTCGAGGCTCCGGCCCGCCGACCGCACGAGGCTCGCGTCACCGAGCCAGGACCCGCCCCGGATGACCTTGTATCGTTTCTGTTCATCAAACCAACTGGAGGTCCACTCGGAACAAGGAGCAAGACTCACTGGCCTCGAACTTCGGCCTTGTGGTACAACCGATCCCATGCTGCGGCCGTCACGCGCGCAATTCCTGAATGAGGAACGGCCCGGCCCGCTGGTGATCTCGGCTCCGCTGCCGGCAGCCGATGCGTATGGCTTGTACCGCCGCATCGCGACACCGGGCCGGCCGTCGTTTCTGCTGGAAAGCGGAAAGGGCGGAGTGGCAGCGGCCCGGTACTCGTTCTTGGGGAGCGATCCCTATCTCGTGCTGATCGGCAAGGAGGCGCGGTACGAGCTGCGGACCCGGACCCGCGCGATGGTTCATGATGGCGATCCGTTCGCCGCGCTGGCCGGACTGCTCCGGGCCTCCCGTCTCGATCGCCCTGAGGGCCTTCCGCCGTTCTTCGGCGGGGCCGTCGGCTATTTCAGCTATGACCTCGTCCGGCGGTTCGAATCCCTGCCCTCCCTTGCCGCCGACGATCTCCAGGCACCTGATATCGAGTTCGCCTTTGTCGAGCTGCTCGCGGCCCTGGACCATCAGGACCAGATGCTCCATCTGATCTTCTCCCCTTCCGTCGAGCGCCTGCTCGGTGAATCTCGAGAGAAGCTCTATCGGGAAGGCTGCGAGCGTTTGTCGGAGCTGCAGGCGAGGCTGGCGGCGCCGGCAACGGCGCTACCCGGTCCGCCTGCGGATATGTTGGAGATCCGGCCCGATCAGTCCCGCGCGAGCTACATGGAGCGGGTCCGCCGCTGCCAGGAGTTCATTGCGGCCGGCGACATCTACCAGGCGAACCTCTCCCACCGCTTCACGATTGACATGAAGGCCCCCTCACCCCAACCCCTCGCACCCAGTCTCTACGCTCGTCTGCGCACGGTGAACCCCTCTCCCTTCGCCGCGCTGCTGGCGTTCGACGCCATGACCCTGGTCTGCTCCTCGCCGGAGCGGCTGATCCGGCTCCAGGGCCGCCGCGCCGAGACGCGCCCGCTCGCCGGCACGCGGCCTCGGGGCCGCACGCCTGCTGAAGATGAACGGTTGGCGGAGGAGCTGCTCGGCAATACCAAAGAGCGAGCCGAGCACCTGATGCTCGTGGACCTGGAACGCAACGACCTGGGGCGGGTCTGCTGCTACGGCACGGTGCGGGCGGATGAGTTCATGGCGATCGAGCGCTATTCGCACGTCACCCACATCGTGTCCAACATCATCGGGGAGTTGCGCGAGGATCGGGACGGACTGGACCTGATCCGCGCGATGTTCCCAGGCGGCACCATCACCGGAGTCCCAAAGATCCGGTGCATGCAGATCATCGAGGGTCTTGAGCCGGTCCGGCGTGGCCCCTATACAGGCTCGTTAGGGTATATCAGTTGGGCCGGGGATCT
>CAYZKG010000190.1:0-3093 GCA_964478915.1 uncultured Nitrospira sp.
GCGATCCGCATCGCGGGCTCCGACGCCGACGTCCGATTGGTCTTCGCGGCGGCGTCCTGAGGCTTCCCACCGCCGCATCCAATCACCACAAGCACAGCAACTGCAAGTGACGGGATCCATCGACTGTCACGCATGATGCCCTCCGCTTCTTATTCTGTGTGACGTGGGGTGGAAGTCCACGCGATATCCACCCACGGCGACACCGCCCGCGCGCCGGGGTTGGCGCCATCCCACACGGCAAACGCAAACGACACAAATGCATCCGGAGTGATGACCGCGGCCCCGGCCGGAGCCGCCGGCTTCAGCGGACGCTGCAGCAGAAGCCGCCACCGTCCATCGTCATACGCCGCGGCGCTCGGCAAGGCCGCCGACATCCCACGGCGCTCCACGGCGTCCTCGAATGTCCCGGCGAGCAGCTCAAAAGCTTCAGGCTGGCCAGCCGACCAGTAGGCGAGATCCAGCCGAGGCGCACCCTGATACGGCCAGGCCTGCAGGGTGACAACATCGCCGTGCGCGGCCACCGGTTTCAAGAGCAGCGCGAGCGCATCAGCGCTGTCCTCAGACGGATCGTCCCACGAAACGCGCAAGACCATCGTCGTTTCATTCACCAGGACCTGGAACGACACGGCGGCCACCGTCGGCGGGTCCACCCATTCGCCATCCGCCGAAACCGCGTTGCGCAGCCGCACCAGGGTGGGGTCGGCCGCTTTCCACGCCGGGTCATCGAGCGTCTGCGGTAGGGCTCCGGTCACGAGTGCTCCGCGCGCGATGCGATGCTCGTGCGGCGGCTCTTGCAGCGAGGTGACGTAGTAGGCCAACTGCCAAGCGTCCTCCGGAGACATCGCTCCGGTGTACGACGGCATGCCAGCACCATCGATGCCGGTGAGCGTGCGCAGCATCACGTCGCGTGGAGTGTGCCAGCCGCGGTAGCTCCAGCCTTGCGTGAGGTTGGACGGGCGGATCGGTTTGCCCCAATCATCTATCAGGGTCGCTGCGGAGGGCCCGTTCGCGCGTCCCTGCGTGCCGTGACATGCCGCGCAACCCAACTGCGTATAGAGCGCTTTCCCTTTGGCGAGATCGGTACGAGCTGGGCCGGGATCGTCAGCAACGGCGACGGGCTCTGGCGCGGTCTGGTCAAAGACCGGAGAGAGGCTCTTGAGATACTCCACGAGCTGCCAGCGGGTCTCTTCGCTGAGGTGCTGCCAGTCCGGCATGTTGCTGCCGGGCAGGCCGCGCGTGATGGTGTGGAAGAGGTCCTCATCGGTGGGCGGCGTGCCGCTGGCGGTGGAGCGGAACTTATAGACCCCCATGGTCAAATCCCGGGGCCGCGGGTAGAACCGCTTCGCGTCCACCCCGTCGCCTCGGCCGGTAACACCGTGGCAGCGCGCGCAGGACTGGTCATAGGCGGCTTTGCCGGCCGCCAGGTCCCGCGCAGGCCGCTCGGCCGCGGCCAAGCGCCGCGCCATTGCCCACACGACGACCAGCGTGAGTAGAATGCGATAAAACCGGGGGGTCATGGAATGAGAATGCATTGTAGCGGACGAGGGAGGGTTCGTCAACGAAGCGGGCCGACGCTACCGCTTGGCGGCCTTGCGTGACTCACGCTTCGGGCGCTTGAGCTGCTTGAGCAGAGCCGGCAGGAATGCCAGCGCGGCGAGCTCTTGCTTGATCTCCTTGATCGGGCGCGCGGGAAACCACCAGACCGTCTCACCAGCCGGCACATTTTTGATCACGCCGCTGCCGGCACCGATGCGGGCATCATCCCCGATGGTGAGATGATCCGCAACACCAGCCTGACCGCCGAAGATGACCCGGTCGCCGACCGTGACACTGCCCGCCAACCCGACCTGGCCGGACATCGTGACATGTTCCCCAATGACGTCGTTATGGGCGATCTGCACGAGGTTGTCGATCTTCGTGCCCCGCTTGATGATCGTCGAGCCGAACGTCGCGCGGTCCACGCAGACGTTCGCCCCCAGTTCCACGTCGTCTTCGATGATGACGTTGCCCTGCTGGGGGATCTTCAGGTAGCGCCCCTCGGTCCAGACATAGCCGAACCCGTCCGCCCCGATGACCGTTCCGCCGTGAATGATCACCCGGTCGCCGATCCGGCAGCCGTAGCGGATGACGACGTTCGGGCCGATGAAGCACTCCTCGCCGATGGTGACGCCTTCCCCGATGTGGACGCCTGATTCGACCACCGTGCCTCGGCCGATGCGCGCCCTCGGGCGAATGACCGCGCACTCCGCAATCGTCACGCCCTCCCCCAACTGAGCCTCGGGAGACACGACGGCGTCGCGGTGCACCCTTGGCGTGGAACCCGTCGTCCGTTGAAACAGGTACATGACTTTGACGAAGGCGAGGCGGGGATTGTCCACGCGAAGGAGGACTCGCCCCGGCACTTCTGGAAACGTCGGCGGGACGATGACGGCGGCCGCACGGGTACGCTCAACTTCCGGCAAGAGCTTCTCCTGCTCGGCGAACGACAGCTCACCGGGCCGGGCCAGCTCCAGCGCGTTGACGCCCGTGATGACCGCCCCCGCGTCGCCGACCAGCGTGCCCCCCACGTGCGACTGGATGGTCTGCAGCGGATAGGTCACCTGCGACTCCTGCGGCGCAGGACTATGCGGTTGACGGAGTGTTGCGGAAAGCTGCATCGTCGTCGAACAACGATAGCCTAACACATCCGCGTCGTCGAGGCTATCGAATTCTCCCCCAGTGTCTGCGAGAACCAGGGCTCAACCAGCCGCAGGAAGCCCTGCGGGTCGTCGCGATAGAGCGCCTCGGCATGGCCGCCGACCTCGATGAGCTCCAGCCGCTTGGGCTCAGGGGCCGCCGCATAGAGCCGCTGGCTATGCCGCATCCCCACGATCGCATCGCGCCTGCCGTGCAGAAACAGCACCGGCACCGAAAGACGGCGCACTGCGTCAATCGGGCGCTCCTTCCTCATCAGCGGATTCCCCGGCCGGCAGCCAGCGCCGCGCTCACACCCTTGCCAGCCGGTCCGCATCGCCTCGGGTGTCCAGAATTCAAATTCGATCTCCTCAAACCCGCTCGGGCCGCTCACCGCGATGAGGCTGCGCACCCGCCCCG
>CAYZKG010000191.1:0-2956 GCA_964478915.1 uncultured Nitrospira sp.
ACTGGGCCAGGAGCAGCTCCCGCGCCATCTGGTTGAGCGCCCGATGCGTCAGGCCGTCGGGACGCGGATGGGCGTCGGCCGCCTGCGTCATCTGCTCGGCCATCTTGTGGAGGTGGCGGTAGACCCAGTCGTTGGCGCCGTTGAGCCAGACATCGTTATACCCGCCGTTGCCCCAGCTCGACATCGACGGTTCCAGCACCTGGTTTGTCGGATGTTGCGCAAGGTACTCGGCGGGTGTTGCCAACACCAGCACCTTCTGATCGACATGGATCTTGCGGATGAGGAACTCCAGCCAATCCGGCCCCTCAAACCACCAGTGGCCGAACAGCTCCGCGTCATAGGGGCTGACGATGATCGGCTGGCGGTCCATGACGCTGCGCAGGAACTCCACCTGCTTTTCCCGGTTGAACATGAAGTTGGCGGCATGCTGCGCGGCCTTCTCGAGTGCTTTGTCCGGATCGTACGGCTGTTTGTCGTTCGTCTTGCCCGTGATCCGGTAGTATTTGATCCCCGTGTTCAGCCGAGCCCCATCCCCGTTGAGGTACGGCCGCACGTAGTCATAGTCCAGGTCGAAGCCGATGTCGCGGTAAAACTCCCGGTAGTCGAAATCGCCGGGATAGCCTTCTTCCGCACTCCACACGCTCTTCGAGGACTCCAGATCCCGCCCGAAGGCCGCCACACCGTTCGGGCAAAACGCCGGCGCATACACGCCGTATTTGGGCCGGGGGGAGCCAAACAGCATCCCGTGGGCATCCATGAGGAAATACCGGACCCCGAATTCTTTGAGGAAGGTCTCGTGTCCGGGATGGTAGCCGCACTCCGGCAGCCAGAACCCCGCCGGCCGATGGCCGAACGCCTGCTCAAACGCCTGCACGCCGACGGCGATCTGGGCGCGCACGGCGAGCGGCTGCTCGTTCATGAGCGGGAGAAAGCCGTGGGTCGCGCCCGAGGCGATCAGCTCCAGGTACCCCCGCTCACTCAGCTCACGAAACGGCGCGATGAGATTACGCCGGTACACGTTGAGGTAGAGCTGGCGCGCCGTCGTCAGCCGGTGATGGTAGAACAGCGCGAGCCGATGAAACGGCGGCGTCCACCGGGTGCGCTGGATTTCCTTTTCCGAGAGCTCAAGGAGTTTCTCAAGATGCCGCACATAGCGCGCTTGCAGCAGCCCGTCGCTGAGCATCACCAACAGCGGCGGGGTAAACGACATCGTCATGCGGAAGGGGATGCGGTCATTCGCCAGGCGCTGAAACCGCTCGAGGAGCGGCAGGTAGGTTTCGGTGATGGCCTCAAACAGCCACCGCTCCTCAAGGAACTCCGGATGCTCGGGGTGGCGGACAAACGGCAGATGGGTGTGCAACACGAGCGCAAGCGTCCCTTGCGGGTTCATGACGACGAGGTCTTCGGCGGCGACTGATGCAAGGCGGCTTTTGTCTTGGCGGCGTCAGCGGCCAGGGACCCGGCCCAGGCCAGTGAGACGATCGGGGTCACGGTGCGCGTCTGACTCCCATCCGGCGAGGTCACCTCAATCGTAATCGTCTGGGAGCCGATGGGCAGCGCCAGGCGCAGGGTGAAGGTGCCGTCTTTGCGCAGGCTGACCCGCTGGCCTTGAATGACCACCGTCGAGCGCGGTTCCGTCGCTCCGTGGATGACCAGGTCGGTGTCGACCCGGCACCAAAAGCCGCGAACCGCCGCGGGCTTGCTCGGTCCCACCAGGCTCTGCGAGGCCCAATTGCCGGAAAAGAGCTGCTGCGGCATCAAGCGGGTCCAGCCGGAGGGGCTGGAGCCGCCCACCCCGGTTGCAGCACCGAACAGTTTCCAGTAGGCTTCGTCGGACGTCATCCACGCTTCATCGATGATGTCGGACGGCCCAAAGCGGGGCGTGGTCGCTCGATTGGAGCGTGCCAGCAGGAGAAACCGGCCGCTGCGGGTCAGCAGGCCGATGTCGACGAGGAAGGAGTTATTCGGGGCGTTCGTCTGAATGTACCAGTTCGTCGCCAGGCCGGAGAGGCTGATGTCAAAGGATCGATTTGCCGGCTGCGAGGGAAAGTCCACACCGGTGACGTCATACACGCGCAGGATGGATTGCAGCCCGGCCACCTCTTGAGGCAAGAGCTGGCTGCGGGCTGCGCGTTCCGTCTCGGGTTGGATTTCCCAATAGGCAAAGAGCCACCAGGGGTCCTTCACCATCAGCACGATGCGATTATCCCCGTAGCCGTTGGGAATGGAAAACTGGTCTTCCCGTCCCGCGACCGGGGCGGGGGCGGCGGACGTCCATCCCGGCGACGGCTCGTGCGGCACCGGCGTGGAAACCGTTGCCGGCGGTACTGGAGGCGGGACCCCAGCTGCAGTCGGACGCGGGGCAGAAGGTCTGCGTGTGGCACGCGTGGTCGGCGCGGTCTTCCGGGCTCGTCTCGTGGGGCCGCGGGCGGGCTTACGAACGGTGGAGCGCTTCGGAATGGGAGGAAGAGGCGACCGCGTTCGCCGAGATACCGACGAACGTGCTGAGAGCCGCCGGGGAGAATCCCTGCGCGCCATTCGTGTCGCCTCCGAGATCTCGTAGGATGGTACGCCTCACGGGACGTATTATATCGCTGTCCTCAATGGCGAGTAAATGAGAAAAATCATGGCGAGCTCACCCGCCAGCCTTCCCGCACCAGCGCAATGAGCGAGCGGCGGAACGTCCGCGTTGACAGATACCCCAGCGCAATCACGAGGTAGCCAATCCCAAGCCCGGTGCGAATCGCGGGGGCAGGAAAGATAAACTGCAGCACAAAGAGGCCCAAGAGGAGGATCGCCTCCCAAAACCCAAAGCTCAGGTTAGCCAACACGACGAGCGCTAGGAGTGACTGCGCCGCCGTCAGAAAAATTTCTTCAGCCTGACGGCCGTCCAGCGCCATCGGCTGCAGCTGGCCGCTGGAAAGGTCCCACAACGCCACGGGCTCCTGACCATAGC
>CAYZKG010000192.1:0-2914 GCA_964478915.1 uncultured Nitrospira sp.
CAACAATGGGGGCCGCACTTCGGAGATGTCGCCTGACAAAACTCGTCAGGCGTGAGGCGTGAGGCGTGAGGGGTCAGGATGACCGTCAGGCAACAGATCGTTCGATTGATCACCGACCAGCCACGCTCCTCACGCGACCTGGCTCGCGTGCTCGGTCTTCCGGAACGGGACATCGAAAGTCACTTAGCCCACATTGTTCGTTCCACCACGCGAGATTGGCGTTCCCGGTTCATACTGGACCCGGCCGTATGCGGACACTGCGGGTTCGTGTTTCGCACAAGAACACGGCTGACTCGACCCAGCCGCTGTCCGTCCTGCCGAAGCGAGGACATCTCCCCGCCCCGATACTGCATTACGCCTTACGCCTCACGTACTTTGCCAGGATAGCGGCCGCCTCGACGGCACCGGTGGCAGGAGGAGCGGGAGGAGGCTGGGGAAGCGTCTCGAGCCGATCGAATGCAGCCTGCCATGACCCTCTCGAAAACTCCTCTGCTGACAGCTCCACCGCTCGCCCGAACCGGTGAAGGTACTCCACCAAGCTCGCCTCGTCCGCGAAGTTGTGTCGCCTGACATAGACCACCGGTTTGGCCAGCGCGACCGCCTCCACCGCGGTACTGTATCCCGGCTTGGTGACCAGAACGTCTGCTGAGGCCAACAAGGACTCGAACGGCAGAGAAAGGGAGTCGGTCGAGCAGATCCGCGTGTATCCGGTCGGGACCCGGCCGGACACCACGAATCGGTACCCCGTCATTCCCTCCAGACAGCAGAATGGCAGGGTCGTGAGGTCGATCCCGCCGAAGCCGACCAACACCACGCGCTCGCCGGGTCTGGCTGCGATCAAGTCCCGTAACCGCTGCGGTTCCGCTGGGAGCAGCCGTGCAAGAGGGGGAAGATCCACGATCTTCCGAAAAGCGGTCAATGCCAAGCCTGGAGCCGGCCTCATCATCAGCTGGGCTTGTTGGTAGGCCTCGCGCATCTGCCGGAGCACCAGGGCTTCCTCGCTCCGGGCCGGCCTCCGGAGCGTGTCGAGCACCAGATCCCAGGACAGGTTACAGAGCCCGATCGCCGGGACCCCTGCTCGTACTCCGGCCTCGATGGCCAGATAGGAAATGTCGGACAGCACGAGCTTGGGAGCGGCGGCGCGGATCGCCGCAGTTTCCTCCCGAACTCGTGAGTCCCAGTGGGCATGGAAACGGAGGTGCTCACGCCAGGTGCTGGCTACGTCGATCGTCAAGGGATCACCCTGGATGCAGCCAATGTCCTGTGCGACCGGCTGGATCTCGTAGGGAACGTGGAGCCGCGATTCAAAGAACCGGGAGATCACTGTCGTCCGCAGAATGACTCGGAGGTCCGGCATCCGCTGTCCCAGCTCGTTCAGCACCGGCAACAGTTGTGCGGCGTGTCCGAAGCCGTGGCTTGAGATGGAGCACCAGATCAGGGGCATCAACCAATCAGCGCGGCAAAAAATAGGAGATGCCGACGTAGGGCAAGACGCTGTTCAGGCCGATGTTGCGTTCTCCGATCCCGGCATTCGAGATGTGGTGAAACCGCGCTCCGAGCGTCAAGGCCAACTGCTGCGTGGCGAAATACTGGACTCCCGGCCCTGCCTGCAGGATAAAATTGAAGGGGGTGCTCTGCTCCCTAATCCGCGGTGCCAGATCGGTCCAGAGCATGCCGGCGCCGATATCGATGAACGGCATCCACCGGCCGAAGGTAAGAAAGTTATACTTCGCCATGAGAGACCCTCCGGCTGCCGAGGCATAGAACGGTTGGTAATAGCGGGCGTACAACGGCTCGACCATCACCTCCAGATTGCCGGCGAGGCGGCCTGAGCCCAATTCATCGGTCAGGACCATGCCGATTCTGGGAAGCACATAGACCGCGTTTCTATTGGCCGATGTCGAGCGCAATACGTCTTCGCCCTGTAGCCACCCCACGGCAACCCCGCCTTCGATCGTGCCCTTCTTGACGACATCCCGGGCCGAGACAGGTCCCGATGACGTTTCACTGTAGGCGACTGTCGGCAGCAACAACGCGACGATGAGGAGCAGCATCTGAGGATGCGAGCCGAGCAGCTTCAACGGAAGACCTCCTGTGCGACCGATCAGAAGCGCGTACCGAGAACGACTCCTGCCCCCAGCCCATGCTCCATGACCGCAGGGCGGATTTGCCAATCGGTGGACCCGACCGGATGGCGCCGATTCAAAAAGTGCCCGATGCCCCAGCCGATGAGCGCGCCGGCCACCACGTCGGACCCGAAATGCTGGTCGTTGTAGACGCGGGAAGCGGAGACGGCCGCTGCGAGACCATAGGCCACCACGCCGACCGGCCAGTCATAGCGCTCCGCGAAGACGGTAGCCACCGCGAAACCCGCCGTCGCGTGCGCGGAGGGAAAGGCTCCGGCTCCCCCGAAAGGCCGAAACCGGCCGGTGCTTTTTTCCCGGACCGGGCTGGTGATCTCTTGAAGGATGCCGGTCCCGGAGGTTGACCCCGGGGTGGTCACCGGACTGAACGTGGTGCTGCCCTGCTCGAGGCCTGGGCGGGATCGGCCGATGAGTTGTTTGAGACCGACCGAGATGATCAGCGCGAACGCTTCCGCTTCAAGGCCGATCAGCCCGGCCTCCTTCAGCTTCGTGCTCCCGCCGTAGGATTCGCCCAGATACCCCAACGCCATGGCCGCGCCATTGACCGCTAACAACCCTCCGGCGCTTCCGAGCCGGGAGAAGCCATCGGCCACATCGAGGCCGGTTGAATTCGTGTTGTGCCGGACGGTGGTTCGAAGTCCGCGATCGGCGGCGAACACGCCGCCGACCACCGCAAGCGCTCCGGCTGCCGCGAGGGCGTCTTGCCGATCCATCCGTGATGGGGAAGTGACCAGGGCCGTGACGTCGCCGAGGACCCCTTTCGCCGCTCT
>CAYZKG010000193.1:0-2888 GCA_964478915.1 uncultured Nitrospira sp.
AGCGGATCGGCGTTGCCGATGTCCTCCGACGCGAAGATCACCATCCGGCGCGCGATGAACTTGGGGTCCTCGCCGCCCTCCAGCATCCGGGCCAGCCAGTAGAGCGCCGCATCCGCATCGGAATCCCGCAGGCTCTTGATGTAGGCCGAGATCAGGTTGTAGTGCTCTTCACCGGCCCGGTCATAGCGGAGCGATTTCTTGAGCAGCGCGGCCTCCAGCGCCGCCTCATCGATCCGCACCAGGCCGTCGGCGGCGGGCGGCGTCTGCGTGACCACGAATTCCAGGGCCGTGAGCGCCACGCGGGCATCGCCGTTACCGAAGCCGATGAGCCGACGGCGGGCCTCGGGAGCCAGCTCCACCCGGTAGCGACCGAGGCCACGCGGCTCATCGGCCACGGCCCGATCGAGGATCTGCCCGATGGCGTCATCCGAGAGCGGCTTGAGCACCACTACCATCGAGCGGGACAGCAGCGGCGCGATCACTTCGAAGGACGGGTTTTCGGTGGTGGCCCCCAGCAGGATGATGGTGCCGCGCTCCACATGCGGCAGGAACGCGTCCTGCTGGGCCTTGTTGAAGCGGTGGATCTCATCCACGAACAGGATCGTGCGCTGACCGAGTGCCCGTCGCTGCTCGGCCGCCTTCACGACCCGGCGCAGCTCTGGCAGGCCGCTGGTGACCGCGGAGAAGAAGACGAATTCGGCTTTCGTGCGGCGGGCGATGATCCGGGCGAGGGTGGTTTTGCCCGACCCCGGCGGGCCCCACAAGATCGCCGAGGAGAGGGTGTCGGATTCGATCGCCCGCCGGAGCGGCCGGCCCGGCGCGACAATCTCCTCCTGACCGAGAAACTCGTTGAAATCCCGCGGGCGCATGCGTTCCGCGAGCGGGGCAGTCTCGGAAGAGGCCTGCTGCTTACGCGGGAACAGGTCGGGCTCGGGTTCGTCATCCGCACGCATGGCTGGCTCCCTCAGGTCTCATTTTATACCAGCGCGGGGCGAACGGATCTCGTCTCAACTATCCAAAGAGACCCGGGGGCGCGGGAGGGAACAGTCGGGACAGATCCCGTGAGAAAATTCCGCCAGGGTGTGCTCCTCGACATACGTCTCCAGCGGCCTCCAATTGCCCTGATCGTCGCGGACCTTATTGCACAGGGCGCAAATCGGCAAGAGGCCCCGTAATGTCTTGACCTTCTGCAGCGCGTCTTGAAGCTGTTGCAGCAGGGCTTCCCGGGCCTGTTCGGCCAGCTTCCGCTCGGCGATGTCTTCGATCATGCCCAGGCCGTACAGCGGCCGGCCCTCCGGGTCACGGACCACTGCCGCGGTGAGCTTGATCGGCAGGCTGTCGCCGCTTTTCTTGATATAGCGTTTCTCGAGCTCATAGTGCGGGATCCGACCGGTGAACACCTGCTGCGCGAGCTGCACGTCCTTCTCCACATCCTCGGGATGCGTGATGTCCACGAAGGTCCGGGCGGTCAGCTCCTGCTCCGTGTATCCCAACATCTTGCACAGGGTCTTATTGACTCTCAGCAGCCGGTAGTCCAGGCTGACGATGGCCATCCCGATCGGCGCTTCTTCGAAGGCCAGGCGGAATCGCTCTTCGCTGGCCCGCACGTCTCGCTCGGCGTGCCCGCGCTCCGCAATGACCGCGGTCATGGCCAGAATCGTCACGACTCCCACGCCCATGTACCCCTGCAACATCAAGAGCGACTCGTTGAGGCTCGCCTGTATGAACGGCCCGAATCCGTGAATCGTTCCCCAGATCCCGATTCCCGAGGCGAGGAGGATCAGCGAGGTCGCACCGCGCTGGCCGAATCGGAACGCCCCCCACACCAGGAACGGCAGGACGATGTGCGCCACAGGGTAATGCTCCGTGCTCAGAGGCGCCCATCCCCCAAAAATGAGCGCCGTCGTGGCCAGCATCAGCGTCCCTAAGACCCCGGCTTCCAGCAGCCGCCAGGGCTTCCAACGGAGCGACGGCTCGTTGCTCCAGGCCATCGCGAACGGCGTGACGATCAACACGCCGATGGTATCCCCCAACCACCACGTCCACCAAGTGACGGGATAGTCACCCACCAGGACAAAGCCGCCCAGCAGCAGACTGCTGACCCCCACGCTCGCGCTGATGGTGCAACTCAGCGCGCCGCCCAGGACGACAAACTTGAAAAATTCCTGGGCGCGATCGAGAAAATGCCGAGTGGCGCCGAAGTGCGCGAGCAGATAGGCGCCGGCAAGGGCTTCGAGGGTCGCTCCCATACCGATGCTGGCCCCGACGGCGACGGAGGTTGCCAGGGAGGAGAGGCTCGTGGGATCGAAAAATGCCCAGGTGTTCCCGAAGAAGGACCCCAGCCAGATTCCGGGCCACACGCGGCTTCCACGGAGCAGGACCGCCGCTAAGGCGATCCCGGATGGGGCCCAGACCGCCGTCACATTGCCCGGTGGAATGGCCAGGAGCTGACCCAGGCGGCCGGCTGCGAAATACAGGAGGGCGAGCGCCGCAATCTCCAGCAGCCGCCTGTTCACGGAGGGCGCGGACTGATCAGTCATGGGGCCTACATGAAGCGGCACTGCACCCAACGACGGCATACCGCACGGGGTGCAACATGCAGCATTCTCACCCCGCCGTCAAGGGCCATGGGCGGCCTCCTCTGCGGGCAGCCTCGCATTGACTTTGCTCTTCCTCGCGCCCCACACTGTTCGCAACCGTTACCCGCAGTGAGGAGACCGCCGTGAAAGCACGCATCAACGACCTGGATCTGGCGTACACCGATCAGGGACAGGGCACGCCGGTGGTATTCCTGCACGCCTTCCCCTTCAACCGTGCGATGTGGGAGCCCCAGCTCCCGCTTGCCGATCGCTTCAGAGTGATCACCGTGGATCTGCGCGGCCATGGTG
>CAYZKG010000194.1:0-2825 GCA_964478915.1 uncultured Nitrospira sp.
TTCACGAGATCGCGGCGGACCTCGGCATGCCAGAGGACCCGGAAGGCGCGCGGGCCTACTTCGCCCGGCGCTTGCGGTTCCATGCCAGGAGCGCGTCCGTCGTCAGGGCATCATCACGCCGGAAGCTCCGCAAGCGGGCCTCGCCCACCTGCGCCAGCGTGAGGTCCTCCGAGAGCTCAAGCGAGGTCTGCACGAGCGAGGCGACCACGTGAGACAACGAGGCGCCCTCCGCCCGGGAGACGCGCTCCAGGATGGCGTACGTCGATGGTTCCAGCGCGACCTGGACCCGCGGCAAGGTGGTGGGCATGGGCTGATAACCTCCTGTTCGTGACCCGGCTTCGTCCCTCGAAAAGAGTGTACCACCCATGCACCACCCTGTCAAGGGGAAAACCGGTCTGGAAGCGCTCTTTGCCTGGAACTGGCCACAGCGGTACAGGCTGCCCATCTGGTACAATACGACCCACACCATGAGGCGCCTCACTCGAACAGCCTTTCTGCTGGTGCTCGGCCTGGTCGCAGGCTGTCAGTCTCCCAGAGCGACGGGTGTCCTGCCCCAGACGACCCAAGTCCCCGCCTGGGACGTGTGTTTCTCACCTCGGGGCGGCTGTACTCAGCTGATTGTGGACACCCTGGCGGATGCACGCTCGACGATCCTTGTGCAGGCCTACTCGTTCACGTCAGAGCCGATCGCCCAGGCGCTGGTGGAAGCGCACCGACGCGGGGTGGACATCGCGGTGATCCTGGACAAGAGCCAGCGGACCGAAGATGATGCCCGCATCCAGCCGTTGGTGGACGCTGGCATCCCGGTCCTCATCGACGCGGCCCACGCCATCGCCCACAACAAAGTCATGGTGATCGACGGCACGACAGTCATCACCGGCTCCTTCAACTTCACGCAGGCCGCCGAGGAGCGCAACGCCGAGAACCTCCTCGTGATCCGGGATGCGGCGCTGGCTGCGCAATACACCGCCAACTGGCGGCAGCATCAGGCCCACTCACAGCGTACTGACGCCGTCCAAGCGTCGCCTTAGGAGAATGGACCTTCCGGCGGAGGCGGCTTGCGTTGAGATTTCCACCGAGAGCGGAGATCGTCGGGGGAGGATGGAATCTTCGCCAATGCGGCCCATTGGCGCTCGCGAGGATGGAAATCCTTGAACATCCGGCGCAACGGCTCGATGGCGACGTGGGTGTAGATGGCGGTGGACTCCAGGCTCTCGTGGCCCAGCTGGCGCTGGACATACGGCAGAATATCCCGACGGTGCGTGGCGGCGGCATCGAGCCAGTCGGTCGCCGAGGTGTGCCGCAGCGAATAGAGGGTGATCGGCTTCTGCCAGCGTTTCTTGAAGCGGGGCGAGTACGCCTTCAGGAAGTATGCCGAGAGCGCATTGCGGGTCAACGGGCTGCCGTACGCGTTGACGAAGAAGAGATCAGACGGCGTCCGAGGTCCGAGCCAGGCGGTGACGCGGGTCAGGTACGCCCGCAGATCCTGGGCGGTGTAGCGGTCGATGTGGACGATCCGATCCCGCTTGTTCTTCGGGCGCTCAATGAGGAACTGCTGGTTGGCCAGATCCACTTGGGCGAGCTTGAGCCGGCAGAGCTCATCCGGCCGCATCGCCGAGGCATAGAGGACCTGGAAGATGCACCGATCCCGCAGCCCCAAGAGGCTCTTGGGGTGTGTGAGACCCAAGAGATGGAGGAACTCCTCAGCGGTCAAAATCGTCCGCGGAAGCTGCTGCTCCTTGCGGGGCGGATCAATGACCAGCGCGGGATTCGTCGCGCAGTAGTGATAGTCGCACAGATAGCTGAACCACAGGATCGCCACCTGGAGAATTTCAAGCTGGCTGCCGGACTTGAGCGGTTCCGCCATCACGGCGGCTTCGTAGGCCGACAGATGCTCACGCTGCGCCTGGTCTAGCCGGGTCACGTCCTGCTCGTGCAAGAACCGGATCAGGCGGTTGAGGTAGATCTTGCAGCATTGGGCCCGCGCATGCGACACGCCCTTCACCGCCAAGAGGAAGTCGAGATACTTGTCTCGGCCGTCCTCAAGCGACAGGGACACGGTGGCGCTCCCGCCGGTTGCTGGGGTGGCTCCGGGTGTATTCTCGCTTGATGTGGGCATCGCTCAACCTCAAGTACCGTGTCGTGACCTTCAAGGACGCATGGCCCAGGAGTGCCTGAATGAAGCGTAGCGGCGCCCCGCGTTCCGCCAGATGGGTGGCGGTGATCCGTCGCAGATCATGGGGAGCTACGGCGATCGGTACGCGGGCATGCCGGGCATGCAGCCGGAGGGTGACGGCAAAATGTTTCCGGCCGAGCGGACGGGCATGTTTTGAGACAAAGCACGTCTCCGGATCGGCCCGCTTGCAGAATTCGGGTCGCCGGCTCAGCCAGCGGCCCAGCCAATAAATGGCGGCGCTGGTCATGGGCACGACGCGATCTTTCTCACCTTTGGCCTGCCGGATGAACACCCGATTCTCCTCCAGCTGCACGTCCGTCACTTTCAGCGTGAGCAACTCTGCGGATCGCAGCCCGGAATATGCCAGCTCCAGCATCGCCCGGTCTCGGATCCCAACCGTCGTGCGCTCGCTGGGGGCGTCCAGCAACGTGGCCATCTCCTCCGGCGACAGCAGCCGCTTGGGGACTTTGTGCTCCCGTCGCGGCACGACCACGTAGCGGCGAAAGTCCTCGCTCAGAAATCCCTTGCGGAAGCCAAACCGGAGGAATGCCTTCAATGGGTAGAGCCGCGCCTCCTTCTCCGGCTGGGTTAATTGAGAGCCGTCGCGGTGGGTCGCCTCACGATTGACCCAGCGCTGATAGTCGGCAAT
>CAYZKG010000195.1:0-2814 GCA_964478915.1 uncultured Nitrospira sp.
GGCAGGCCCAATCCGAGTATGCGATTAAAAAGGTCACCTACGAACGTCTGGCGAACGTCTGGAAAGAAAACCCGGATGTCATCGCCAAGCAGGACGTGGATGTAGCTGAGGCGGGCTATCAGGGCGCCAAGCATGCGCTCGACCAGTGGGCGTCCATGTTGGAGTATACGAAGGTGGTGGCTCCGTATCACGGCATTGTCACGGCGAGGTTCGTCGATCCCGGCGCCCTTATTCAGGCAGCCACGGCTTCGGCGACCCAAGCGGTGCCCCTCTTCACCATCATGGATACCTCGGTCCTGCGCTTCTATATCAACGTCCCTCAAGAAGACGCGCCTTACGTCAAGAAAGGGGCTGACGCGACCATTTCGCTGAAGGGCTTCGGAGGGAAAACGATTACGGCTTCCGTCACTCGGTCCACGATGGCGCTTGATCCCACCACACGAACCATGCTGGTTGAAATTGACGTCCCGAATCCGGGGCATGCTCTGTCCCCAGGCATGTTCGCGGAAGTGGTTCTCGACCTCCGCCAGCATCGGGATGCCCTGGTGGTCCCTCCCGCCGCGTTGGTTTCGGACAACGCTTCGAAGGCGGTCTTTGTGGTCGAACAAGGGCGAGCCAAGAAGGTTCCGGTCACGACCGATATTGACGATGGCGCCTGGGTCGAGATCACCGCGGGCCTCTCGGGCACCGAAGACGTGGTTGTGGTGGGCAAGGCCCGTCTATCGAATGGTATTGCCGTCAAGGCATTCCCGTACAGTCTTCCGGTTGGGAAGCCTGGCAGTCAGAAGTACTGAAAGACTGAAAGAAGGGGGTCGTGATGAAGAAAATTATGATCGGTATGCCACTTGCCATGATGATGTCGCTCGGTGGAGGAACGACCTGGGGACAACCTGCCCCCCCCACCGAACCTCCTCATCTGACTCTCCACCAAGCGATTCTGACGGCCCTGGATAAACACCCCGCGCTCCAATCAGCGGAGTTCGCCGTTCGGGGCGCCGATGCGCGGACCAAGCAGGCTGAAGCCCCGTACTATCCGCAGGTCGGAGGATCGGCCATTCAGACGAACGGCGCCCTCCGCGCCAACGCGGTCCTTCGCCCGTCAGGGTCTCTGATTCAGCCGAACCAGAGCGACGTAACCGTGGGAGTAGTCGCAAGCCAGACGCTATATGATTTCGGCCAGACCGCATCGCGGGTTGACGCGCAGCGGTCCGACAAAGTCAGGTTCGAGAAGGAAGCCACAACCCGACGGGCGGAAGTGATTCTGGGCGTGGAGCGTGCCTACTTCACCGTCTTGAAGCGGAAGCGCTTGGTGGAGATCGCGGAGCAGACCGTGCGGGAGCGGGACGTCATCAAGCAGCAGGTCGAGATTCTCTACCGAAACCAGCTTAAGTCCAAGCTGGATCTGGGCTTGGTTCAGGTCCAGTTGTCGGACGCTGAATATCTCGTGATCCGCGCTCGAAATGATCTGGCCGCGGCCTTCGCTGACCTGAACAATGCGATGGGGGTCGAGGGGCCGGCCGCCTACCGCTTGGAGGATTTGCCGGTCATGATTGAAGCTCCCCGGACGCTTGGTGATCTGGTATCGGAGGCCTTCGACCGCCGCCCCGAGTTGCAGGCTCTGAAGGAGCGGGTACGTACGGCCGACCTGCGCATCAAGGCAGCAACCAGTTTGAACTTTCCCACAATCCAGGCGGTTGGCGGCGCAGGGGATACGGAGCACATCTCCGACCGGCCGCGGCTCCAGGAAGGAGGCTGGTGGGGAGTGGGAGCCGCAGTTTCCGTCCCGATCTTCACCGGCTTTTTGATCCAGAACCAGGTGGCGGAGGCCACGGCGCAGCAGCGGGAGGCCCAAGCCGTTTATCTCACCGCAGCTCAGAACGTCCGCTTACAGGTCACGGACGGGTTTTTTGATCTGGTCACGCTCACCCAACAGGTCAAAGTGGCGCAGGACCTGGTCCAGCACGCGCGCGAAGCGCTGTCCCTGGCAAGGCAGCGGTACAAGCTGGGACTCAGTTCGATCGTGGAGGTGACGCAGAGCGAAGTGGCGGTCACCGAGGCGGAAACCCGGCTGGCCGAGACGCAGTACAATGCAAAGATCGCCGAGGCGCGCTTACGCTACGTGGTGGGACGGAATTACGAGTGAATTTCAGAGGTTCGGCCGCATTGATTTGAAGGGATGAAACGGGTACACTCAGGGCGCTTGTCTCAGGATTTGCCCTCGCCTCGTCAAAGGAGCCACGGTGCTTAATCTATTCCCCCGCGAGCTGGCGTTCTTCGAGATGTTCAATGAGGCGGCCCGGAACATGGTGACCGGCAGCCGTCTCTTGAAGGACATGATGGAATCGTACCACGACGTCGAACGGCAGGCTCGGGAGCTTAAGCGAGTCGAGTCGGCCGGGGATGCCATCACCCACACGATCATCCGCAAACTGAACCAGACCTTCATTACGCCGATTGATCGCGAGGATATCTACGCCCTGGCCAGCGCCGTAGACGATGTCCTGGATCTTGTGGAGGCCGCCGCAGACCGCTTGGTCGTCTTCAAAATAGAGAAACCCACCCACGAAGCCGTCGAACTGGCCGATATCATCTACCGGTCCTCCGAAGAACTCGAACGGGGCATCGCCCAAATGGGTAAGGCAACCGATCTAACCGCTTGCTTCGTGAAGGTTAACAGCCTGGAGAATGAGGCGGACCGGATCACCAGAGACGCCATCGCCCGGTTGTTTGAAAGCGAGAAGGATCCGATCAAGGTGATCAAATGGAAAGAGATCTATGAGAGTCTCGAGGAAGGCACCGATCGGTGCGAGGATG
>CAYZKG010000196.1:0-2705 GCA_964478915.1 uncultured Nitrospira sp.
TGATCGCGAATCCGTAGTCCGGGTCTTCGTAGAACAGCAGGTTCTCGGCCCGTCCGCCCGCCGGGACACAGTCCGGCCACCCCTTGGAAGCCTCCAGGACTTCCGGGTCGGCGAGCAGCTCCGCCAGGATCGGAGACAGCGCCGTCCACCGCTTGTCAAGATCCGGTTCTTTGGCGAACAGCTCGCGCGTCTTGCTGATGAAGCGCTCAAGTGCGTCTTGAGTCTTGGTCTCTACGGCCATGGAATCCTCCTTTTCGAGGGCCAATTCATTTCGCCTAACTTCGTTTATCCCCCTCGTCTCCCTGCGATGTACTGGAAAAAACGTACGACTCAGTCGCCTCGGGGCTCCCGCCTCGTTATGCTCGTTACTTGGCCCTCGCTCAGTATTTCCCTTTGACCATTGACGATGAACGGCTCGGGCTGTTCTCTGCATGTCCGGATTTCACCGGCTGCGGCGCTTCTTTAACCGAATAGAAGCGGGCACAATTGTCCCAAAGAATTTTGCGCTTGTCCTCGTCTGACAACGGCAGCTTGAGAAAGCTTTCCACCGCCGCCGGATACCTGGAATCGCCATGGGGATAGTCGGTCGAGAAGACGATCTGGTCGCTTCCCAGTTCCTCGATCACGTGCCGCGCCGGGGCCTCGTCGGGCTCCACGGACACGTAGCACTGACGCTTGAAATAGTCGCTCGGGGCCATGGCGAGCTCCGGCATGAACACGTCGCCCTCCCGCTCGTAGCCCTCATCCAGTCGCCACAGCAGCCACGGCACCCAGGAGCAATTGGCCTCGAGAAACGCGACTTTGAGCCTTGGGTGTCGCTCGAGGATGCCGGCGGCGACGAAGCTGCCGAGGCCGAGCATCTGTTCGAACGGTTGGGCATAAACGCGCCGCAGCCCGAAGTTCGGCTCGAAGTGCTCACCACTCTGGCGCGAGCGTGACCCGGAGGCCTCATGGAAGCCCACAGGAATATTGAGACCCTCCAGCGTGTCCCACAGCGGCTCGTAGTACGGGTCGTGCCACGTCTTGCCGTTGACGATATTGGACCTGAGAAAAACCGCCCGAAACTTGAGCTCCTGCACCACCCGGCGCGTTTCCTCAACGGCGTCCCCGATGTCGAAGACCGAGATCATCCCCGCGCCGAGCAGCCGCGTGGTGTCGGTCTGGCAGAAATCAAACATCCAGTCATTGTACGCCCTGGCGATGGCGGCGGCGAACCGTGGGTCCATATCCGAGTAGGTAAGCACACCCAGCCCGCGGCTGGGGTAGAGCACCGCGACGTCGATCCTTTCCACGTCCATCGCCTCGAGCTGGACATCGGGTCCCCACCCACGTCGAGCGTGGTCTCGGTAGAGCTTTTGGTTCTTTTCGTAGTTGTGACCCCGATGCGGGACCCCGCTGGTGCGCCTGCCGTTGGGTCCGTCGCCGGGCAAGATCACGCCCAGGTCGCGCACGTTATCGGACGTCCTCCCGCGAGGCGCGATCGATCTGAACTCCGGGGCGATGGTGCGCTCCCATAGGTCGGGAGGCTCCATGATGTGCATATCGCTGTCGAATATTCTGAACCCGTTCTTCGCCATTGGCCCTCCCTACGGTTTTTTTCTATTGCCTGCCCTTCGGCGGTGAGCCGCTCAGGGCGGTCGAACCGGTGCGGCTCGCCTTCTTTTTCTGTCTCGGAGCCTAATGCGGTCAAATCCTGCTTGTCAAGTTCAAAGTCGGGTGCAGGCGGAGCCCGGCCGGCGCCTAGCCGGAGGACTCAAAGGCGAGGGTGGCATAGCGCATGAAGATACCGCCGCGAGGTTCGGCCAGCGGACCGTTTACCACGAGGCAAGCAATAACATGCCTGGCTCCCGGCACCGCGCTGGCACTCACCTCAACCCGCTGCTGGGCGTTGATGCCGGCGATAACTCCGGCCGCCCGGTCGAGCTTGCCGTCGATCCAGATCTCACCGTAGTTATCGACGTTCGTCTCGAACCACACGCGCGAGCCCGCTATCGCGACTCCGTCCGCCTGTTCCGGCAATTCGATCGTGATACGGTACCATGCGAAAGTGAAACCCTTAGAGAGGCTCTTCCGGATGTTCGTGCACACCTCCCAGCGCGAGTCGTCAAAGTCCGGCAGGCGCGCAGGACTGCTCTGGAGTTGGGCGGTGAGACCCTCATTGGGCTCGCCCGGCACCAGCCCCTGGCCGACGCGCCACTGCCCCTTGACCTTGCGGCAATCCTCAGCCTTGTTCAGTTCCAGTGCTATTCGCGGCATTTTCTCCTCCTCTCGGGTTTACGGCTGCACCATCGTACTCGAATAACATCCCGTTTTGCTTCCAGTCAAGCTTGGAAAATCAACAAGCAACAACGTCTACGCGTCGAGCTCGGAATAATGCCGAAAGATGCCTTGCTGGTTGAAAGGCAAGCGCCGCCGCGACTTAAGGTAGGCGGCAATCCGGGGGCGAGCCGAAACGCGATCGTGCAGCGCGCCCAATCGCGGGTGTGTGGGTTCCAGCCTCGCCATCGCGCGAGGAAAGGCATAGCGCAAGCCGGCGATCATCTGGAACATCGACAGATCGACGTAGGAAACCGCTTTGCCCAGGAGATAGTCGGTCCCTTTCGGATTGCGATCGAGTATCTGCTCGAAGTAATCAAGGAACTTCGGCAGGCGTTCGGCCCTGAAGTCCGCGGCGCGCCGCTTCGCTTCAGGCTTCTGCTCCTCAT
>CAYZKG010000197.1:0-2648 GCA_964478915.1 uncultured Nitrospira sp.
CGGAGGATGGCGATGCGCGTCTCGAGGTCCGGCGGCTGGATGTCCGTGACCAGGCCCCACTCAAACCGGGAGACCAGCCGCTCCTCGAGCCCCGCGATCTCCTTGGGGGAGCGGTCGCTGGACATGACGATCTGCTTGTGGGCGTCGTAGAGGGCGTTGAAGGTGTGGAAGAATTCCTCCTGGGTCGCCTCCTTCTCGGCGATGAAGTGGACGTCGTCCACGAGGAGCACGTCGACGGTCCGATAGCGGTCGCGGAACTTTGTCGTCGTCCTGGTCTGGATCGCCGCGATCAGCTCGTTGGTGAAGCGCTCGCTGGAAAGGTACACGATGCGCCTGGCGGGCCACCGCTGCCGGATGGCCTGGCCGATCGCCTGCATGAGGTGGGTCTTGCCGAGGCCCACGCCCCCGTAGATGAACAGCGGGTTGTACGCCTTGGCGGGCGATTCGGCCACGGCGAGCGAGGCGGCGTGCGCGAAGCGGTTGCTGGGACCGACGACGAACCGCTCAAACGTGAACTTCAGGTTCAGCCCATGCTCCTGCACGGCCGCCGCCGGCTCAGCCGCCGCGGATCCCTGCGCGGCCGCCGGGCGCGGCGTCGCCGCCACGCTCGGGGCGCTCGCCGCGACGACCCGGAGCTCCCGAGCCCCCACGAGCGCCTGCAGCGCCTGCGCATAGTGCGCCGTGACCCAATCCCTGAAAAAGGGGTTCGGCGCCTCGAGGACCACGGCGCGCTCAGTCACGGAGGAGACGGAGAGCGGATCGAGCCACCGGCTGACCACCTCGGACCCGAGCCGAGTTTTTAACAGGTTCTTGGCCAGGGGCCAATCGAAGGCGGGCGAGTTTTGCACAGTTTCCACACGTTTTGCACAGGCAGAGGCATTCCGCGCCACCGGCTTTCGCGCGCGGGAACCGCATTATAGCAACTCCGGCCAGGGCCCTCAAGCGATTTCTCCTTGATTCGCGACGCGGCCGTTCGTATAATGGCCGGCGATGAAGAAACACCTGACCAACCGCTCGAATCGCAAGCGAGCGCGGGCGCACGGGTTCCTCCACCGCATGAGCACGCGCGGAGGGCGCAGCGTGCTCAGTCGCCGTCGACGAAAAGGACGCTGGCAGCTCATCCCGGTCTGAAGGGCGCTCTTAAGCACACCCAGGCGTTCACCGCGGTCTACCGACGAGGACAATGGACGCGGGGGGCTTCCCTGTCCGTCGGGGCGTTCCCCAACGCTGAGCAGAAAACCCGTGTTGGGCTGCGAACCCGTCGTGGCCTGAGGGGCGCGGTGGTGAGAAACCGGCTCAAGCGACAGCTCAGAGCCATCCTCTCGGCGCAAGGACCACGGCTTCGGAATGGGCTTGACCTCGTCGTGGTGATCCATCCGGCTTCGCTTCCTGTCACGTCGGCACACCTCGAACGCGAGTTCCTTACGCTATGCAAACGGGCTGGCGCGCTTGCCTAGGTGCTGGCGCAAGGTGCGCCATCGCTGTGTATCGTAATACATTGTCACACTTTATGTTACACTCATGCAGGTTTTTCCCAACCTGCTCGGAGTATGCCAGCGAGTCGATCCGGCGACACGGCATCCTCCGCGGAGGCTGGCGCTCGGCGGCGCGGATCCTCCGCTGCCATCCCCTGTCTCGTGGGGGAGTTGATCCAGTCGCCTGATGGAAAAACGCGTCCTCCTCGCCGCGCTCCTTTCTGCAGCCTTCCTTGCCCTCTATTCCAAAGTGCTGACCACATGGTACCCAAGCCCACCAGCTCGATCGCAAGAGGTCGCCGCGGAGAAGCCGGCGCCCACGCTTGAAGCGGCTGCTCAGTCACTCTATCATCTTGAAGATGAAGATGTTGTATCAATCGAGTCAGAATCCATGGAGCTGGAGATTGGCAAATCAAGCGGGGCCATTCGGCGCATCACGCTGAAGCAGTTCATGGACGAAGCCGGTCAGCAACCGCTGCGGATCATCAGCGGGCTTCACCTCGTCCATCTTCAGATTGACGACCGCCCTCTTTCCTGGCGAGCGCTCGAGACGACGCCAACCAGCGCCACCTTTGAAGCCTCAGACGCCGATCTCAATAGTTACCATATTAGATAGTCAGTTGATATGCATAACCCGCTTGTAATGATTGAATTAGATCATATAAATGGCGCCTCGAGTTCAGCAAGAGCTCTCGTCGTGACGTCCACGTGGACGAAAGCAGACGAACTTGATAACAGACGTAATCCTTTGGAAATAAACATGTTAGTAGAAAATGGAAATGGCGGCAAGAAGCACCTGCGATACTTTGGGCCCATAAAACAGGCCAAAAATGTTCCACGTGGAACATTGCTCGTCTCGCTCGCGGAGCGGTACTTTTGCCAGTCTGTGCGTCCAGGGCGAGGAACGGCCATGGTCAGGCTGCTTCCCTCGAGAGAGGGGACCATTGCCGTGGAGTCCATGGTGCCGCTGAACGAGGCTCCAGGCGATAGGGCGCACCAATCCATTGCCATCTATGCCGGAGCAAGAGACTACTTCAGAATGAAGCGCGCCGGGTTCAGTGACGCCTTCCCGGTTGGGGTGGTTGGGCAGATTGGGCTCATCATGCTGTCATTTCTCAAGCTGCTCGCTGGACTCACACGAAATTACGGGGTGGCAATCGTCGTGTTCTCCGT
>CAYZKG010000198.1:0-2581 GCA_964478915.1 uncultured Nitrospira sp.
GAACAAGAAGGCCGGTCCGCCACTCATAGATCGTGCGGCCACGTCACGTGGACCGAATCAGACACTCGGACCAAAGACCTCCGCATTATTGTCTCCCAGACGGGGCCGCCGAACGGGCGGTTGCCCTCCTTCAGGCAGGCCGTGCGCAGTTCGCACCACCGATGCCATCGCGTGAACATCATTCTAAATCGGACCCCCTCTCCCCTACTCGAAGGGCTGGCCGTACCGCTCCCGATGGGTGACCGCCCCCGGTGGTTTCCGCCGCTTCTTGCCTCGTCCGGCCACCCCGACCGGAAAGCCGAACGGAAGAATAGCCAAGACATCCAGCCCGCCAGGAATCTTGAGCAGAGCTTTGACTTCCTCGAGCCCACCGAAGCCGACCCAGTTGGAGCCCACCCCATCGGCCCACGCGGTCAGCAGCATCGACTGGATCGCGCGGCTCGCGTCAGAGACGGCGAACTGCGTCTTCTCAACCGCCACCACGATCGCGAGCGGCGCCTCGGCCACGTACGGTCCGGTCCGCGCGAGGGCCCCCAGCCGACGCAGGGTCTCCCGATCCTGGACCACGATGAAGTGCCACGGCTGCTCGTTCATGGCGCTGCCCGTCAGCCGTCCGGCCTCGACGATCCGCCGGATCACCGCCTCCGGCACGGGTGTGTTCTGGTAGCGCCGCAGAGCGAGTATCGTACGCACAGCCTCGAAGACGTCCATCAAGAGTCCTTTCCGCGTGTCGCGCTTCCGCGACCCTGCCCTTGATCTCCCGATGATGTCTTCACGACACCTGACCTGCGTCTCACGCCAGTTGGAGCGACCGCCGCGGGACCTTCGAGTCCGCAGATCTAGCTGCAACCGCAGCGGACCGAGACCTCGGATGCCGCCACATGCGTCTTGTGGCCGTCGCGCTTCCACCAATCCAGTCCGCCGATGAGCTCTTTTACGCGGAAACCGAGCTTGAGCATGTTCAATGCGTCTTTGGTCGAGGCATTACAGCCTATGCCATCGCAGTAGGTGACGACCAGGGCGTTCTTGTCCAGTTGCTTCGTCGTTTCGGCGCTCATCGACCGATGCGGAATATTGATCGCCCCCGGAATGTGTTCCTTTTGGAAGGCTTCGAGTGAGCGTGCATCGATAACGACGATGTGCTCCCCAGCCTCGAGGGGCGACCTTTAAGTCCCACGAGTCAATTTCGTACGCAAGCTTATTTGAGTAGTGCTTTTCCGGGGTGGTGGGACGAGCCGCCGTGGCGTCAAAACAGACGCGATCCCTTTCCCTGGTGCACTCTGTACATTAAATACGTCCGTCCCTTCACCGTGATGCTGAACCGATCTCCTTCTCGCAAAACCAGTTCGTGGCCGATAAGGTAGCCCATGTACTGGTCAAAGGAGTAGGCCGAAAAACATTGAGGGTATTGGCTGTCAACAGCGTCGTAGAACACCCGGAGTTCATCCGTAGAGGCGTCACGCCTGGAGTTAAGGTACGTAAGGATCGCAATCTGACTACCCCAGATCGTACCTTCTATCTGTTCAAACTCCAACGAGACGAGGGCCGATGTGGCGAACCGAGTCAATACCCGTACGGTTTCGGGCGAGCTCTCCGAAAGGCCTCTCGTTTGCAACTCCTTCTTAATGGCCTCCTCCCGTGCACGGACATACTGGCTGTCGAGCTGAGCCAAAAGCTCATCCGCTGCCGTCCGGGGGTCACTCGCTGCATGGGACTGAGGCTCCTGGGGAACGGCGGTCACTCCACCCCGCCCGATCCCCGTGATTCTGCGTATCAGACCCGCGATTTCAGAGCGAAACAGGACACAAAAAAAGATGGCGGCGAGTGCCAGCCATGGCGGCCATGAGGTGCCAATTGCCTGAACTGTTTCCCAGAGCATACATGCCTCCGCCCCTTGTCAACTGCACCGCGGTCCCCCGACCGCTATAGGGGATTCTACTATTATCGAGAGCAGCGGGGAAGTGGCTTCAGGGCGGGCAGCGGCGGCCGGCGGGGCCGGCCCGGTGGGCTCGATACCCCTTTCCCGTCTGCTTCGCCTGAGCGAAGCGCGCGTTCAGGTCTTAGGGAGCGAGAGGACGAATGCGCGGCAGCAGATCCGGTCCCGGACGACCGCTTTCGACCATCCGCCAGCCGATCAGGTCCGGCCTGGGGCCGAAAAGCGTAATCACCCGGCCATCGCGGGGAGGAGCCGGTTGCAGGCCTCCCGCCACGCGCCAGCCCTGAGCGCCTCCCGGAACGAGAGCAGCTGAGGGAGCGTCGAGGCCCTCGGCCCCCGCTTCTCGAAGCCGACGGGCCTCACCCCGGCAGGCGTCGTAGCTCTCCAGGCTTCCGACAAGCGTATCGAGAGGCAATTCAGGTTCTCGCGCCGCCGCGACCAGATCGTCGGGAACTTCTACGGCCCAGATCGCCCGGTCAATACCGGCCAGTTCTTCCGGTTCGGTGATCCCCTCATGGCGCAGAAACTCCGCCCAGGCGCCGTATGGCGTATCCGCCAGGTAATGCGCTGGACCCTCTCCAGGCCCATGCCACCGTCCGGGTGGCTGATCGTCTGTTTCCCAGAGAAACGGGAGGCCGGGAGGAG